>DATIFQ010000319.1:0-3915 GCA_035455185.1 Bryobacteraceae bacterium | reverse complement strand
CTTCGCCTTTTCATCGCGCGCAGCTTCGATCTCCGCGGCTCTTGATCCATGCTGAGCGGCAAGGGGAATCGCAAGAAACACCAGCCACAATGGGAACGTGAAACGCACCAGCCACCTCGCCGCTTTCACTATTATCGCGCTGAACTGCCGAAATGCGAAAAGGTCTATTCCGGCTTGGCGATGGTGCTCGATGATTCCTTCGCCAGACGAATCCGCGCCCCCTCGAGTTTCTTCGTTATCTTCGCAATCTCCGCGGGATCCTTCTCAGACGGGGCGCTGGCTTCCCATTCCTTCACCGAAATCTCCCACTGCCCGATCGCATCCTTCAGTTGACCCTTCTTCGCTAGCACATCTCCGAGGTGGTCACGCACCGTTGGGTCGCGTGAGACCCGCTCCAGCGCCCGGCGCAGATGCTTCTCGGCCTCGTCGAGCCTGTCCAGCCGGTAATAGACCCAGCCCAGGCTGTCCAGGTATGCGCCATTGTTGGGGTCCAGTTTCACCGCCTTGTCGATGGAACGGAGTGCCTCCTCCAACCGGACGTTGCGGTCCGCCAGCATGTAACCCAGGTAGTTCAGCGCCGAGGCATTCTCAGGATCGACTTCAAGCACCTTGCGGAACTCGGCCTCCGCCGCGTCGAAGTTTTTCGCGCGCTCGTACATTGCGCCGCGCATGAAATAGACAGTCTGTTTGTCCTCCGACGACATGGACAGTTTCTCCGCGGCGTCGAGCGCCTTTCCCATCTCGCCGTAGTTCTTCGTTTTTTCGTATGTCTGTGCCAGCGCCAGATAAATCTCGCGATCGCTCTTGCCGTCAAGCAGCTTCTTCACTTCGGAGACTGCCTCGTCTCCCCGGCCCATGTCCGCCAGCAAAGAGGCACGAATGAGAAGGATCGTCCTGTCTTTCGGGAACCTCTTGTAAGCGGCATCGGCTTCTTCAATCGCTTTGGAATACTCCTTCGCCTGCCGCCAGGTGTCCATCACCTGCGCCGCGGCACGAGACGCCGACTCCGGGTTAATCTCTTCCATCTTCCGGAAGGTCTCAACGGCTTGCTTGTACTGCTCGCCCGATCGGTAGAGCAGACCAAGCCGCTCCAGCAGCACCGCACGATTCCCACGCTCCGCCTGGCTGGAGGACTTCTTCTCCCCGGAGTCGACCAGCTCTTTCATTTTGGCGATGGCCTCCTCCATTCTGCCTTCGGCTTCCAGCAGGTTCACCTCGTTGTAGCGGACCTCCAGATTGTCCGGATCGGCCTGGCGCGCCCGCTCCGACGCCTCCCGCGCCTTCACAAAGTCGCGCTTCTGCCGGTAAATCTGTGAGACCCGCAGGTGCGTCTGGGCGTCCTTCGGCTCCGCCGCGGCGATGTCCTGGTAGAGTCGAAGCGCCTCGTCCTCTTGGCCTGAAAAGAGGAGATTCTGTGCTAGCGCACGCTTCAGCTCGATGTTCTCGGGCGCCATCTCCAGCGCCTGTCGGAGCACTTGCGCGGCGCTCGCGTAGTCGCGCATCTGCTCGTGGGCGTTGGCCAGCGTCGTCAGGGTCCGAAGGTTCGGATTCTGGCGGGCGACCCGGTCCAGCATCTCCATCGCCCGCTTGCTGTCGCCGAGATCGGAGTAGACCATAGCGAGACCCGTCATGGCTTCTTCGCTCGTCGGGTCGATCTCAATCGCGCGGCTGAACGCCTTCTCCGACTCAATCGAGTTCTGTGCCACCTTGTGTAGGCGGCCCAGCATCAGCCAGCTGTCAAAATCGCCAGGCTCTTTCGCGACGATCTTTTGGTACTGCTCCGTTGCCTTCCGGAGCATTTCCTCGTTGATCCGGTTATTCTGCGTGTCGCCGATGAGCCGGGCGTAGATCCGTCCAAGCACCCGCCGGGCCTCGATCGCGTCAGGGTTCTTCTTCAGCCGGTCCTCTGCTTCCGTCACCGCGTCGTTGAGGCGCCCCGCCTGGACATAGGCGTCGGATAGTCGTTCGGCTAGGTAACTGCTCGATGGATCGGCCTGAATCGCCAACTTGAGGTGGTCGATGGCCTTCGAGAGATACGTGCCGCGGTTCCCGTACGCGCCAGCCAGTTCGGTATAGAGGTGGCCCATCGAGAAGTGGTAGTAGGCGTCCGCACGCGACACGCCCTTCGCGGCGGCCCCATCTGTTGGAGCCTGGGCCAGAATGTCGGCCGCTGGCGCCACGAACGCCAGTACAGACAACACGGCCATGGGAACTCTTTTTCTCGGTCGATTCATGGAACGAGCCTCTTACCGCTACCCAGGAAACGGACCAGCGGCCAAGTGTCCTCTCTTCCAACAGTATATCCTCAGTTCACAGGGTTATGGCTTGGCTTGGGACTTAAGCGCGACGTCCCGTGTAGAATACATCCCATGGCCGACTATTCCCGCAGGGATCTTGTTCGCCTCGTAGCTGCCGGATCCGCATTCGTGCGCCCCTCCTTGGCTGCCGGCTCCATTCCTACCCGCCGCCTCGGCAAGATCAGTTTTCAGGCTGGCATCCTCGGTCTCGGCGCCCAGCACCTCGGTGACTTCGACGTTGGACAGAGCGTCGTAGACCGCGTGATCGGCGAAGCACTCGACAACGGACTAAACTACATCGATACCGCGCCGCCTTACAACCTCTCCGAGGAGCGGGTTGGCCGCGCGCTCAAGGGGAAGCGCGACAAGGTGTTTCTCGTCTCCAAAGTGGAGACCAACGCCAAGGGGGACGCGCTCTACCAGGTCCGGGACAGCCTCAGAAAACTGCAGACCGACCATCTGGACTGCGTCCACATCCACAACATCAGCCGCGACGACCGCTACCCCAGCCTGGACCAGGTCATCAGCCCGAATGGCACCCTCGGCGCCCTCATCGAGGCGAAGAAACAGGGGATGATCCGGCACATCGGCTGCACCAGCCACCTTCGTCCCGGCCGCGTGCTCCCCGCGTTTGAGACCGGGGAGATTGAGCTGTTTATGTGTACGGTCAACTTTGTCGAGCGTCACATCTACGGTTACGAGGAGAAGGTCCTTCCGGAAGCCCGGCGCCGGAATATCGGTGTTATTGCCATGAAGGTACTTGGCGGCCCGGTCCCTGGGCCGGGCGCTCGCTTGGTCTCGCCGGAGGATTACCAGACCACGTTGCGTTACGTTTGGGGCGTTTCTGGCGTTTCTGTCGCGATTATCGGCCTGCGTACTCCGGAGGAACTTCGTCAGGCTCTCGCCTCCGCCCGGTCGTTCAAACCATTCGATCAGGCCGAGATGGCCGCTGTCACGGACCGCGGTAAGTTGCTGGCCGCACAGTGGGGCCCCCTTCGCGGTCCCGTCGCCTGACCAACATCGAGCACCATTCGCTCCGCAAACCCGCCTGTCCGGACAACCGTATACAATGTCGGCATGTCCGATTCCAGGCGGATCGCCGTGCTCGGTGCGGGAAACATCGGCGCGGCGCTGATCGGCGGCATTCTCAAGGGAGGTGTTGCGGACCGCAAGCACGTGGTGGCCACCGTCCGTACCGCCGGCCGCGCCCGTGAGGTCTCCGAGAAGTATTCGATCCCGGTGACCGCCGGCGGCAACCGGGAAGTGGCCGAATGGTCGGACATCCTGATCGTGGCAGTGAAGCCGCCAACGCTGCCGCGCCTGCTCGAGGAAATCAGGGGAGTGCTCCGCAGCGACCAGATCCTGATCTCACTCGCCGCCGCCGTTCCCATTTCTCTGATTGAAAAAACCGTAGACAAGCGCATCCCCGTCTTTCGCGCGATGCCGAATATCCCGGTCGTGGTTGAGGAAGGGGCCACTGCCGTCTCGGCGAACGCCGCGGTGACCGCATCCCACCGCAAGATCGTCGAAAGCATCTTTCGCGCCGTCGGCGTGGTGTGCTTCGTCGAAGAGGACCAGATGCACGCGGTCACGGCGCTCTCCGGCAGCGGACCGGCTT
>DATIFQ010000318.1:0-2188 GCA_035455185.1 Bryobacteraceae bacterium | reverse complement strand
CGAGGAAGGGAAGGACAGTAATCAAGCCGGGCCTCAAGGAGACCGGCGGTTCAGGCGGCACGGGGCTCACCGGCTTCGACGCGTCTCGCGATGCCTTCGCTAGTCACGCGTATCTCGTTTTTCAGGCCGGCACGATGTTCTGGTTCACGCGGAAGAGGTTTTTCGGGTCGTACTTGCGCTTCACCTGGGCGAGGCGATCGTAATTCGGGCCGTACGCGGAGCGCACGCGGTCGACCTCGTCGGCGGTGAGGAAGTTGACGTAGACGCCACCGCTGGCGAAGGGGGCGCAAGCATTGAAGAAGTCGCGCGCCCAGGCGATGACGCGCTTGTCGTCGGCCGGCTCCTCCCAGCGGCCGTGGACGTTCATGACGAATTTGGCGTCGCGATGGGCGTAGGCCATGGCGTCCGGGGCCGGCCGTGTGGTGGCACCGCCGATGGCGCCGAGAAAGATCTCGGTCTGAGGTGACGGCAGTTTCAGGGTGTACGCGATGATGGTGTCGATGAGCGCGTCTTTGATCGTTGAGAGATTGTGAGACTTCCAGTAGTTGCGGGCGCCGGGGGTGAGGAGAGGGTCGAAGGTCTGTTGCCAGGCAACGTATGGCTGGGCGCCGACGTGCTCGCCCAACGGGGTGCCGAACCTGCGCAACGGCTCGATGAGCGGCTCACCCTGCTTCGGGTCACCCGCATAGATCAGAGCGAGCGCGATGATCTCCTTGCCGTGAACCTTCTCGGGCAGAAACGGCAGGGGCGGCGCCTGGCGCAGCACCGTCCAGACCGACAGCTCCTCGGGAGCTCGGGCGATGAAATCACGATACTGCTGCAGCACCGATTTCGCTTCGGAGATCGGGTAGACGATGAGCCCGGAGAGCACGTCCGGACCCACGGGATGGAGCCGGAATTCGAAGCGGGTGACGACGCCGAAATTGCCGCCACCGCCGCGAAGAGCCCAGAAGAGATCGAGGTGCTCGGTGGCGCTCGCGCGCACCACCTCACCTGCCGCGGTCACCACCTCGGCGGACTCGAGGTTGTCGACGGTCATGCCGTACTTCCGGCTGAGCCATCCGAAGCCCCCGCCCAGCGTCAGTCCCGCCACGCCGGTCGTCGAGTTGATTCCGACCGGCGTGGCGAGGCCGTGCGCCTGGGTGGCGGCGTCGAGGTCCGCGAGTGTGGCGCCACCCTCGATCGTGACGCGGCGCCGGGCGGGATCGACCCGCGCGGCCTTCATCTTCGAAAGGTCGATCATGAGCCCGCCGTCGCACACCGCATTGCCCGCGATGTTGTGACCGCCACCGCGGACGGCGAGCAGGAGTCCGTTGTCTCTTGCAAAGTTCACGGCTCGGACCACGTCCGTGGTCGTGGCGGAGCGAGCAATGAGTGCGGGACGCTTGTCGATCATCGCATTCCAGATCTTCCGCGCGCTTTCATAGGCATCGTTTCCCGGAAGAAGGACCTCTCCGTTGAAGCCGCTCTTGAACTCCTCGATTTTCGCTGCCTGCAATTGCGCCATGATCTCCTCCTCGGTGTGGCCTGGATTCTTCCACGTTTCGAAAGAGGCGTTCCTCGACCGGACCTCAGTTGAAGTTGACGAGCGCCGTCCCGCAGCCGACTTGCTGGATCCAGATGTTCTGGACCCCGTCAGCGACAGGATCGAGATCGGTGTCCGAGACGATCATTTGGGCGGTGAACGATTCGTCGTTGCCATCCCCCGCCCGGTAGAAGTCCGCGAGCATCACAACGGTCTTGTCTCCTGTCTCCGCCGCTTTGAGGGCTTCACTGGCGGCGCCGGTGCACTTGAAGGTTGTGGATGGCAGCACCGTGTCCGTGTCCCACCGCACTCCCTGTCCGTTCTGGCATCCGGTGAACAGCCCCGCGGTGATATCCGACGTGCAACCACAGCTGCCACCCGCGTGAACGAAATCCGGCAGGATGTACGCACCGCCGCCGGTGAGTTCCACCGCCCGGCCTCCCGGGAACCCGGAAATGACGGGAGCGTTGAAACTGAACGACTCTTTCCCCGAGGCCGACGCCGACGACGCCACTCCTCCCAGAAGCACGAGTCCCAGGATCCCCACGGCAGCTACCAAACGATGTCCCTTCATGCCGTCTCCTTTGTGACCGGACGAAATGTCACGCCCGGTTCTTGCCTGTTAGTGCTTTCTTTCTCGATTCACGTTGGTTGGTCCGAGAA
>DATIFQ010000317.1:0-13937 GCA_035455185.1 Bryobacteraceae bacterium | reverse complement strand
TCCGTTATCGTCCTTCACGCCGGCGGCAAAGATCGTAGCGAGTGAGCCGGCAACGAGCCCGCTAGCGTAGCTCGCGGCATTGGTGACTCCCGCGCTGGTGAAGAACGGGGCAACGGGACCGCCGATCCGGTAGATAGCGCCGCCGTAATCCGCAACGAGAATCTCCCCCGCCTCGTCCTCGCCGAAGGTGGAGATGGACAACCCGCTCGCCAGCAGCAAGCGGTTGCTCCACAGGTCACCCTCACGCCGCAGGCCCCAGATACGGCCGGTGCAGAAGTCACCGTAGAGGTACGTGCCGCGAAGCCCGAGAGATTCGCGTCCGCGGTAGACGAATCCTCCGGTCACCGAGCAGCCCTCCGAGCGGACATATTCGACCACCGGCAGGATGAGGCCCGCGGTGTTACAGCCCGAGCGGTAGCACTGCATCCCCTCCATCTGATTCCAACCGTAGTTCTCGCCACCCAGGCTGGATGCCGACTGGAAGTCAATCTCTTCGGCGCGGTTCTGCCCGACGTCCGCGATCCAGAGGTCGCCTTTTGCTCGGTCGAAGGAGAAACGCCACGGATTCCTCAGACCAATCGCCCAGATCTCCGGGCGGGCGGCGGTGTCGTTCACAAACGGGTTGTCCGGAGGAATCAGGACACGCGCCAAGTCGGACTCGACGTCGAGCCGGAGCATCTTGCCGAGAAGCGTGCGTAGGTTCTGTCCATTGTTCTGGGGGTCGCCGCCGCTTCCGCCGTCACCCATGCCGACGTATAGGAAGCCGTCCGGACCAAAGCGGAGCTGCCCGCCGTTGTGATTCGCGTACGGCTGCGCGATCGTCAGTAGGATGGTCTCGCTGGTGGAGTCCGCAACGTTCGGATCGGCCGTGGTGCGGTAGCGCGCGATCACGGTGTCGCCGGCGAGATTGGTGTAGTTGACATAGAAGTAGCGCTTCGCGGGGTAGCCCGGAGGAAATGCAAGACCGAGCAACCCCCGTTCGCCGCTCCCGACGGTGCGATTGCGGATGTCGAGAAACGGTGCCGCTCGCAGCACGCCACCCGAGAGGATGCGGATAATCCCATTCTGCTGCACGACAAACAGACGATTCGTTCCGTCGCCGGCGTGCTGGATGTCGGTAGGATTTGTCAGGCCGGCCGCGAGCTGCGTCAGGCGGAGCACCGGAACTTGCGCCCAGAGCACGAAAACAGCAAGAAAACCAAGAACAGCGAGCCGCACCCCCATGCATTCAGTGTATGCTCTGGAAAGCCCCCATGAACGGCGCGAGAGCAAAGCGGTCAGCCAAAGCAGACAGTCTCGAACGGAAACAGTTCCGGCAACAGCTCGCCTTGAAGAACCGTGCGCTCGACGCGACGGCAGAAGGCATCACCATCGCCGATGCTCGGCGTCCCGATAACCCTCTGATCTACGCGAATGAAGGATTCGAGCGGCTCACGGGATACGGGGCGACCGATGTTATCGGCCGCAACTGCCGTTTCCTCCAAGGGGTCGGCACAGACCACGAGACGCTGGAACGGCTCCGCGCGGCCATTCGCGAGAAGCGCGAGATCACGGTTCAGCTCCTGAACTACCGCAGGGACGGAACACCATTCTGGAACCGCCTGTCGATCACTCCAGTTCGCGGCAGCGACGGCGAGGTCACACACTTCATCGGTGTGCAATCCGACGTGACCGACCAGAAAAACGCCGCAGACGCGCTGGAAGCCGCAAACCGGGCGATGAGGCGCGATTTGGAGGCGGCGGCGAAGGTGCAGCAGTCACTATTGCCCGCATCCCTGCCGAAGGTTCACGGCATCAATCTCGCCTGGCTGTACCAGCCTTGCCAGGAACTGGCCGGAGACTCGCTGAACGTATTCCTGCTGGACGATCACGACGTCGGCCTCTACATTCTCGACGTGTCGGGCCACGGGGTCGCAGCTGCGCTTTTGTCGGTCACGCTCAGCCACTTCCTGCTGCCGCTGCCGGGTCAATCGCTGTTGTACGACGCGGACCGGCCTGTAATTTCGACGCCTTCGCAGGTCGTGGAGAAACTGAACGCTCGATTTCCACTCGACCCTCGAAGCCCCCAGTTCTTCACGATGTTGTATGGAGTGCTGGACAGACGAACTGACGAGTTCCGGTACGTGCTGGCGGGCCACACGGGGCCGGTCTACGTGCCCCGAGACGGTGAGCCGACATTGCTCGAAGCGGGAGGTCTACCGGCCGGCCTGTTCCCCGGCGTTAGGTATGAGGATCAGGTGATCCGGCTTGGCGTCGGAGACCGACTCTACTTCTATACGGACGGGATTGTCGAGAGTGAAAACGCCGCGGGCGATGATTTCGGCAACGAACGGCTGCTTAAAGCGCTCGACAGCGGCAGGACTGCACCACTTGCAGAGAGCATCAACGGAATCATCGAGGAAGTAGTAAGGTGGCACGGGCCAGGCGCCCTGGCTGACGACGCATCTTTGCTGGCGTTGGAGGTTTGTTCGAAGGCATGCGACTCAACAGACGGTGGTTTCTAGGACACGCGGCCGTACTCCCAGGCACAGCCGCCGCCGCTGCACCTTCAGCGGCATCGAGCTCGGATCTCGCCAGACGTCTCGCCGGCGGGCTGGACGAGTTGCGGCTGTACAACTCGCACGAGCACCTCATCCCGGAGAAAACTCGCCTGGAACAGGCCGTGGATTTCTTCGGGCTCGCCGGTCACTATGCGGTGAACGACGTGATCTCGGCCGGACTCGCCGGGGACGCGCTGGCAACTGTTCGGGACGAACAAGCACCGGCGGAGCGACGGTGGGCGGCCTTCGAGCCGTATTGGAACGCGGCCCGGTTCACCGGCTACGGACAGGCGCTGGCAATCGCCATCAAAGACATCTACGGCGTGGACGAGATCTCCCACGGCACGATCAGCCGGATCAACGAGGTGATCCGGAACCGGAACAAACCTGGACTCTATCGTGAGGTCCTGCGGGAACGCGCGAAGATCGACTGGTGCCTGGTGGACCCCTACTGGAACGAAAAGCCCGCGCGCCTCGACCAGGATTACTTCCTGCTGGCGCAGAAATTCGACGGATTCGTGACGCCGGCGTCCCGCAAAGACATCGAACGGCTAGAGGGCATCGCCGGCGTGTCCATCCATTCGCTCGCCGATCACAAGCGGGCGCTTGCAGCGACCTTCGAACAGGCCATCCGGGTGGGCATGGTATCGGTGAAATCGACGCTCGCCTACCGTAGGGACCTCAAGTTCGAGGAGGTGCCCGACCACGACGCGGACCTCGAGTTCGAGAGGCTGCTGAAGGGCGGCGCCGAAACGCCGGCGGGCTTCCGGGCGCACAAAGTGCGGCCGTTTCGGGCACTCGAAGACCACATGTTCCACCAGGTGGTCCGCCTCGCCGACGCACACAAGTTCCCATTTCAGATTCATACTGGACTGCTCGCCGGCAACGCGTGCTTCGTGGAGAACACGAATCCGACTCTGCTGGCGAATCTATTCCACCTCTACCCAGGCGTGAAATTCGATCTGTTCCACATCGGCTACCCGTACCAGGAAGAGCTCGGTGTGCTGGTAAAGCTGTTCCCGAACGTTTACGCCGACTTTTGCTGGGCCCACATCATCTCGCCTCCGGGCAGCCGGCGGACGCTCGATGAATACCTTGAGACGGTGCCGGTGAACAAGATCATGGGCTTCGGAGGCGACTATCGTTTCCCCGAGCTTACCTACGCCCACGCGAAGATCGCACGAAGCAACGTGGCGCACGTGCTGACGGCGAAGGTGGAGAACGGACTGTTCAGCGAGGATCAGGCCCTCGAAGTCGGGCGGCTGTTGCTTCGGGACAACGCGTTGAAGCTGTTCCCGCCTCAGCGGGCGGCGTCCGCCACCTGATTTCCCGGCTGCCGCAGTGCAGCCAGCGCTCGTTCGACCTTCTCCAAAAGTTCGCGGCGATGTGTGTCGCTTTGGAAGGTCAGTTCAGAGCTCCTGTAGTACTCTGCCTCCGCCTCCCATTTCTTCGCGACCTCGGCGCGGTCGGCCTGAACGGAAACCGGCAGCCCGTTGCGCAGCAGATAGACCGGGTTCGTGTGAGCCAACAGCTCAGGCTCTCCCTCCTCGCTTTTCGCTTTCGCGCGGGCAGCGATCCACGAACTTCCGGGGAGCGGGACCGCGAAGGGAAGCGACATGGTCACCTCCGTCCCGTTTCCACCACGCACCGCGGCGACTTCGCCGTTCACAACAATTTCGAGCTTCTCGATAGGCCGGTGAAACGTGACAGTCGCGACGCCCTCGGCCTTGCTTGAAGACCCCTCCCACGCGATAGAAGCGCCTGGGCCCTTTCCGTTCACTTCCAGTTCAAGCAGGGGGCCATTGGAGACAACGACTTCGCCTTTGCGGACTCCCTCAGCCCAGGCCTCGTATGCGGAGCGGCCGGCGGATGCCTTCACCAGCGTACGTTCGGGACCGAGCAGCGGCACGACTTGAGGCCATGGCTTCCGGTTGCCCAGCGGAACTGGAAAATCGCTGCCAGCGATGCCGGTGACCCGCAGGCCGGCGTTGAGGAGTTGGTACCAGGCATCTGTCTTGAGCACGCCGAACTGAAAGACCTCGACGAAATCGATCGTGCCGAGCGCCAGGTCCATGAGGAGCGTCGAGTGTTTCTGGCTGCCATCGAAATGCGCGTAACCGACGGTGCAACCGTCGCGCCGGGCGCGCTCAAACATGACGAGCGGAAAAGGATAGGCCTCCGGCGAATTGGCGTAAACCTCGCCGACACTGACCGGCCGCAGGAGTTCACGCAGACCTAACAGGTTGATATGCCCGTAGAAATGGCTGCGGGCCTCTTCGCCGGAGCGGATGGAGAAGCCGGGCAGGCGCGCTTCGGCGGCTTCCCCAAAACCATACTGCATTCCCGCGTCCGACTGGCGCTGTAATTGAAGGAAGTTCGCCACCGAGAGGTCTTCCGCCTGCAGCCAGCGGAGGAAAATGTCGTTGTCCTGCCGATCCCGCACGAGGTGAATGTGGTCGTCGCCGGAGAGCCACTGGCTCTGTTTGTCCGGTGCAACGGGCTGAAGCTTCAGTTCCACTCGCCGCGACTCGCCTGCCTTCAGTTCAAACTCCACCGAGGCCGGCTTGAAGAAGATCCCACGATACGCTTCAAGGCGGTACTTCCCCGCAGGCAGGTCGAAGCTTGCCTGGCCGTCGAGCAGAAAGAAGTGAGACTGATCGCTGGCGGTGACTTCGAGCGTTTTCGGCCGGGCGACCTGCTTCCAGAGACGCTCGCGGTAGTAGAGATCCACCCGGAGCGGGAGGAGGGCATCCACAGGACTCAGCCGAGACGGACGCCCGTCCTTGAAGAGGTAGACGCGGGCTGGGGTGATTCTGCCGGTACTGGCGTCCATCACCGCGACGTCAAGGCTGGCGGCGAAAGCAGGCCGAAGAGAATCCCGGATCTGCGCCAGGCCGAGGGCAAGGGCGAACCCGAGGATGAGCAACAAGCGAAGCAGAACGTCTCTACGTTGTGCCATGTCACACCTCGCGACAACTGGCGCCGCTCCGGGCCGCAGCATTCCGAGCCCCGACCACAGGAAGCGGTATCATCCCGCGGCGGCGAGAATGCCGACAGCGATGGAGCGAATCTTGGTCTCAGCAGTTTCGGCGCGGGAGAGCAGAATCAGCGGGACCTTCGCACCCACCACGATGCCGCCCGACTCGCCCTTGGCGAAATACAGTATCGAGCGATAGAGTATGTTTGCCGCCTCGATGTCCGGCGCGATGAAAACGTCTGTGTTTTCGACCAGCGGGCTGTCGATTCCCTTGCGCTCGGCAGCGAACTTGCTCAGCGGAGCGTCGAGAGCGATCGGGCCTTCGAGATATCCGCCGATGATCTGGCCCCGGCGGTTCATCAGAGTCAGACCGGCGGCGTCGACGGTTGCCGGCATGTCCGGATTGACGAACTCCAGCGCGCACAGCAAAGCAACGTTCGGCTTTTCGATGCCGATAGCGTGCGCCACATCGATCGCGTTCCGGCAGATGTCCGCTTTCTGTTCGAGCGACGGCGCGATGTTGATGGCGGCGTCGGTCATGATTCGCAGGCGGTATTCGCCCGGAACCTGAAAGACGATCACCTGGCTGAGCAAACGGCTGCCGCGAAGGCCGGCTTCCCTGTCGAGCACGGCGCGGATGAGGGTCGCGGTGCCGATCTTGCCCTTCATCAGCAGGCGCGCTTCGCCCTCGCGCACGAGGGCAATCGCGCGGCGGGCGGCGGCCGCGTCGTCAGGCTCGTGTACGATCCGGTCCGGGGGAATATCGGACCAGGCGCTCTTGGCGAGCGCCCGGATCTTATCGGAATTGCCGACGAAGATTCCGTCGGCGAGACCCATTTCGCGGGCCTGTTTAAGCGCTTCGATGACGTCCGGGTCGTGCCCGGCCGCCACGGCAATACGGACCGGCCCCTTGCGGCGGGCCGCGTCTACCAGCGCGTCGAGGCTTCGGAACACGGCGCCATCATCCTTTCAGAACGGAGGCGAGGATCCCGTCGAACTCAGCGTCGGTGAGCAGACCTTTCTTCTGGATCGATGTCTGCTTGACGCGAGCGAGAATGTCGTTGGTCTGCTCCGGCGTGGCCGTCTTCCCGCGTCGCTCGAGGTGCTCCTCGATGTTTGCCAGCCCGCTCCCTTTCCCGAGAGCGATGTCGATACCCGGACGCCCTACGAGGTCCGCCGCGAAGGGGACGTATTCCATCGGCTCCACATCCTTGCAGCGGCGGTGGAACATGGTGACGATGCCGGACTCAATGTGATACAGCGAGTCGCCAACGATGGGCCGGTTGGGAGGCAGCGAGAACCCGCACAGCTCCTGGACTAGCTTCGAGAGACTGTAGAACTCCTCGGTGTGGATGCCGGTATCGATGCCATACAGGAGACGCAGAGCGAGCACGGTGTCTTCGAGAGGCACGTTGCCGGCGCGTTCGCCGATCGCCGACACGGTGACGTGGGCGACCGAAGCGCCGTTCGCCAGCGCGGCGATGGTGTTGGCGACACCGAGGCCGAAGTCCTCGTGGCAGTGAATCTCGATGGGCTGCTTGAAGCGCGCGCGCAGCTTCCGGACCACCGCGCTGATCGCCTGCGGGGTGCAGCCGCCAAAGGAGTCAGCCAGCGTCATGGCGTCCATGTGGCCTTCGGTGGCGACCTTCTCGACAAGGTCCATATAACGGTCAAGGTCGCTGCGAGTGCTGTCAATTGTGAAGAAGACAGTGTAAAGGCCAGCTTCCTTGGCGGCGAGCGTAGTCTCGATCGACGACTTGATGGCCCACTCCATCGACTTGCCGTAGGCGTTCTTGATGATGTGATCGCTGGACGGGATTTCGGTAATGATGCCCTTGACGCCGCAGTCGAGAGCCAGTTTCACGTCGGCTGGCATGCAGCGGGCGAAAGAGAAGATTTCCGAAGAAAGACCGAGCGAGACGATTTCCTTGATGGCGGCCTCGTCATCGGCGGAGACGGCCGGCATTCCCGCCTCGATACGGTGGACGCCCGCGGCCGCCAGTTTCTTCGCGATAGCGACTTTCTCCGCGCGCCGGAAGACGATGCCGGTCTGCTGCTCGCCGTCGCGCAGCGTGACGTCGTGAATCCTGATCTTCTCGGGGAAGTTGAGAGTCTCTCGGACTTCGGGCAGATAATTCCAGGGGCTGGTGAACCACTTGTCGGTTTTCCAGGGCTGACTCATGAATACGCTCCTTGCGTTTGTCGGTAAG
The DNA here is from genome assembly GCA_035455185.1 of Bryobacteraceae bacterium. GTDB lineage: Bacteria > Acidobacteriota > Terriglobia > Bryobacterales > Bryobacteraceae > JAEHDI01. Next base: position 6,210 of record DATIFQ010000317.1, on the reverse strand, counting down.
CCGACATTATATCGGCGGACGGACGCCGGATGTTGGAAGGAGAAGGCCGGACTACGGCGTTTCCGAGACGACGGGGTTCCGGAGCTCACCCAAGCCCTGGACTCGCACGACGACATCGTCCCCGGCGCGCAGGAAACGGGGCGGCTTGCGGGCGACGCCGACGCCGGCGGGAGTGCCGGTGGAGACAACATCTCCGGGCTCGAGCGTGAAGACGCTCGACAGGAATGAGATCAAGTCCGGGATACGGAATATCAGGTGCCGCGTATTGGAGTGCTGGAGCACTTCCCCGTTAATGGTGAGCATGATGTCAAGGTCATGCGGGTCGGGGATCTCGTCCGCCGAAACGAGATAGGGTCCCATTGGTGCGAAGGTGTCGAAGGACTTGCCGATCATCCACTGCGAAGTCGCAGTCTGGTAGTCCCGGGCGCTGACGTCGTTGAAATTCATGTAGCCGAAGACGTGCTCGCGCCAGCGGAAGGCCGGGATGTACCGGCCGCCCTTGCCTATGACGAACGCGAACTCCGCTTCGTAATCGGGCTTTGTAGAAGATCGGGGCAGCACGATTTTGTCGCCGGGACCGATGACAGAAGTCGGGAACTTGGAGAAGATCGTGGGAACCTCGGGAATCTCCTGACCCGACTCCATGGCGTGATCGACCCAATTGAGACCCACGCAGATGATCTTCGGGGGACGCGGAATCGGCGCCATCAACGTCACCGAATCCAGGTCCGTCACGGCCTCCGCGGGAGGCGCGGCGATCCATGCATCGATACGCGCACGGGCTTCCTCGGCGCCAGACACAATGGAAAGGACGTCCGGAAATCCGGCGCCTGCAAGACCGACGACTTTCTGATCGAGGACAACGCCCGGCTCAGGCGCGCCGGAAGAACGGCGAAACGTGACAAATCTCATGCTGATCGCGGTGTAGAGTTATACCCAGACTGCAGAATGGGAACGTGCCGCAGCCAATCCGGAAGGCTCAGGCGGCCTTCTGAACCTTGCCGTTCCTGAGGCAGGCCGTGCAGACGCGGATCTTCTTTGCAGCGCCGTTCACAATCGCGCGAACGGTCTGCAAGTTGATGTTCCAGCGCCGCTTGGTTACGTTATGGGCATGGCTGACCCGGTTGCCGAACTGAGGGCCGCGGCCACAAATCTCACATACTTTTGCCATCGACGGGGAATCTCCTCAAAATAGTGGGAATATTGATTTTAGCAGCCGCGACAAAGCGGACGCAACCGGCATCAAAGGGAAGAGGGCGGAAGATCGGATGAAGATCCTGCTGACAGGCACCACGGGCTACGTCGGGGGCCGGCTGCTCAGGAAATTGGAGCATAGCGGGCATTCCGTTCGTTGCATGGCGCGACGGCCCGAGTTCCTCCGGCGGCGCGACGGCGCCGGGGTGGAGGTCGTGGCAGGGGACGTCCTGGATAAACTCAGCCTCCAATACGCATTGGCGGGTGTTCACACTGCCTACTACCTAGTCCACTCGCTGGCCAGTGAAAGCTCCTTTGAGGTGGAAGACCGGCAGGCTGCCCACAACTTCGCGGCGGCAGCGAAGGAGGCTGGAGTTTCACGGATCATCTACCTCGGAGGACTGGCTGCACCCGGCAGCGAGCTCTCGCCGCACTTGCGGAGCCGGCTTCAGACAGGCGAGGATCTCCGATCCACCGGCGTTCCGGTGATTGAATTCCGGGCGTCGATCATCGTCGGATCGGGGAGCCTCTCGTTTGAGATCATCCGCGCCCTGACCGAGCGGCTGCCGGTGATGGTGACGCCCCGTTGGGTCTCGACACAGGCACAGCCCATCGCGATCGAGAACGTGCTCGGGTACCTCGTCAGCGCACTGGACCTTCCTGGAAACGAGAGCCGGGTGTTTGAGATCGGCGGCTCGGACCAAGTCTCCTACGGTGACATCATCCGCGAGTACGCCCGCCAGAGAGGCCTGAAACGGCTCCTGATCCCGGTTCCCGTGTTGACGCCGCGCCTGTCGAGCCTCTGGCTCGCACTAGTCACTCCGGTGCACGCCCGTGCCGGGCGCCCGCTGATCAACGGGCTCCGCAACGCGTCGGTGGTGACGGACGACTCAGCGCTGCGTGTGTTCGACATCCGTCCGATGGGGATCCGCAAAGCGATCGAGAGGGCGCTTCAGAACGAAGACCTGGAGTTCGCCCAGACGCGCTGGTCGGATGCGCTTTCCGCCTCTCGCGGCGTGCGCTCATTCGCCGGAGTTCGTTTCGGCACGCGCATCGTCGATTCACGGGAGATTTCGGTTTCCGTCCCGCCGGCAGCCGCGTTCGCGCCCATCCGTCGCATCGGTGGCAGAACCGGCTGGTACTACGGCGATCTACTATGGCGGCTGAGAGGCCGCGTCGACTCTATGTTTGGCGGGGTGGGCCTGCGGAGAGGGCGCCGGGATCGGGAGGAGGTGGCGATCGGCGACACGTTGGACTTCTGGCGAGTGGAGGCTTACGAGCCGGACTGCCGCCTCAGGTTGCTCGCCGAGATGAGGGTGCCGGGACGGGCGTGGCTCGAGTTCGAAGTTCACGGCGCGACGGGCGCCTCGACCATCCGGCAAACCGCGATCTTCGACCCAATCGGGTTGGCGGGCTTGGCCTACTGGTACGCCCTTTACCCGGTGCACGCGCTGATTTTTCGGGGAATGCTGCGGCGCATCGCCAAAGCGGCGCTTAAGCCAGAGCGAGAAGACGGTCTTCGAAACGATAGTCCTGCCGGGTGGCCGGCTGCTGAAGATACCACTCGTAGGTCTCAGTGAGTCCTTTAAGGAAGTCCGTGGGCTGGAAGCCGAGCAGTCGCCGGGCCTTACCGATGTTTTCGGTGATTGGCGGCATGTCGAAGTACACAGCGAAATAGAGATTCGGGCCAAGTGGGTGGCCGCCGGCCTCGAGAATCTTCGCCCTGGGGATGGAGACCGTCCGGGCTTCCATGCCGGCTGTCGCGGCCAGAGCGCGAACCAATTCCATCTGCGTCAATGGACGCTCATTGGCGATGTTAAACGCCTGTCCCACCGCCTCCGGCGCCTCCATCGCCCGGAGACACGCCTGCACAAGGTCTTCCACATAGACGAAGTGCATCAGCCGGCTCCCGTCTTCGGGAATGATGAGCGGCCGACGGTCGCGAAGCCGGTCCCAGAAAAACGCCTCGCGGTAGAAGGGGTTCCCTGGCCCGTACACATACGGTGGGCGGATGGTGACGGCCGGAAAGCCAGTCTTTTCGTGCAGCCGGAACAACACGCGCTCGCTCATCGCCTTGTTGCGGGCGTAAGGGTCAGAGTGGTCATCAGGGACCAGCGGGTCCTCCTCCCAGCGATCGAGACCCTCGACGTATGCGGCGACGCTGGACATGAAGACGTAGCGCCGGATGGAATCCCCGCAGGCGAGCGCGGTCGCCTCGACTTGGGACGCGGTGGTGCCGTGCTCCCAGTCGTAGACGTTATCGAAGACGGCGTCGAAACGGCGGCCGGCAAGCACTCGGCGCATGGCCTCGGGATCGTTGCGATCCCCTTGAATGCCGCCCACTTTGGGGCCGAGGTCGTGAACGGGCTTTCGATGGAGGACCGTGACGCGGTGGCCGAGCTTGAGCAACCCGGCCACCAGCAACCGGCCGATGAACAGTGTTCCGCCGATGACGAGTACGTTCACGGCAGTGGATGATGCTTAGTCGTAATACTCGAGCCCAAGGTGCGTGATCAATTCCTCTCCGCGCATCCACCGGAGCGTGTTCTTCAGCTTCATGAGCTGAATGAAGATGTCGTGCTCGGGGTAGAGGCCGGGAGCGGTCATCGGGCCCTTGAAGTAGAACGAGAGCCACTCCTGGATGCCCTTCATGCCGGCGCGTTGCGCAAGGTCGAGGAACAACACCAGGTCGAGGACCAGCGGGGCGGCGAGAATGGAGTCTCGGCAGAGGAAGTCGATCTTGATCTGCATCGGATAGCCGAGCCACCCAAAGATGTCGATGTTGTCCCAGCCTTCCTTGGCATCGCCGCGCGGCGGATAGTAGTTGATGCGTACCACGTGATCGAAGTGCTTGTAGAGATCGGGGTAGAGGTCCGGCTGGAGAATGTACTCGAGGGCGGAGAGTTTGGTCTCTTCCTTGGTTTTGAAGGAGCCGGGGTCGTCAAGCACCTCCCCGTCACGGTTCCCAAGGATATTAGTTGAAAACCACCCTGTCAGTCCGAGCATGCGGGCCTTCAACCCCGGCGAGATAAGGGTCTTCATGAAGGTCTGGCCGGTCTTGAAGTCCTTTCCGCAGATCGGTACCTGGCGGTCGCGGGCGAGGTCGAGCAGGGCTGGGACGTCTGTGGTGAGGTTCGGAGCACCGTTGGCGAACGGCACACCGGACTTCAGTGCGGCGTAAGCATAGATCTGGCTGGGCGCGATTTCGGGGTTGTCGCTCGCGAGTCCGCGTTCGAACTTCTCCAGGGTCGAGTGAACGTCACTAGACCTGTGGAAAACCTCGGTCGACCCGCACCAGATCATCACCAGACGGCTCGCTCCTGAGGACTTGCGGAAGTTCTCAATATCTTCGATGAGCAACCGCGCCTTATCCATGTTCGTGCCGCCCTTCTTGACGTTGGGGCCGTCGAGACGGCGGACATAGTCCTGATTGAAGACGGCTTTCATCGGCCGGATGGCGGACAGGGGTTCTTTGACCTTCTCCAGGAGGGGGCGTTCCAGAACGCCCGCTTTCATCGCGGCTTCGTAGACGTTGTCATCGAAGATGTCCCACCCGCCGATGACCAGGTCGTTCAGGCCAGCCAATGGCACGAAATCCTTAATCCGGGGGCTGCGGCCCTCGGTTCGCTTGCCCAGCCGGATGGTGGCCATTTGGGTCAGCGATCCGATGGGCTTGGCCCATCCGGCTTTGATGGCCTCGAGGCCGGCGATGAAGGTAGAGGTGACGGCTCCCATTCCAGGGATCAGGACGCCGAGTTTTCCTTCTGCTGGAGCAATGCGGACGTTATCTGTGGCGGGCAACTTAAGTCTTCTCCTTTTCGTATAAGGGCAATCCCTTCAATGTGTAATGTTATACTAGCACTCAAATGACAGAGGGCGCGACGATGTCCATCAGCGCGATCATTGTCGACGACGAGCGGCTGGCCTGCGACGAACTGGCCTACCTTCTCAGGGAGTTTCCTGACGTCGAGATCGTGGGAACCGGGAAGAACGGTCTGGAGGCCGTCCGCATGATCGAGGATCTGGAGCCGGATCTGGCCTTCCTGGACGTCCAAATGCCCGGCTTGGACGGTTTGGGGGTGATCCAGCGCGTGCGGGAGAGGAACTTGCCGACCCCATTCTTTGTCCTGGCCACCGCGTATGAGCAGTACGCCGTGCCTGCGTTCCGCCTGGAGACGATGGACTATCTCCTGAAGCCGGTCGACAAGCTACGGCTGACCGAAACGATCGACCGCGTCAGGCGGCTGATTCAGGACAGGCAGAAACCGGCGTCGGCCGAGGTACCGGCGGTCCAGCGGCCGTCACCGCAGCGGACTAAGTTGCTGGTTCGGAGCGGAAACCGGAACCTGATCGTCGATGCGAACGATGTGATTTACGCCACGATCGACAACGGCTTGATCACGATGGTGACCACGACGATCGAGGGCCAATCCAACTACCGGACGATTGAAGAGCTTCAGTCCAACCTCGACCCGGACGTGTTCTGGCGTGTCCACCGGTCCTATCTTGTAAACATCAATCGGATCAAGGAAGTGATCCCCTGGTTCAAGTCGAGCTACCAGCTCCGCATGGAAGACAAGAAGGGTACGGAGATCCCGGTGAGCCGTGTCCAGACGAAGCGCCTCCGCACGCTTCTGAAGCTGTAATGCGTAAGACGAGCATCCCCGCTGCAGCCCGCCGCTCACTCACGGTTGCGGTTCCTAAAGCGCTGTGTCAGATCCGGATTCCTGCCGACCAGAGCGCGTAGCCGACCGCCTGGCGGAAGTAGAGCCACCACTGCGAAAGCTCGCTTCGCGCGGGAGACGGCCGGGGCGAACCGTGGACGGTCAGTCCGCGGAATTCCAGCATCTTCTTGGCTCGGAAGATGTGGTATCCGTCACTCACGACGATGCAACTGGTCAGTCCCATCCGGCGCATAATCTCTGCAGCAGCGGCAGTGCTGTGAACGGTGGTCTCTCCTTCAGGCTCCACGATGATGGCTTCGGACGGCACGTTCTGGCTGACCAGATACGCGCG
>DATIFQ010000316.1:0-5856 GCA_035455185.1 Bryobacteraceae bacterium | reverse complement strand
GGCGGTCGCTTCGGGGTCATCGGTGTCGCAGATGACGATGTCGGCTTCGCGCAGGAGGACGGTGGAAGGGCCGAACATGGGATGGATGGAGGCGACGCGGCAGCCGGAGCGCTGGAGGGCCCGGATCGGCTCGATCAGCGGAGTCTTGATGCTGGCGATGTCGACGACCACTCCGGACGGCGGCTTTCTGGACCAGGCCGCGTACAGTTCGACGACGGTCGCCGGAGGTGTCGAGCAGACGACGAGGTCCGCCGACGCAAACTCCCGGCGGCCCCACGCGTCCGCTTCCGGCGCGGCAGCCGGGTCGAGGACGCCGGTTTCATAGCCCTGGGCAGACAGGAAGCGGCCGAGCCAGCGGCCCATGCGGCCGGCGCCGCCGACGATGACGGCGCGCTTACCGACGCCCAGGCCCGCAAAACGCAGGCTGTCCTCGTCCTGTGCGATGACCGACGCTCGGATGAGCCTCGCGAAGAGGTCTTCCGCCACCCTCGGATCGAGGCCGTGCTCTCGAGCGGCGGTTCGCGCGCGCTCCAGAACCGCTCTCTCCTGCGCGTAATCCGCCGTCGAGAGTTTCTGCCGGCGCTTGATCTCTCCGATCTGCCTCGCGAGACCGACGCGCTCCGCCACGCGCGCCACGAGGTCCTGGTCGAGCAGCCGGATGCGCTCCCGCAGGCTATCGAGAGTCGGCTCGGACACGGATGCTCCTCTTGACACCCCGTTGCAGCGTCACGCGACGGCCCTCCGCCGCAGGTTGGCCCACGGAATCACGCGCGCCGCCTCCGCTTCACGCGGTTGCTAAATCGCTCCTCGAGAGCGAGGCATCAGCTCACCGGGGTCTCTTGATAGGAGACGATCTGCCACTTGCCTCCACGGTTGACCCACACTTCGGTGGCGTAAACCGGCTTGAACAGTTTCCCGTCGAAAGATCCTTTGAGGTCGCACTTGTAGCGGAGAATGGCCACATCCTTTGTCAGCCAGGTGACCTTCGGATCGTCGAGCGAATAAGACTCGATGGTGAGCTTTTGGATCGTATCGATATCCTGTTGAAGATTGGACGGGCCGGCCTGAGTAAAGGACACGTACTCCGGGGCGGTGACCGCCTTCATTGCCGAGATGTTCCTGCTCTTGTAGGCCTCCCATGTCGTGCGGGAGCTATCGACGAGCACCTGGTCTTTGGCCTTTGTCTTAGAGATCGCGCCGGTCTGTGCGCTGCAGAGACCCGTTACAGCCAGAAGCGTGACGATGAGAAGGGAGAGCCTGTTTCTCATATTGGGATCCTTTCCATCGGAAGAGTAAGCAACCGGCATTGGCTGCTTCGAGGCTGCCCGAGGGAAGCGCAGCGTATTACCTGCGGCCAATCAGGTCAAGGCGAACGAGCGCATCTGCCAGAGGGACCACCCCGCGCCGCCGCTGGCCGAAAACTGAGCGTATGGCTCTCCCTTGTGAGCACGGCCAGCGCCCGGGGCTGCCACGGGCCGGGCATCCCCATCAGGGCGCGCGCGAGACATCCGACGGCCGGGCGTTCGGCGGCGAGCCGGGAGGCGAACTTGGATTGCTCTCGGAGCGCGGCGTCGGTGGAAGCTGCAGGTTTTCGGTGACGCGGAGCTCTCGAACGACGAGCGCGTCGATGTCCACGCGCCGTATTCGGGAGCGGCCGATTGCCAGGCGGCCAATCGAGATCGCGCCGATGGCCAGTGCACCGACCGCCAGCGCCCCTGCGGCCAGCGCGCCCAGAGCCAGCGTGCCGAACGCGAGAGCACGGACAGCTTTCGAGTCCCTGGGGCGACAGGTGCACGAGGAACGCCTTTTCATCGAACCACCGACGGGCCCAACTCTATAGCGTCAATCGGCGAACGGCGCCTCGCCTCGGGATTCCGATTGCGACGCCACCTTAGGGCGCGCGGCCTGCGAACCGGTGCGCCAGGAGAAGAAACGCGGCTGCGAAGACGAAGTCGTAGGCCGCGCAGAACGACGGGTACCAGGATGGAAGCTTCGTCGTCACTCCACGGGGTCGATGCGCGAGATCCCAGACGCCGTGCAGGACCAGCCCGACCGCAATGAATGTCGGAGCGGACCAGAGACCCAGCAGCGCAAGAGCGATGAATACTCCGGCTACGAGCAGCTCGAGAACCACGATTGAAGGTCGGCCGTCCGAAAATGCGAAACCCAGGTAGATGGCGCCAATCACAGCCAGAGTGACAGAGTAGAAAACCAGAGGGTCCGGAATGACCGGAGACCATGCAATCAGCGTCGTCAGGGCGCCTCCAACTATCCCCACGATCAGTGCGCGAACCAGCATTCTGATACCTCCTCCTCACGATCTGTCGGTCGAGTGTTCAGCGGCGAGGGTCCGAACCGTTGGCTCGAGCGCAGCGAGGGCGGCGAGTCCGCTGTAACGCCGCCTTAGGCAGGCCCCGGCGGATCACCCGGTCTGATGCTGATCGTCGAGAGCATGGTGGCAATGGCCTCGTGATCAGGACCATCTATCGGGACGACTTCCGCAATGCAAGTCGAAAGCCGACGACCCGGCCTGAGAACTCTTCCGCGGGCGAGAAATCGGGGCGCCGACGCCGGGACCATGAGGTTGATCTTGAATTCCACCGCCAATACTTCGGCACCGGCAGGCGCTAAGGTGAGCGCGGCATATCCATTTGCACTGTCGGCAATTGCCGCTATCGCTCCGGCATGCAAGTAGCCGTGTTGCTGCGACAGGTGCGTCGAGAACGGCAGCTCGATGTGCACCTCGCCCGGTTCAATGAGCTCTAATGAAGCGCCGAGCGTTGCCATGAATCCCTGAAGTGAAAAGCTGGTCTTGACGCGCGCTCGGAAATTCGGATCGGGAGGCTCGAGAATCCGTCTCATGAGAGGTTCAGACTACCTCGACCGCAAGTCGTGATGGGCGTTCCGGGCCTGCAACGATACTTGCCCGGCGGCTGTGAAGTCCGAGCGACAGCGAGGAGCTCATCGGCTGCTACGCCGGGTTCGTCTCGCACCATTGATTCCGTGCCCGTCCATGGGACCGGGCCGAGCAGTCGGGCGTTCAGCGGCGAACCGAGCGAGCGGCCCGAGCGATACCGAGGGCGGCGAGTCCGCGGCAACGCCATGTCAGGCCGCCTGCTGGCTCCTCGAAGTTCCGAACGCCAAGAGTAGCAGCGCAAACCCCAGGACCGCTATGACCGTGCGCGCCGTGTGCGCCTGCTCCCACCGGACCCAAGTGTTCATGACTCCCGAGGGCGGTGAGGACGCATCCCACGTCATGAGCTGAACGTTGATTGGAACATTGATCGCTCGGGTGAGGACAACGATAGAGATGAACGCGAGTTCAGCCAGCCCCACGAAGGTGAACTCCGCGCTTCCGGGGCGAGCATGGGCCAGCATCAACCAGGTCGCCATAGACAGAATCGCAATCCCCAACAGGATCGGCATCATCCACACGAAGTGTCTGTGCAAGATCTGTTGAAAAGTCACGAAGCTCGAGGCCGAGAGCGCGGGGCGGGCAAAGCTCGCTCCCATGCGATCCCCCAAGAGGACGCCGGCGACCAGCCCGGCCGAGAAGACCGAGCCGAACCGAGCGGCCGCTATGGTGCTCACGGCCGCTTCCTTGTGCCCTGGCGGCCTAACGGTTGGGTGTCGAGCGGCGGCCCGAGAGAGCGGAGCGGGCGGCGCGAGCGAAAGCGACGGCGGCGAGTCCGCTGCAACGCCATGTTAGGCGCCGCGCTTGGATTCTTCACGCGGGATCCGCTACGTGCCGGGGGGTCGGTACCGGACTTGTCCAGCCTTGCGCAGGGCATCCATCGTTTCCTCGACCGTCAGGAGAACTGTTGTTTCGAGCTCACTGAGGGCGCCGCCTGCGCCAATGGCCAGCGCGACCGCGGCCATAGACACGTTGTCTGGGGCCTCCCACAAGGTGTAACCGTCGCGTGCTCCGAAGGCGTACCAGAACCCATGGAGCTTCCCACCGACCGAGGCGATGTAAGCTCGGGCAGCGTCTCGGCGGTCCTCAGGGTGGCCGATCAGTCTGGCCCAGGTCTCGGGCGTGTAGCTGAACTTCGACAAGTAGAACGGCATTTTGTCTCCCTGGCGCTAACCGAGTTTCCGATCTGTACTAGGTCGGCTCTCACAGTTTCCGAGACGTAAAGCGCCCAACGGCCGGGCGTTCAGCGGCGAGCCGAACGAGCGCGGCGGGCCGAACGAGCGCAGCGAGCGGCCCGAGCGAAAGCGACGGCGGCGAGTCCGCTGCAACGCCAGGTTAGCCGCCGGTTCGGCACCGACCGATGTTGCCGCGTCGAGATCTCATTCTGAGCTGTTGGATTTACTGGACTTGATCGTGACCGCAATCGCTGCCGCCTCGTCTTCCGGCTTTGTCAAGAGGATAATCGCGATTTCCTTTAGTTCCTTGCTGTGGGGCAAGACGACCAGCTTCCTGACCCGCTCGCCCGCGATGCCAAAGCGCTTGAAGTTGGCCGGCAGCCACTGCTTCAGCTTCCCTTCATCTGCCGGACCTATCTTGTCCAGTTCTGTCAGAACCGCCTTCGCTTGATTTCGGCTCACGAGATCGCTCGGATAGGTCAATCGGTAGATATTGCTCCTGGAAGAGTTGAGGTTCGTCGCAGCCTACGCGAACGTCGCGACAAGCAACGACGCGATCACACCAGACGTGAACCGAGCCTTCATTTGAAATCCTCCCTTCGCCGACAAGAGCGTATAACGGGTGGCGCGTCAGCGGCGGGAAAGCGCCGAGGGCGGTGAGGGAGTCCGCTGCACGCGCATGTTAGGCGGCGACTGGGGCGAATGGCGGGCCTGAGCTTCACTGTTGCCTGACTATATCGAATGAAATCTCCACCGCCGCCGTCGTTCCTCTATTCTCAAGCCAGTGCGTGGTATTCGTATCCTCGGGCCAGCCCACTCCCGGCCCATACTCCTTAGCCACTCCATCTCGATGATCAGTGATCGTTCCTTGCAGTATGTAGACCATGCCCGACCTGTCTTTATGGTCGTGAATCGGTCCGAAGATCCCTCCAGGTTCGATAGTCACCATTCGCATTCGAAGTTGGCGCCCTGCCATGCCTTCGAGTTCAGGGCCAAGGTCAAGGGATGCTAGGAGCTTCACCGTAACGCCTCTCGTCTCAGGCGCCGCGTGCTCGTTTTTCATCGTCGTCTCCTGTCTGTACGTTCGGGCCGCCTAGCGGCGCGCCAGCGGCGAGCGAAAAGCGGAAGGCGATGAGCGACCCCGCAGCACGCGCTCGTTAGGCCGCCTGCCGACAGCCACGAGCACGCGTCAATATCCGCGCCGTCGAAATTCTCGTCAACAAGAGTCCTGCCTCGTTCCTGACCTTGACCCGCCAGACTGTCTGGCGCAGCGCTTCGACGGATGGCTACCCTCTCGGCTCATACCGCATCGCCACCGCCCCCGAGCCGAAATCCAGCCGGTTCACGAGCTTCAAGTCGACATGCTTCGATAGCCCGGCGAACAACGTCGGCCCATGGCCGGCTATCCTGGGGTGCACCACGAGCTCGTACTCGTCGATCAGTCCCATCTCCGCCAGCGCCAGCGGAAGCTTCACGCCTCCCACGAACAGTCCCTTACCCGACTCCCGCTTGAGCTGCTGAACGGCCTTCCCCAGATCCCCGCGCACGAGCTCCGCGTTCCAATCGACCCGGTCCAGGGTGCTCGACACCACATACTTCCTGGCCGCGTCGATCGTCCGGGCGAAAGGCTCCGTCCAATCAGGCATCGCTCCGGTCCGCGGCGACCGCCACGCTGCCTCCATCATTTCGTAAGTCACCCGGCCGAAGAGGAGGGCGTCGGCCTGCTCGATGTTCTCGAGCGCATGACGATGCAACTCTTCGTCCGCG
>DATIFQ010000315.1:0-2760 GCA_035455185.1 Bryobacteraceae bacterium | reverse complement strand
TGCAGAAAATCCACTGCGGCATGAACGCGAGAAAGCGACAATGCGTCGGCAGATGCGACAGCTGGCCGACATGATGCGCATCTCCTTTCATGATTGAAAATCAAGGGTCTCCTGACGCGGATCTGCTGTTACCGGGGATCTGGCCGATGCCCTACGAACCCTCGGCCCGTCCAGGTCGGCGCGCCGGATGACGTAAGGTGCTCCTGGGCAAACCTGACGGGCCGGGAGCAGCTTGGCGCGAATGAGACGGCTGAGCGTCATCCTGGTGACACCGAGTTCGGCTGCAGCTTCTTCGGCCGTCATTTCCCCACGCTCGGCTCGCTCGCCGGGGCGATAGACGGCAATGCCACGCTGATTGCGGAATGTATTGACCCGATGGCCGGTCCACGTGTGCCCTTTGGCCGTGCGCCGCCCCCTACGATTAAGAAAGGCAGCAATGGACTTGTCGGGAAGGACACGGGCAAGCGCGGTGATGAGCTGTGTCGTGTTCTCATCGGTCTGCCAGCGTGTCCGCCCGCTGGAGAATCTCCTCACATCGATCGCCGTGTGTTCGCCCCCCTTCCAATGGATCATGCACTTCAGCTTGTTGTTCTCGGCCTGGACGACGATCTCTTCGATCACCGCTCGCAAGATTCGCTTCTTGATCTCGTCCGATGCCGCCGGATGGTTCCAGGCTGCGGGAAGATCCTGACCAAGAGCCAGCAGACGAGCCCGCTCAGCGGCACTCACGATGTGCGGCGCATCGCTGGCCAGCGCCGTCAGCTGATCCTCCAGTTGTTGCGCCGCCGCCAGCCGCTCGTTCCATCGGCGCTCGAGTTCGGAGGCCACCAGCCGGTTGTCTGGGTCAACCGCATCGTATTGCCGGCGTGCCAGTGTGGTCTCGTAGCGGGCCTGCTGCAGCGCCATTTCCATGTGCCGTCGCTTGTCCGCGTTGCGGTCCCGTTTCTCTTCGATTGCCGCAAGGGCTGCGGCAAGTCCCGCTGGAGCAACGACACGAAGCAACTCCGCCGAGACGGCACGATCGATCTGCAGGCTACCGAAGCCGATGCACCCAAGCCCCGTCACCGTCGGATCCTCGGCGCTGGCTCGGCACTTATAGCGGAACAGGACCCCGCCGTTCTTTCCCTTCCCGCTCGTGCCTATCCCGAGGCGGCGCCCGCAGTGCCCACAGCGCAGCAAGCCGGCCAGCAAAGCTGATCCGGACCGTACCGCGCCGCGAACTATTTCACCACGCATGTTGTTGTTCTCCGCCAGGACTTGTTGGTTGTGCAGGTATTCATCCCAGTCGATGTAACCCGGATGGTGGCCGGTAATCAAAACCTGCCAACCCGTCGGCCGAACACGCTGCTTCCTGACGACACGCCTGCCACCTTGCAGCCGAACCACCGTGCGTGTGCGTCCCCAGACGTAAGCGCCGGCGTAGATCGGGTTGGTCAAGAACCGCCGAAGACCAGCCCCCGCCAGTCGCCAACGGATGTCGCCGTTTGAATCGCCCGCTTGGCGGGTGGGAAGTTCGATGCCCTCCTGGCGCATCCACAGAATGACCTGGCGGGCGCTGCCGAGTTCGCGGAACTTGGTGAAGACCAGGCGGATCGCCTCCCGCACACGCGTATCGGGATCGATTTCCAGGCGGTTACCGGCGGTGAGCACGTAGCCGACCGGTATCAGGGTGTAGAACTCGCCGCGCTCCGCCTTCTGTTGTCGCGCCTGCAGCGAGCGCTGGCGGAACGTAGCGAGTTCCATCTCGCTGAAGGTGCCCTTCATGCCCAGGAGCAGGCGGTCATTCGCCAACCGCGGATCGTAGATGCCGTCCTCGTCGATGATCAACGTCCCCACAACGATGCAGAAGTCCAGGAGCGCATGCCAGTCGCGTCCATTACGCGCCAACCGCGAGGCCTCGATCGACAGCACCGCGCCAACCTCCTCGCGCGTGACCGCTTCCAGCAGCTTGTCGAAGCCTGCCCGTGCGGCCCCCCCTCCCGAATGACCAAGGTCTTCGTCGATGACGACGACCCGCTCCCAGCCGAGCTGCCTGGCTCGTGTGGCCAGCGCATATTGACGGCGCTGGCTTTCCAGATTGTTCTGGACTTGGGTCAGCGTTGACTGCCGCACGTAGACATAGGCCGTTCGCGACAGGTGGTCGGCGGCGATCTTGCTCATGGCGACGGCTCATCCGTTACGGTGGCGGAAACCGTCCCCGCTTCGGCGGCCGCGATCTCTTTCAGAAGGGTCTGAAGTAGCGGCCCCACCGCTGCGATCAGCTCGTCCATCAGCGGAGGCGGTCGCATCGGAAGGGCTGTCACAGGCTCGAACAGCTTGAGTTGATTGGTTGGGATCGCGGCCACGGTCGTCTCCTCCTTCCGGTCGGACTGGTGGAGACGATAGAACATCATCAAGCAGCCGCCGCAGGTCCTGAAGGGCGCCGTGCGAGAGACAAGGCAGGTCGCATACCCGTAAGTCACCCGCCCACGGTTCGGTCATCCAAGACGGTATGGCAAGAACCCGGCTGTTCGGCCTTTGCACCACGAAAAACAGACCGACACCGCTGCGCACTGCGTACGCGATTACAAGCTTACTGCGAGAAAGCGGGTGGTGACGGTAATGGACCGTAATCTCCAGCCCGTGATACTGCGCAATATGTGATGGCTTTGGACGGGTCGCCGTCCACCAGCCATCCATCTTCGCTCTGGTGAAGCGTCGCATCGCTGCACAGCATTGCGCCGCGGACCATCTCGCGCAGCACCTCCATGCGCTCGATAT
>DATIFQ010000314.1:0-14564 GCA_035455185.1 Bryobacteraceae bacterium | reverse complement strand
GGTCCGGTGACCGTCTTCGATTCGGCCGCGTACGGCGGCGAGGCGCTCATGGAAACGCTGAAGGCCTCGGACAGGCGGCTCATCAGTTATGGCGTCGACCTGGGAACACGCATTACCACCCAGTTCGACTCCGGGCGGCAGATTCTGCGCGAAGTCCATTTCCGCCGGGGTGTGCTTACCTCCCGCCACGCCGTCCAGGAGACTCGCACCTATACCATCCGGAATGTAGACCAGAAACCGAAGACGCTCATCGTCGAGCATCCCGTCCGGCCGGAGTACAAGCTGATCAACGCCAAGCCGGCGGAAACTACGGCCACCGCCTACCGGTTCGAGGTGAAGCTTGCTCCCGGCGCCAACGAGAAGTTTCCGGTAGTCGAAGAACGAGTTTTCGAAAACGTGCTCGCGATCGTCAATCTGACACCCGATGTACTGGCCAGCTATGTTCAAAACAAGGAGTTGAACGAAGGCGCGCGCAAGCAACTCGAGAGAATCCTCCAGCAGAAGCGGCTGATTGCGGAAGTCGACCAGTCCATCCAAGCCGCCGAACAGCAGACGAACGATCTCAGCCGCGATCAGGAGCGCCTGCGTCAGAACATCAACAGCCTGCGCCAGGTCACCGGACAGCAAGAGCAGGTTCAGGAATATGCACGCCAGCTCGCAGCAAACGAAATCAAGCTCGCCGGCCTTCGCGACCAAAGCTTCGAATTACGGAAGAAGAAAGCTGCGCTAGAATCGGAACTCAATTCCCTGATCGAGAAAATGGAGTTTTGAGACTCGCGGTCATCGGTTTTGGCAATGTCGGACGGGCGCTCGGGTCGCTCATCGAGCGGCAGCGCCCGTCTTTCCCGTTTCGCATTGTCGCCATTCATACTGCCCGCCATGGTACGGCGTACCGAGACGACAACTCTTTCACAGATCCGGTGTTCGGCCCGCCGGCGGCTTCCGTGGACGAATTCCTCGACCTGGCGGACGCCGAGGTAATGGTCGAGCTGACGCCCCTCAACCCGGCGACAGGCGAGCCTGCCATCTCCCACGTACGCGCGGCTTTTGCCCGGCGGATGCACGTTGTAACCGCGAACAAGGGTCCGATCGCCCACGCCTACGCATTGCTTCGCGACGAGGCGCGGGGCGCGGGCGTCTGCTTTCGCTTCGAGTCCACCGTGATGGACGGAGCGCCCGTGTTCAACCTCGTCCGGCACACGCTGCCCGGCGTGAGGGTACTAGGTTTCACCGGCGTCCTGAATTCGACCACAAAGATCGCGATCGAAGCGATGCGCGACGGGAAGAGCATGCAAGAGGGAATCGAGGAAGCCCGCCGGCTTGGCATCACCGAGGCCGATGCCAGCTTTGACATCGATGGCTGGGATTCCGCCGCCAAAACAGCGGCGCTGGCGAACGTGCTGATGGACGCAATGGTCACTCCGCAGCAGGTGGATACAAAGGGGATCGGCCGCCTGACACCCGAGCGAATGGCTGAACTCGCCGCCAGGCGAAAAACCGCCTGCCTAGTCAGCCGTGCGCGCCGAACAGGCGACGGCATACACCTGCGCGTCCGCGCCGAGGTTGTTGAAGAGACTGATATCCTCGCTTCCGTGCGTGGCACCTCAAACTTGCTCCTGCTGCACACCGACCTCATGGGTACAATCGGGACGGTTTCGATTTCCCCGTCCGTCGCCCAGACCGCCTACGGTGTCTTCAGCGACCTTGTGGGCCTGCTGGACTGCCGTTCATCCGTGTGACTCGGTAGCGGATAGTAGCACTTCTTCGGCTGCGTGCTAAACTGATGGTGGATATGGTTGTTAGCTTCTGGTCCGGCCTGAAGCGGTTTATCCTGTGGGATTACCCGAGGGCCGGCTGGCAGTACGACGTGATGGTCGGGCTCATCCTGGCCTTCATCTTCCTGACTCCAAAAGTCTGGTTTCGCGACCAGCCACGCCCTTCCAGCATCGTGATACTGCAAGCCCACGACGGAACCGACGTCGTCTGGCTTGCGCCCGAGCTTCTCGCTCAGGTCCCCGACGCCGGCAAGAAAGACGCCGCCGCCGAACTGGTGCGGAAGCGATTCGGAAAACAGTTGCGTTTTGCGCGACTCGATCCCATCTTCGACGCCGAGTCCGAGATCAAGGGCTACATGGCGACCGTGAGACCCTGACGAAAGCGACTACCCTGAAACCGCGAATGCCTCTTCTCCTCTTGATACTAAGCCTGTGCTGCTGGGGTCCTGCATCGAAACTGTCAGCGTCGGAATTGGAGGACGTCCTGGCCTCCATGGACAAATCCGCATCCTCATTCCGCGACCTGTGCGCCCGTCTCAAGCGGCAGGACCACACCGCCGTAATCAACGACACCACCGAGGAGACCGGCAAGATCCAGATGAGGAAGGTTGGTAAGCGTGGCGCCCAGATGCGGATCGACTTCGACGCGCCGGATACCCGAACGGCGGTTTTCGCCGACCGGAAAGCGCAAATCTACTACCCGAAGATCCAAACCGTTCAGATCTACGACCTCGGAAAGTATCGGGAATTGGTGGACCAGTTCCTGCTGTTGGGGTTCGGAACTTCGGGCCAGGAGCTTCAGAACAATTACCTGGTTCGGATGACCGGCGAGGAAAAGGTCTCCGGTGAGGCGGTCACCCGCCTTGAACTCAAGCCAAGAGCGGCATCAGCACGCGAACATTTAGACAAGGTTGAATTGTGGGTGGCGGCCGGCGGATACCCGGTGCAACAGAAGTTCTACCGGCCGTCAGGGGACTACACGCTCATTACATATGTCGACTTGAAATTTAACCCGGGGGTCTCCGAGCAGGCGGTGACACTGAAGTTGCCTTCCGGCGTCAAGCGTGAGTTCCCGCAAAAGTAGGTATAATAACAACAAGTAGGCCGTTATTCCCTGAGTATGGCATCTGCTTCCAAATCATCCTCCCGACTCGCATATTTGGACTGGACCCGCGGTCTTGCGGCGCTGATCATGCTGCAAGGTCATGTGTTTCATTCGTTCACTCACCCTGATCTGAGACAGGACTCCCCATACGTTCTTTCGCAGTTCGTGGGCGGCATGCCTCCGGCAATCTTCCTGTTCCTTACCGGTGTTACGCTCGCTTTTCTGATGGAGAGCCGTGAGCGCCAGGGCCTCCCCGGAGGCGCCCGTATCATCGCGGCGTTGCGTCGCGCCGGCTACCTGTTTGGAATTGCGTTCCTTTTCCGGCTCCAGCTCTGGGCCTTCGCGCTGCCGGCCAGCCCGTGGACCGACTTGTTCCGCGTAGACATCCTCAACTGCATGGGCCTCTCCATCGCGGTGTTGTCGCTCCTGGCGATGTTCCGCACTGAACAACGAGTTCGGGTTTGCGCGGCTACGGGCGTGCTCATCGCAGTTGCGGCTCCTTGGATATCCCATTTCAGTTGGTCGAGCGTGCCTTCGGTTCTAAGAGCCTACTTCGTCCCCGACACCCAGTTCTTCGCCTTCTTCCCCTGGGCTTCATTCGTCGCCTTCGGTATGAGCGCCGGCAGTATCCTCCGCATCATGCGGAAGGACCTGATGGACCGCTTCATGCAATGGAGTGCCGTCGTGGGTTTCGGTCTTATCCTCGGCGCACAGTACGCGGCAAATCTGCCGTATTCGCTGTACCCGGCATCTGAATTCTGGCTGAACAGCCCGACCCTGATCCTGATCAAGCTTGGCGTGATTCTGCTCATGCTGGCAGGAGCGTATCTGTGGACGCAATACGGCGCCGCGCCGGGATGGAGTTGGGTGCGTCAGTTTGGGATCACGTCGCTTCTCGTCTATTGGGTGCACACGGAGCTCGTCTACGGCCGGTGGCTCTGGTTCTGGAAGGAAAGCCTGACGTCGGGACAGGTGGCGGCCGCGGCTGTCGGAGTCATCCTGCTCATGTTGGGCCTCTCCGTTCTCAGAACGAACTGGAACAACCTCCGGGGCTTGCGGCTTTCGTACTACTATCCGTACTTCATTCCGGGCCGGGCCTCCGGCGACTAGCCGGCGGGTCCCGGATCCCCTCCCCCTACCGATCATCCTCAAGACCTGATAATCTCTTACCCAAGATGCGAATTCTGGTCATTGAGGACGAAAGACGGATCGCGGACTTCATTGCGCGAGGCTTGGAAGGCAGTGGATACACCGTGGAGGTTGCCGAAAACGGGACGGCTGCCCTCGCTCGAATTCACGACATCGACTACGATCTAATCATCCTGGACCTTATGTTGCCCGACATTGACGGGCTGACGGTCCTGCAAAAGGTTCGAAATCGGAAGGTCTCTCCGCCGGTGTTGATCCTGAGCGCCCGCGGCACTCTGGACGACCGCGTCCAGGGGCTCGAACTCGGCGCGGACGACTATCTCGTCAAACCCTTCGCGTTTGTGGAACTGCAGGCACGCGTCCGGGCGTTGCTTCGCCGCGGCCAACCGCTCGCGGAACGGCTTCAAGTGGGCGACCTTTCGTTGGACTGCATTCGTCGAAAAGTCGCCCGCGGCGACGAGGTGATTGACCTGGCGCCGAAGGAGTTCAGCATCCTGGAATACCTGATGCGAAACAAGGGCCGACCGCTAAGCCGCACGATGATCGTCGAACACGTTTGGGAAATGGACTACGACGGATTGACGAACATCGTGGACGTCTATATCCGCCACCTCCGAAGCAAGATTGATGAAGGGCGCCCGCAAAAGTTGATTCACACAGTCCGCGGCGTTGGCTATATGGTTGACGCGGCGGAGAAGCCGGCGGTGGCGTCCCCCGAGCCCTCCCGAACGGATGTCTGACGGCGAGCCACGTGTACGCATTACTCGCCGACTCCGGTTCCGGCTCACGGCGAACTATCTGCTTTTCTTCACCTTGCTGTTCGGAGCGCTCGGCGCGGCGTTCTACCACCTTCTCGGCCGTATCCAGGACAGCCAGGTGCGCCAACTACTGGACGAACAATGGCTGGCGCTGGTGGGGTACCTCCGAATCAGGGGCAGCGGGCCGGTCTGGGTCTTCAACCAGAACGACCCGAACGAAGTAGCCGCGGTCGAGCGCCTCCGGCGCGTGTTCTTTCTCGCCGATTCGCAGGGCCAAATCCTGGAGGTCTCGCCCGGGTATCGCGTTATCGGCGTGGAATCCCCCGCCGAAATTCGGGCCGCGATTCAATCAAGGGAGTCGGGGTGGCGCTACCGCCCGGATCCAGCCCACGTGATGTATCTGCTGCGTTGGGGTGTGCTGGTTGACGCCCAAAGGAACAGGCCGTACTATGTTGCGATCGGAAGGTCCTTCGACGTAACCCAGCCGGTTCGCGCACGATTTCTCTGGATCTACATGGCTGTTCTGCCGCTTTTTGTGTGCGGTGGCAGTCTGTTCGGTTGGTATTGGGCCGGACGCGCCCTGCGCCCGATCAATAACCTCGTGGAGGCTACACAGAGGATCACGGGCACAAATCTCAGCCTCCGCATCCCGGCCAGCGGAACGGGCGATGAACTCGATCGCCTCATCAATACGCTCAACCAGATGATCGAACGGTTGGAGAAATCGTTCCGGCATATGCGTCAGTTCACGGCCGACGTGTCGCATGAACTACGCACGCCGATCACCGCCGTGCGCGGCCAGCTCGAGGTGGCCCTGTACACCGCGCGAACGGTGGAGCAGTACCGGGAGGCCATCATGGAAGCGTTGGAGGAAGTGGAACGGCTGACTCGCTTCGTCCATGCGATGCTCTCTCTGTCCCAGGCGGAGTCCGGCCAGCTCACCCTTCATAAGGAAGCGATGGATGTCGTACCGATCCTTAAGGACATTACGGGTCAGTTCCAGATTCCGGCGGATGAGTCCCGCGTGCAGCTCTCCCTGGAGACGCCACCGCACTGCGTAGCGGAGCTCGATCGCGTTCAGTTCGAACGGCTCGTCACGAATCTTCTCGCTAATGCGGTCAAGTTCACTCCTCCTGGGGGCGAAGTGCGAGTCCGGCTGTCCGCGGACCGCGACAAGCTTGAGCTCGTCGTGGAGGACACAGGCTGCGGTATCCCCGCGGAATACCTGCCGCACGTCTTTGACCGTCTGTATCGAGTACCCGGGATCGAGGGTGGGCCCGAAAAAGGATTGGGCCTTGGTTTGAGCTTCGTCTCGTGGATCGTCAAGGCGCACGCCGGTTCCATCCGTGTGGCCAGTACCGTGGGAAAGGGTACCCGTTTCATCGTGACGCTGCCGCTGGCCGCTGCACGGGCCGTCGATTCCACCCCGCTGAATGTACATCCCGCATGAGCGGACTTCCGGTATTACAATAGAGTCCTGCTATGCGCCTGGAGATTGAGCAGCGGGAAAAAGAGGGTGTTGTCGTCCTGGACGTCAAGGGCGGCCTGGTGGTGGGTGATCCTGCCTCGGCATTGCGCGACAAGCTCCGGCAGTTGCTCGCCGACGAGCGGCACAACGTGGTTCTCAATCTCGCCGGCGTCGATTACATTGACAGTACCGGCCTCGGAGCAATGGTCGTCTGTTTCACCAGCCTGCGGAAGGCCGGTGGAAAGCTCGCCCTCCTCAACCTGAATCGCCGTCAGATTGAGCTGCTCGTGCTTACGAAGCTGTCAACCGTGTTCGAGATCTTCGACGACGAGCAGGCGGCCGTCAACAGCTTCTTTCCAGATCGTGAAATCCGGCGCTTCGACATCCTCTCCTTCGTTCAGCAACAGCAGGATAACTGATGCGGCTTGTAGTCATCGGCGGCGTTGCAGCCGGACTGAGCGCGGCGTCACGCGCCCGGAGGCTCGATCGTTCGCTCGAAATCCTGGTGCTGGAAAAAAGTCCGACGATCTCCTACGCCGCCTGCGGCCTGCCCTATTACATCGAGGGTCGCGTTGATTCGATGCGCGATCTGATCGTATATACGCCCGAGCACTTTCGCCGGGAGCGGAACATCGAAGTACGAACCGGAGCGGAGGTCGCATCCATTCACCATCCCCGGCGTGAGCTCTCGCTCGCCGGCGGCGAGCGCGTGCGTTACGATCACCTCGTGATCGCCACCGGAGCGCGCCCGAAACGCGCCGGCATCGAAGGCGCACATCTTCCGCACGTCTTCACCCTGCACACGCTCACGGACGCCGTCCGACTCCGCGAGTTCATTCGGAACGAACGCCCGCGACGCGCGGCCGTCATCGGAGCGGGCTACATCGGCATCGAGGTCGCGGAGGCCCTTCGCACACAGGGCCTCGCGGTCACGCTGATCGAGTCCTCGGAGTTCGTCCTAAACCGCGCCGATCGTGAGCTGACCGAGACGCTGCGCCGCCACCTCGAGCGATCCCGGATCGACCTGAGGCTGAATATGCGCATCTCCGGAATCGAGTCCGGCCGTGCCGGCGATGTGCCGGCCGACCTCGTCGTGCTGTCGGCCGGCCTGGTGCCGAACGTCGAGATCGCGGCGGAGGCGGGCATTCAGCTCGGCCGTACCGGCGCCATCGAAGTGAGCGACCGGATGGAAACCAGCCTGCCTGGCGTCTATGCCGCGGGCGATTGCGCCGAGACGACTCATCTCATCACCGGCAGGCCCGTTTACATCCCGCTCGGGACGACCGCCAACAAGATGGGGCGCATCGCAGGTGCCAACGCCGCGGGCGGGCGGGAACGGTTCACCGGAGTGGTCGGAACGTCGATTGTCCGTGTCTGCGGTCTCGCGGTCGCGACTACCGGGTTGTCGGCCGCCGAGGCGAAGCGGGAAGGTTTCGATTCGGTCTCGGCACGGATCGAGGCCCGGGACCGAGCCCCCTATTTCTGGCCCGCTCGGACCACGGTCGAACTCGTGGCCGACCGGCGGACACACAGGCTGCTGGGGGGCACGGTCATAGGCGAGAGAGACGCAGCCGGCCGCGTTAACGTCATTGCCTCCGCGCTCACCAGCCATATGACCATCGATGACCTCGAAAATCTCGATCTCGCCTATGCGCCCCCGTATGCACCGGTCTGGGACCCACTCCTCGTGGCGGCTCAGCAACTGCACAAGCTGTTAGACTGATGGCCATGGGGTGGCGGCACACACGAGAGATGCTGCAGGCGGGGGCCGCGGCGCCGGCATTTCGCCTGCGTGACCTTGAAGGAGACGACCGTTCGTCCGAAGATCTGTTTGCCGGCGGGCCGGTTGTTCTCGCGTTCTTCAAGGCCTCCTGCCCTGTCTGCCAATACACTCTGCCGTTTCTGGACCGGATGGCCCGTGGCAATCCGGCGGGCGATCTGCGAATCTATGTGGTGTCTCAGGATGACGCCCGCGCTACGCGGACGTTTCTCCGCCAATACAGCATCTCGCTCCCGGCCCTTTTGGACGCGGAGGAATCCGGCTACCCGGCCAGCAACGCCTTCGGCATCTCGCACGTGCCGTCGATGTTCCTGATTGAGCCGGACGGCGCCATCGCCTGGGCTTTGGACGGGTTCTCGAAGCGGGACCTCGAAGCCTTGGGCGAGCGCGCCGGGGTTGCGCCGTTCGCTCCCGGGGAGCACGTCCCGGAGTGGAAAGCCGGTTGAGGCTCCAAGAACTAGGCTCCCGGTGGGAGCTGCGATAATCTAAGAACAGGGATGCCTTCGAAGATCAACGAGGTGTTACAGTCCGCCAGCGCCATCGCCAAAGGGATGAGCGTCACGTTCAAGGAGATGATGTCTCCTACCGTGACGGAAAACTACCCTGACGAGCCGCCGAAGTTCCAGGAGCGCTACCGCGGCGTCCACGTGCTGCGGCGTGACGAGGAGGGAATGGAGAAGTGCGTCGCCTGCTTTTTGTGCGCCGCCGCGTGCCCGTCCCACTGCATTTACATCGAGGCGGCGGAGAACACGGCCGAGGAACGCATCAGCGGCGGCGAGCGCTACGCAAAGGTCTACAACATCGACTACAACCGCTGCATTTTCTGTGGATACTGCGTCGAGGCCTGCCCGACAGACGCCATCACCCATGGCCACGGTTTCGAGACCGCCAGTTACCATACCTCGACGCTGATCTACCGCAAAGAGCAAATGCTCGAGCCGATGCCGGCGGCGAAATCGCAAGCCGCGGACTGAGAGCCCGTTCCGGCCTGCGGACAATCTAGCCATCCTTTTGAACCCAGACTCCCACCTTGCTTCCGTTTGCCCACTGCCGCCTTCCCGCGGAGCGACTTCTCGCTGACCGGCCATCCTTCCTTCGCGTATCATGGTTTCAGAGGGGCTGTGCATGACCGGGGCCGGCCTGGGGTTGGCCCTGGTTTCCGGGATCGAATCCGCGCGGCCCGAAGGGATGCAACTCAATGGCAACTGGGACAGTCGCTGTACAAACGTCAGGCGCCGATCCGGGCGCCGGAATGCCGCCGGCCATGGCCATGATGCAACTGGTCTGCGGCAAAATCAGTACTCACCTTCTTTACGCCATGGCGAAGCTGGGTGTCGCCGACCACCTGAATGACGCCCCTCAAAGCGCGGCCGAGCTGGCAGAGCAAATTGACGCCGATCCTTCGGCGCTCTACCGTGCGCTACGTGCTCTGGCTGGGCTCGGCGTCTTTGTGGAACACGAGGGGAAGCGGTTCTCTTTGACGCCGGTCGGAGAATGCCTCCGCACCGACTCGCCCACCTCGCTTCGCCACCTGGCGATCATGTTCGGTGAGGAGTGGCACGTACAAGCCTGGGGAAACATTCTCCACAGCATCCGTACGGGAAAGCCCGCCGCGGAAGACACGCTGGGAATGCCGGTTTTCGAATACTTCGAGCGAGACCGGGAACAGGCCGGCATCTTCAACCGCGCGATGACCGACCTCTCCAAGAACGCTGGGAAGGCCGTGGCCGAAGCCTACGATTACGGGGGAATCCGGCGCCTCGTCGACGTGGCCGGCGGGCACGGCCGGCTCCTCACGACCTTGCTCGATGCGCACGTTCACCTGGAGGGAATTCTGTTCGACCTTCCGCACGTGATTCGGAGCGCCAGGGAACAGGCAGAGCTGGCGAAGTACGATGGTCGGCTGTCTTTCGTCGCGGGGGACTTCTTTTCGTCCGTTCCCGAGGATGTCGACGGCTACATCATGAAGCACATCATCCACGACTGGGACGATGAACGCGCCGCGCGCATCTTGAGCAATTGCCGCCGCGGGCTCCGCAAGAACGGCAAACTGCTCGTGGTCGAACAGGTGGTTCCGGCGGACAGTGCGCCGTCGTTCGCCAAGATGGCGGACATCGAGATGCTCCTCCTGCCGGGCGGCAAGGAACGCACCGAACAGGAATTTCGGGGGCTGTTCGCAGGGGCGGGCTTCGCTCTCACCCGGGTCATCCCGACGAAGAGCCCGGTGTCGATCATCGAAGGCACGCCGGCCTGAGCGGGGTTGCTTCCCAGGTCAGTGTGCAGCTTGGAGCACCCCGTAGGCCCGTCGCGCGACGATCAACTCTTCGTTCGTAGCCAGCGCTAGAATCTTGACCGCGGAATCGTCCGGAGACACCATGCGGTCTCCGGACCCGCTCTCGTTGCGCTCGGGGTCAAGGCACATACCGAGGAATTCCAGCCCGGCGCAACACGCCGCCCGTAGCCGCGGCGAATTCTCTCCGATCCCACCCGTGAAAGCGACGGCGTCGAGTCCTCCCATCGCCGCTGCGTACGCCCCGATAGTTTTCTTCACCTGATAGGTGAAGACCTCGAGCGCCAGCGCGGCGTCCTTGTTGCCCGCCGCCGCAGCCTGCTCCAGGTCGCGGACGTCGCCGCCCGGCACGCCGGAGAGTCCCGCCAAACCGCCCTCACTAGCGAGTTGTCGCCGAACCTCGTCGATGCTCCAGCCGCGCCGCTCCATCATGTAGAGCACCGCGAAGACATCCAGGTCGCCGTGCCGGCTCGCATTCTCCAAGCCAGATTGGGGGGAGAAGCCCATCGTTGTGTCCACCGAGCGACCGCCGTCGATCGCGCAGATCGAAGAACTCCCCCCGAGGTGGCAGCTCACTAGCCGCAGCGATGGCTGGGGCTGCCCAAGCAACTCGGCTACGCGCTCGCCGACATACCGATGTGAGGCGCCGTGAAAACCGTACTTGCGCACGCCGTACTTCTCTCGCCATTCGACCGGCACACCGTAGCGCGCCGCGGATTCAGGCATGGTGGCATGGAATTCCGTCTCGAACGCCGCCACCAGGGGGACGCCAGGCATCTCAGACTGAAAGGCTCGCATTGCGGTGAGATAGATCGCGTTGTGCACCGGCGCGGCCGGCAGGAATTCCTCCATAGCCGCCAGCAACTCGTCGTCAACTACGAACGTGCCGCGGTATTTCTTGCCCGCGTGGACTGCCTTGAAGGCCACAGCGTCAATACGAGAGTCGCCGGTGCGGACCTGGGCCACCGCCTCGCGGTAGTCCTTCACTCGCTCCAGGCGTCCGCGGGACAGCACCCGCTCAGCGGGCATTTCGAGGATCTGGTACTTGAGCGACGTCGAGCCGAGATTCGGAACCAGGATGTTCATTGCACGCGATAGCGGGAGCGGATTGCCTTCACGTTGGTGCGCGCTGGCGCCTGGAACGGTCCGGCAATGTTGGCGCACTGCTGGCTGAATGCGAGAGCGTCCTTGATCCGTTCGGTTTCGCCCTTTTCGCCGAGCCTATAGTTGGAGACCCCGAGATAGAAAAGGGCCTCGGCAGTCATCTGCTGGTCGTCCTTGATGCCCGGTAGCGCCACCCGGAGCACCTTGTCGGCATCGGCGAACTTATTCTGGGCAAAGTGCGTCGCTCCAGCGATGAAGTTGGCGCGTCCCGTAATCGCGACCTTCCGCTTCTCCCAATCCGCGTCGCTGACACCCTGAGGCTTCTGGGCCGCGCTCACCACCTGGATCGTCTTCTCGGCATAGGCCAGCACTTTCTCCGGCGGCTTCTTCTCGCTCCGGTAGCTGCCCGCCAGCGCGAGCAGCATTTCTTCGTTGGCCTGGCCACTCGCGTCCGCCTTTTCGGCGAGAGCGACCGCCTTCGGCCCCTGCCCGGACTGGATATAGGCAGAGAACAGGTGAGGCACCACCTGCGGCAGGTACTGGCTGTTCGGGTTTCTCTCCGCCAGAGTCTCGGCCAGTTCGGCTCTCTTCGCCGGGTCGGTTGTTTGGAGCGCCATCGCATAAAGAGAGTATTCGGTGTAAACATCCACTTGCTTCGCGAAGTCGATCTTCTGCTTGAACTCCTCTTCCTCTTCGTCCTCGCCCTTCTTGGACTGGACCACCTTGCGGGCCGCTTCCGATGTCAACACGGCCCACTTCTTAACGGCGTCTGGGTCCTTCTTCGCCTCGGCGGCTTTCAGCGCTTCGTGCGCGCCCTGGGCGTCCGCCGGATCGAGCGCAAGCAGTTTCTCTGCGGCTCCCATCGCCTTGTCGAACTGCCCAGCCTTCGCGTAAGCAGGCACCATCAGTTCGTAAACCCATGCGGACGCCTCGTGTTTCGGGTACTGCGTGGCAAACTGCTCCATCAAGGCGATCTTCTTCGCAGCGTCCTCTTCTTGGCCGATCTGCTGAAGTATCTGCCCTTCTGGCGTCTCGGTGTTGATGTTTACCTTGTGCCGCTGTGCGTTGGCGATCACCGTCCCCAGCAGGCACGCCAAAAGCAAAACCCGGTTCCTCATCGCATCACCTCCCATGCTCGGATGGGAAGCTATCATATCACCGCCGGGGCCCTTCTCACTCCCGGGCGATGCGTTTCTCGACCGACAGGCTGAACCGGGACTTCTTCTTTCCCCGGACCTTTTCTGCGAGTTCGTGATGGATCCGGGGATTCCTGATGTCAGAAAGTCCACAATTCCTCCCGCGTGCTACATCAGGTCCCGAAAGGCGGTTTTCGAACGGCGATTGCGGCCGTTCAACGGCTGGCCGCGAAAGAACTGCCCGCTGGCTTCGGAACTACCGAAATCAAGCCAGTATACGATGCGGCTCAGCCACCCCTCCACCTTGGTCGCAATCACCTGCCGTGCCGCCCGAGTGTCCACGCAACCAATCACGACGTCGAAGTTGGAGAAGTCTGTCTGCGTATCAGATGCTCGGCTAGGCCGTCCAGTTCAGGCCCCAGAACAGGTTCAACCGGCCCACCATGACGACCGCCTTGGCAAGACCGATCTGTGCTGAGCAGAAAGGCTGACGGACGCAGTTCGTCGCCGAGATGGTGTCACCATCCACGACCCTCACGTCAAGTCCGCTAACACTCACTTCCTTATCTCGTTTCGGATTCCACTGTGGTCCACGTCATAGGCGTGCCCGGAGAGAGATCAAACGCCGGCTGGTCACTGAAGATCAGGACCGCAACGCCAGGCTTTGGTTTTCGCCTTACCCTCCCGAATTGGTCACCCGGATCTGCGCTCCCCGGCCCCCTGAAGCAGGCCGCTTTCATAGTGCCCTCTTCGCCTGGGATCAGCCAATACAGGCCCCTGACGGGTACATCAACGCTCTTCAAAAACGCGTCAAATGGGATCGCTCCGGTGGAAAGCACAAGCTCAGTGAATTCGATCGTCGCTGTAAACATGGAGGACGAGAAGCCGTCCCTGACTTTCACAAAATCCCGGAGCACGCCGCGCACCGGCGTCCCCTTGGGTATCAGCACGGCTCCACTACGACGGACATCCGATCGGACGTGCGCGTTCACGGCCGAACCGATGACGGCGTTCTCCGAGCGCAGGTGCTCGTCCAGTGCCAGGGAGATCCGCACGCCCTTCGGAAGGGCGTTGAGCGCGGCGATCTGCTGCCCTTGGCCGCGTTGTGCGGCGGAAGATGCCGCGGGAGCGGGCTCCGCCGGTTGTCGAGGCGCAGGCGCCGGCGCACCCGCTTCCGCGAAAGTGACGGTCGAGCTGGTCGAGAACTCTCGGCAGTGCCCGAATCGGCTGCGGTTGATGTTCACCCCGCCCGAGTGCTCGACCACGTCCTCCGCCGCGCTGGGCAGCAATACATCGCCGGCTCCGATGTGCACGCTGGCATAGTCGATAGTCCGCGTGGCGAATTTCAGAGGAAAGCGCGCCGGCAGGGATGTGGCGCGGGAAGTCAGACGCACAATCGACAAGGTGGCGGCATCGGCCCAGAGGCTACCCTCCGAGCCAACGCGCACCGAACGTTCACGTGCGGCCAGCGTCCAGCCGCTGGAGGCCTTCGGCACCGTAAAGTCCCAGCGCAGCACTGCGCGCCCGCCGAGCGTCTCTTTGCCCACCCAACGAAACTGCGTGCCCGGCCCGTACAGGACGTCGATCAAATGTGACGAGTAAGCACCCGTCCCCACCAGGCCGGAGGGCAGTACCTCGGTCAGTTGCGCGTCCGCGAACATGTTACGCCCTGGCAAGGAATACATCTCCTTGTCCCCGACATGCGCCACCTCCAGCTCGACGGTGTCGAGCGCCTTCGCCTTCGCGATCGCCTTCAACTTCGGCGCTTGGAGGCGGACGGTCGTCTCCAGGCATACGTAGTTGGGAAGCGATTTCAACGCACGACCCGTTGTGGCACGTACTTTCGCCAGTAGCTGCTGGCCATTCTGGTCCATCGCGGGCCTTACTTGCGCAGTACAGATGGCGGCTACGAATACTATGGCAGCTTTCATTGCGTCCTCATTCAACCCGGAACATTTGTTTGTCAATTTGCTGTTGCCCAGTATCCACGCTTGGCTCT
>DATIFQ010000313.1:0-2982 GCA_035455185.1 Bryobacteraceae bacterium | reverse complement strand
AAAAGCCCAAAATGCTCGCGGAGGGTGCGCCCGGCATAGTCGGAGGAAAAGGTCCACGATTCGACTTCGGTGCGGAGCGGTCCCTGACCGGGTGCGGCGGCTGAGGCAGGGGTGGTCGGCGAATCCGCGGGAACGAGCACTTCGCGGACGCCGAGGTTCTCAAGGACCGCCGAAACCTCACCGGAGTCCAGTTCGGTCACTCGAAACTCGCCGGTCGAGACATCGACGTGGGCAAGGCCGGCACGGCCCGCGCTCTCGATGACGGACGCGAGGTAGTTGTTCTCGCGGGACCGCAGCAACGCGGGCTCGGTCGCGGTGCCGGGCGTGACGATCCGGGTGATCTCGCGTTTCACGAGCTTTCGGGCAAAACGGGGATCTTCGGTCTGGTCGCAGATGGCGACCCGGTAACCGCGCTGGATCAGCCGCGCGACATAACCCTCCGCGGCGTGATAGGGCACGCCGCACATGGGGATGGCCTGGCCCTTTTCCTTGTTGCGGGAAGTGAGGGTGATCTCGAGCTCCCGGGCGGCGGTGACGGCGTCTTCGTAAAACAGCTCGTAAAAGTCGCCGAGCCTGAACAGCAGCAGGGTGTTCGGCACCTGCTGCTTGATCGAGTGGTACTGCCGCATAAGCGGCGTCGAAGCGTCAGAACTCATGCATAGATGCCGCGCAGCTTGATGGCGAAGGCCACGCGGTCGATGGCGAGCATATAGGCCGCGATGCGATTGTTGACGTTGTGCTTCTCGGCGTAGGACACGACCTGGTCGAAGCTGTTGACCATGAGCTCCTCGAGGCGCGTGTTGACGAGGTCTTCGTTCCAGAAGAAGCCTTGCCTGTCCTGTACCCACTCGAAATAGGAGACGGTGACGCCGCCGGAGTTGGCCAGGATGTCCGGGATGACAAAGACGCCCTTACCGGCAAGGATGGCGTCGGCGGCGGGGGTGGTTGGACCGTTCGCGCCCTCGCACAAAATCTTCGCGCGGACGCGGTGCGCGTTCTCGGACGTGATGACATTTTCCTTGGCGGCGGGGAGAAGCACATCGCACTCGAGAAAGAAGGCGTCCTTACGGCTCATGTTCTCCGATTCGGGGAAATCGAGGATGGAGCCGGTGTGCTGGCGGTGCTCCATGAGGGCCGGGATATCGAGTCCTTTTGGGTTGTAAATGGCGCCGTCAATCTCGATAACGGAGACGATTTTGAACCCCTGCCGCGCCATGAGCTTCGCGGCCATTCCGCCGACGTTGCCAAGACCCTGGACGACCACGCGGCAGGAGCTGGGATCGATGCCGAGCCGCTTGAGCGCCTGAAGCGTGACGATGAGGCACCCCCTGCCGGTAGCCTCCGAGCGGCCGCGCGACCCGCCAAGGTCCAGGGGCTTTCCGGTTACGACGGCGGTAACGGTGTGCCGCATGTGCATCGAGTAGGTGTCCATGACCCAGGCCATGGTCTTCTCGTTGGTGTTCATGTCGGGCGCCGGCACGTCTCGCTCGGGGCCGATGAAGTCGAGGATCTCGGCTGTGTAGCGGCGGGTAATGCGCTCGAGTTCTCCTTCGGAAAGCAGCAGAGGATCGCAGATGACGCCGCCCTTGGCGCCTCCGAAGGGAATGTTCACGACGGCGCACTTCCAGGTCATCCAGGACGCCAGGGCGCGCACCTCGTCCAGTGTCACGTCCGGGGCGAAGCGGATACCGCCCTTGCCCGGCCCGCGCGCCACCGAATGCTGCACGCGGTAGCCGGTGAACACCTCGATACGTCCGTCATCCAACATCACCGGAATGTAGACGGTGATCTCTTTCGAAGGAGTGCGGAGGATCTTGCAGAGACCGTCGTTCAATCCGAGCCGGGAAGCCGCTTCATCAAAGCGGATTTCCGCCGCCTGCCACGGATTCGTCTCCTGTTCGAGCGTGAGCATCGTTGCCATCTGGTCAGCCTCCGCCCTCATTATGGCAGGGGTGGCGCCGGGGCGGAAGGGCGGACGGATCATGCTACGCTCGGAGAAGAAAGGGGCGTCAAGTTGCTCGCGCGCGGGCAGCCGAACAACACCGGCAAATTCTTGAAGGACAGCCTGTGGCTGTTTGCCGCCTACGTCCGCGGGCAGCTTCTGATCGCGTTGTGGATGGTAGTGATCTACGCGGTCGGATACGGCTTCGCCGGCGTGCCATGGTGGGGGCTGGTGGCGCCGGTTTGCGGAGCCCTCCACCTGGTTCCGTTTCTCGGGGCCGCACTCGGCCTCATCCTCCCGGTTGTCGTCTCGCTTGCCGCCGGAGGAGGGACGAACCAGATGCTCGCCATTCTGGGGGTGTTTGTCGCCGCGCAAGCGATCGAGGGCTTCTACCTGACTCCCAAGATCCTCGGCCGCCAACTGCGCATGCGGCGCGTGCTGGTCTTCGTGGCCCTGGTGGCAGGAAGCTCGCTGTTCGGTTTTCTCGGCGCGATTTTCGCCGTCCCGGCGGTCGCGGTCGCGGTGCTGGCCTGGCGCACGTGGCGCGGCGCGGAGACGCACGTTCAGGACCCGCCGGATCTTCGCAATCCCACGAACAGGAATACCGACCCAAGCACACCGTCGACGAGCGCGCAGTAGCGCAGCACGGCGACCACGATCCCGTCCGCCTGCCCGCGCAGGAGCTCACCCAAAACCACCATCATGAGCGCACTGGCCAGAAGCGCCCCGCCGAGGATCATCAGAACCCTCGGCTTCACTTCTTCCCCCGCAGCCGCCCCCCGAGCGCGCTGATGCGGCGCACCATTTCCGCACGGGCTTCCGCGTATCCGCTCGGGTCCGGCTTGCCTGACTTCAGGTAATCCAGCACAGCCGCCTCGGCAGAGACAAACTCGGCGGCGGCGTCCGCAACATCAGCGGCAATCTCCCGGGGAATGTTCGTTACTCCGTTGGCGTCGGCGTGCAGCAGATCTCCGGGGTGGACGGTCAACCCTCCGACGCGCACCGGGGCGTGCAACGACGTGAAGTGGCTATAGCCGTGG
>DATIFQ010000312.1:0-19987 GCA_035455185.1 Bryobacteraceae bacterium | reverse complement strand
TCTCATTGAGCAGCTTCTTTGCCTCATCGTCTCGTGACCGGAGCTTCAGGAACCGGACATACTCCAAGGCGGCGTCCGCACTAGGTTGCAGAGACCGTCGGTTCGAGTCAAGTGCGGAACGATACGCCTGCTCAGCGGCAGCATCATCGCCCGACGCCAGTTCCGCGAGCGCCAACTGTGTCTGGATCAATGTTCGCAGGTCGTCGTCCGGATTCAAGCTTAGGGCTTTCTCGAGCGCACCTTTGGCCTCCTTCGTACGCCCCACAAGACGCTCCAGCCGTCCGAGGTTGTACTGGGCGGAGCAGTTTTCAGGCTCCCGCGTAGCGGCCTCCGTCAGCAGCTTCATGGAGTTCTCGCGAGCGTCAGGAAATGATTTCACATCGATCTTCGAGAGAATCCGGCCGAGGAGGATTCGTTCTGTCACGCCGCCTTTCTCGTCCGGGACTCTTGCGAGCCGGTCGGCAACCCGCTTTCCGATGATGTCCGCCGGAAGGCTAACGTAGGTGTGCAGAAGACGCTCCGAATTCGGGCTGGATTCCATCCCCCGCTCGCAGAGTGCCGCAGCCCGCTCATAGTCCCCGAGCTTCATGCGCGCCCGTGCGGCCGCCGCGTAGGTGGCGTCTCCGCCCCACGTGATGATCTCAATGCTTCGCTCAAGCAACCCAGCCGCGCGGCGAAGGTCGCCCCTCTTTTCCAGCGTGTAGGCGAGCAGCATTCTCGATTCGGCGTCGGCGGCAGGCGACTGGGCCAGTGGAGCCACGAGTTCAACCGCCCCATCGTAGTCTTTCTCGATCAAGTGGATGCGGACAAGGAGTAGGAGCGCTTCCACCTGGGTGCGATCTAGTTTGACGGCCGCCTCTAGATCTTTCCGTGCCTCGGCGTACCGTCCGTTCTCGAACAGTTTCAGACCTTGCGCGGCGTATTCATCTGCCGTCTTCTGAGCAGCCACTTGGGAATACGCAAGGATGACGGCAATTAATAAAGATAGCGTTCGCAGGTTCACTGTTGTCCCATACCCATTCTGCCTGACTTGCGGCCACACGGGCGGTGCGTTGCTGCGGGATTCGCAAAATTACGTGTTCGCTAAGCTACGGTCCTCGCTTGATAGAATGACGGCATAAGGAGATTCCTCTCGATGCGCAAAACCGTCACACTGCTGTCGTTCGTTGCCGTTGGTTTGACCGCGGGCGCGGTTCTCCTGGCCCAGGGTCAGAAGCGGGTCAGCCCGCATGAAACGGTCACCGAGGTGTTCGGAGGCAAGAAAATTTCCATCGAGTACGGCCGGCCGTACAAGAAAGGGCGCGAGATTTTTGGGGGACTTGTCCCGTTTGGCAAGGTCTGGCGGACTGGCGCCGACGAGGCGACCATTCTCACAACGGAAGCCGACTTGATGGTTGGCTCCATTCACGTACCGAAGGGAAGCTACAGCCTGTTCACTCTCCCCGACCAGTCCTCCTGGATGCTGATTCTCAACAAGGTTGCCAAGCAGTGGGGTGCATACAAGTACGAGGAAACACAAGACCTGGGCCGTACCAAGCTCGAGGTAAGTCAAGGGCCTGAAGTTGAGCAGTTCACCATCAGTATTTCAAAGACCAATAACGGGAAGGGAGCGATCACGATGAAGTGGGACAAGACCATCGCTGTTGCTCCGATTATGGTTCACTGATCCAATGCGCTTCCTCCTCGCGCTCGTGCTGGCCGCTGCACCGGCGGCGGCCCAGCATCGTGATGCTCTTCCGGTCCCCGATCTCCCCGGCTATCGAACTCTGAAGTGCGACTTCCACACGCATACCGTCTTCTCGGATGGCGAAGTGTGGCCCACCACCCGCGTCGTCGAAGCCTGGCGCGACGGCCTGGACGCGATCGCGATTACCGACCACGCGGGCTACAATCCCCACGAGAAGGACCTCAAACCCGACCTCAGCCGGCCGCACGCGATCGCTCTTCCGCTGGCCGAGCAACTCGGTCTGATCCTTGTTCCCGCCGTGGAGATCGCCGAAAAGGATTTCCACTGCAACGCGCTGTTCGTCACAGACTTCAACGCATTCTTCAGCCTTGGAATGGCAGAAGCCCTGGAAGTGGCCCGGAAGCAGGATGCGTTCGTCTTCTGGAATCACCCCGGATGGAAGGAAACTCCGCAGTGGGAGCCGCCCGCATCGACACTTCACGAACGCGGTCTCATCCAGGGCTTTGAACTCGTCAATGAGACAACGGTCTACCCGGAGGCATTCCCGTGGGCCAAGGAACATCGTCTGGCGATTTTCGCCAATAGCGACATCCACGCACCGGCGACCGCGTTCTACACGTCGCGAGAGCGGCCGGTGACTCTCGTTTTTGTCCGAACGCCGGACCTTGCCGGAATTCGGGACGCACTACCGGCAAGGCGGACCGCGGCATGGGTGAATGACGAAGTCTGGGGCGCAGAAGAGCACCTGACGGCGTTGTGGAAGGGCGCGGTCCAAGTGGAGAATCCGGAAGTGCGGCTGAAGCCGGGTGCCCGTCTTGCTTTGCGCCTCCGGAACCGTTCCGCTATCCCGTTCCGCATCCGGATGACCGGTGCACCATCATGGCTGCGGATCGGCGACGCCGAGGTTCGGCCGGAAGGTGTTGTCGGCACTGCCCTCAGTGTTTCAAAGGGCGCTCCGCCGGGGACGCACGAGGTTGAACTCGACACCGAGGTGGGCAACTTCCACATCACACCCGAGCGCAACTTGATGGTGAAGGTCCTGCTACGGGTGGAAATCTCGAAATAGCGCATAGGTAAACTCACGATGACCAGCCGCGAACGTGTCCTCGCGATGCTCGACGGACGTCCAGTCGATCACCTTCCATTGATGCCCATCACCATGATGTTCGCGGCCGACCGAATCGGCGAGAAGTACGGCCGTTACGCCCTCGACCACCGAATCATGGCCGAGGCGCAGATCCGGACGGCCGAGGAGTTCGGATTTGACCACGTGTCGGGCATTACCGAGACTCGTGAGGCTCCCGACTGCGGCGCCAGCGTCCAATACTTCGACGATCAGCCCTACGCGATGGATGAAAGCCGCGCCCGTCTTGCGGAGAAAAGCGCCCTCAAGGATCTCAAGATGCCCGAACCCTGCGGCGGCGCGATGAATGACCGGCTGCTCGGCTTGTTATTGATGAAAGAGCGCGCGGGCAGCGAGAAGATCGTCGAAGGATGGGTCGAAGGGCCGTGCGGCGCGAGCGCTGATCTGCGCGGAATCAATACCCTGATGCTCGACTTCTTTGACGACCGTGCCTTCGTCACCAACCTATTCGAGTTCGTTGTCGAGCTCGCAGTCCGATTCGGCCGCGCGCAAGTGGAGGCGGGGGCGGACGTCATCGGTATCGGAGATCCAGCATCCTCGCTGGTGGGCCCGCGAATCTACGAGGAATTCGTCTGGCCGTACCAGAAACGGCTCGCTGACGGACTGCATGCCGCCGGAGCTCGCGTGCGGCTGCACGTGTGCGGAAACACGCGGCGCATGCTCACCGGGATGGCGAAACTTGGCTGCGACATCGTCGACATCGACTCGCAGGTTCCCTTGGCGGAGGCACGGGAGAAGATGGGCCCAAACCAGGTGTTGCTCGGCAATCTCGACCCGGTCCGCGTATTGCGGGACGCAACGCCCGAAGCGGTCTTCGCGGCGCTCATGGAATGTCACCGGCAGGCTGGCCCGCGCTATATCGTCGCTGCCGGCTGCGAGGTTGTCCGGGACACCCCGCTCGCCAACATGCGTGCACTCGCGGAATTCGCCCGCAGTCACTGACGGGTAACCGCGAGCCGGTTCAGCCAGATGTCGAGGCGGGGAGCCCCGTGGTTGTATGGCTTGCCAAGAATGTCGGGTGCGCCGTCTCCATCCAGGTCCGCCAGCTTCGATTCGTGGTTGTCGAAGCCGGTTGCGACCACGGTCTGCCTGAACCCGCCCTTGCCGTCGCCAAGCAGGATGTAGACCTTCGAATCCGAATTGCCACCGTTTAATCTCATCTCGGCACAGAAGATATCGAGATGCCCGTCACGGTCGAAGTCCGTCACGGCCAGGCTGTGGCCGTTGTCAATCTCGTCGATCAGCACGTTCGGCTTCCACGTTCCCTTGACCCATTCGTACATCACGAGCGGACCGACGCCGTCGCCGACCACCAGAACGACTTCCGGCCGTCCGCCTTCCTTCAGTTGTCCCGCCCCCGAGCGCGAGAAGTGATAGCCGCCGTCGATCTCGTTGGCACGGAAGCGGTCTCCACCAAGATGCTTGAACCAGAGAGCGCCGCCCACGATGTCGGGCCGTCCGTCACCGTCGATGTCCGCCAGCGCCAGTCCTTCATGCTCGTTGATCCCCTTGAATGGCGGTGAGGCCGCTCGTTGTTGCTGTTCGCTGTCGCTCGCGTACGTGAAGATCTCCGCCATCGGCCACTCGCCGGCGTAGGCCCTCGGGCTCGCTGGAACCCGAGCCAGGACGAGCCTGTTGCCACCCTGATTCCAAAACACCAGCTCGTTCTTCCCGTCGCCGTCGACGTCCGCGAACATCAGGTCGTGATGCTTCCTCGGTCCGGAGGTCTTGATCGGGTGACGTGTCCACGGAGCGTCAGGTGCGAAGTTCGGGTGTGGGTTCGCCCACCACCAGACCCCGTTTCCGGAGTAGTCGTTGCCGGAGAGGAAATCGAGGTCGCCGTCGCCGTCCACATCTCCAAACGTCGAACCCGCCTCCAGCTTCACCAACTCCGGTTCGATGACGAATCGGCGCCAGCCGGACTTCGTCCGGAGATACCCGATGACCGACGGCGCGGCCGTCCGCTCGGTAATGACAAAGTCGTTCACGCCGTCCTTGTCGATGTCGAACACTGTCGCCGACGTCTGCTGCCCACCGGCGTTCGGTGCGTCGATTTCCCCGCGGGCGGATGAAAGGTGAAGCCAGCCCGGGTTTGTGAACTGCGCGGAGCAAGAAATCGCGAACCATAAAAGAACAAGAATCGGCTGAGGCCTCATGGCGTCGAGATTACTATACCGGTGCTACAATCTGCGAGCGATGAGGCGACTCATAGCCTGTGCAGCAATTCTCGTTTCTTTTACCGTCTTTGACGCAGCCGGCGGCGAAACATCCGGCTTCCTTTCAGCCAAGCCGGTGTGGCCCGCGGGGCGCGAGACGGAGATGAACCTGTTTGTAGGGTTCCGCGTCGCGTTTGAGGCGCCTGCCGGAGCACGGGCCGTCTTTCGGGTGACCGCATCGAGTCTCTACCGCGCCTGGCTGAACGGCGAGTTCCTTGGTCACGGTCCCGCCCGCGGTCCGCACGGGTTCTTTCGAATCGACGAGTGGGATCTCTCCGGCCGACTTCGCCCCAGCGGCAACCTCGTCGCGATCGAGGTCGCCGGCTACAACGCCAACAGCTACTACCTGCTCGATCAGCCGTCGTTTTTTCAGGCTGAAGTCGTCTCCGGCGGAAAGGTCATTGCCTCGACGGCTGGGGAGGGCGCTCCCATGGCTGCAACGATCCTGACCGAGCGCCTGCAAAGAGTCGAGCGCTACTCCTTCCAGCGAACCTTTAGCGAGGTATACCGGCTCCGGCCGAGCTGGGACGCCTGGCGCCGGGACTCTGCGGCATCGCTCGTTCCGGCAGAAACTGCCGTGCTGCCGGCCCGGCGGTTGCTTCCTCGACGTGTACCCTATCCAGACTTTGTTCAGCGCCGTCCGCTGGCGCTGCTTGCCGAGGGAACCGTCCAGCGCGGTGTGGCTCCCGGGAAGCTATGGAAGTCGCGCGGCCTCGTTGAGATCGGAGACCGGTTAAAGGGGTTTCGCGAGGCGGAACTGGAGCAAATGCCCTCTCGGGAACTCCAGCAACTCGCCAAATCCATGAGCCGCCGGCTGGATCAGGAACTCGAGGGCCCGGCTGCCTTCACCTTTCCGGTGAATTCTTTCCGCATCCTCGATTTCGGAACCAATCTGACAGGTTTCCCAGGCGCGACAATTACCGTCAACGCCCCTGCCAAAGTGTACTTCGTGTTCGACGAAATTCTGACCGGCGATGACGTCGACTTCAAGCGGCTCTCGGCGGTGAACGTAATCGCGTTCGATCTCGAGCCGGGCAGCTATCGTGTGGAAGCGATCGAGCCATATACGCTCCGCTACTTGAAGATCCTCGTGACCGGCGCCGGCGGCAAGGTGGCGGACATCTATCTGCGCGAGTACGTGAACCCTGACGTCGACCGCGCCCACTTCGCCTCGGCCGACCCCAGGCTAAACCGATTGTTCTCCGCAGGGCGCGAGACGTTCCGGCAGAACGCGGTCGATATCTTCATGGACTGCCCACACCGAGAGCGAGCTGGCTGGCTCTGCGACAGCTACTTCACCGCGCGCGTTGAGCCGCGCCTCAGTGGCAGGAACGTCATCGAGAAGAACTTTTTCGAGAACTACCTGTTGCCCGAGAGCTTCCCCGTACTGCCGCGGTGCATGCTGCCGATGTGCTACCCGGCCGACCACACGAACGGGACCTTTATCCCGAACTGGTCGTTATGGTTCGTGCTGGAACTCGAGGAGTACCTTGCCCGCAGCGGCGACCGTGAGACGGTTGACGCTCTTCGCCCCAAGGTTCTCTGCCTGTTCGACTACTTCAAGAAATTCCGGAACCCCGACGGTCTGCTCGAGAAGCTGCCAAGTTGGGTGTTCATCGAATGGTCCGCCGCAAACAATTTCGTGCAGGACGTCAACTATCCAAGCAACATGCTTTACGCCGCGGCCCTCGATGCGGCCGCCCGACTGTATTCCATGCCGGAGATGGCTGCGGCCGCGCGCAGTGTCCGCGCGGCCGTCATCCGGCAATCCTTCGACGGCGAGTTCTTCGTCGACAACGCCGTGCGCACGAGCGGCAGGCTCGAGCGCACGAACAACCGCACCGAGGTCTGCCAGTACTTTGCGTTCTACTTCAACGTGGTTTCCGCTCACAGCTACCCGGAGCTGTGGGAGACGCTGCGCGACAAGTTCGGGCCGGACCGCCCTAAGTCCGGCGCCTATCCCGAGATCCACGCTGCCAATTCATTCGTTGGAAACATGCTTCGACTCGAGCTTCTCTCCCGTTATGGCCTGTCACAGCAGTTGCTTGACGAGTCGGTCTCCTACTTGCTTTACATGGCCGAGCGGACAGGCACGCTGTGGGAGAACGTCGACCCCTCGGCGAGCTGCAACCATGGCTTCGCCTCGCACATCGTCCACACCCTTTATCGTGATGTCCTCGGACTGCACTCCGTGGACGTAGTGAACAAGGTGGTGAAACTGCGTTTTGCCGACCTGAACCTTCCCTGGGCCGAGGGCGAAGTACCGGTAAGCGGCGGCCGCGTCTCGCTACGCTGGCACAAGACCGGAGACGGCGGTCTCGCTTACCGCGTGGACGTGCCCGCCGGTTACAAGGTCGAGGTCGAGAAACTCGGGTCAAGACCGTTATCCCGCGAGCGGTAGTGGGCCGGCGGCCTGTTTTGGCCGCAGCCGTATGTCCGCGTCTTCGTCGGCGTAGGCAGCCACAATCTCGCCGAAATACACGCGGTGAAAGTCACCCTGTTCATAGAAATCGTCGCGGATGGCCTGCGTGAGCGACTCGGGAACAAGGTCGTTCTTATGGACGACCCGGCATTCATAGTGGATTACGCACTCCTCGACGATCGGAGGCTTCACCATTCGTGACGGCTTCACCTTCAGCTTCGCCTCGTCGAATTTGTCGTGGTCTCTGCCGGAGACCGTGCCGCAATGGCTGACGGCACTTGCCAATTCTCTCGGGGGTACGTTGACGGTAAACTCCGATACCTCCTCGATCAGTGAGTGCGAGTGCCGGGACGGCCGGACGAGAGCAAGAAAGATCGGTCGGCCCCAAATTGATCCGATCGTGCCCCATCCGATCGTCATCACGTTTGGCTTTCCGTCGTTGTGGGCTGTTACGAGCAAGAGTCCGTCTTCCCGCATTCGCTGAATTGTTTCCGCAAAATAGCGCGTGTATCTGATGTTGGATTTGGTCATGATATGAGTTCCTGCCGGCCCTTATTCTATCCCGCCGACGCTGGCGCGTTACACTGATCAGGCAAGCTACAACAGAATGACCCCTCGAAACGAACTCAGCCCGAGAGAACGGGTCCTGCTCGCCCTCGAGCATAGGGACACGGACCGTGTTCCCGTGGATTTCCTGGCGACGCCAGAGACCTGGGCTGCCTTGAAAACCCACCTCGTTATCAACGATCCGGAATCGGTGCTCCGGCGACTGGGCGTCGATGTACGGCACCCCCGCCAGCCGTATGTCGGACCTCCGCTCCGATGCTTTCCCGACGGAACCTGGCTTGACCCGTGGGGTGTGCGCCGCCGCGCTGTCGCTCACGAAAAGGGGTCCTACGACGAGATCACCGAACACCCGCTGGCAGCCGTCAATGACGCATCGGAACTGCAACGCTATCCCTGGCCGAGACCGGAATGGTGGGACGCCGGAGGGCTCTCCGCTCAGATCCGCGAGCTCGACAGGCAGGGCGACTACGCCATTGCGCTCGAGGAGTTCGGCGACCCCGGAGGTATTTTTGAAATCGCCTGGTACTTGCGCGGAATGGAACGCTTCATGCTCGACATGGTCGAGCAGCCTGGCCTCGTCTGGGAGATCATGCGCCGTGTCACCGATTTCTATGTCGGGATGTTGGAGCTTGTGATGGCTGCCGCGGGCGACCGCATCGATCTCATCTGGACCAGCGACGACATTGCACACCAGCGTGGCCGGCTCATGTCCGAGCGCGCGTGGAAACAGCTCGTCGCCCCGCATCACGAAAGG
The DNA here is from genome assembly GCA_035455185.1 of Bryobacteraceae bacterium. Classification (GTDB taxonomy): domain Bacteria; phylum Acidobacteriota; class Terriglobia; order Bryobacterales; family Bryobacteraceae; genus JAEHDI01. Next base: position 11,197 of record DATIFQ010000312.1, on the reverse strand, counting down.
CTGAACCGCCGTGTTCACGAGCTGGGCTCGCTTGTGATGTACCACTCCTGCGGTGCGGTGCGCCCGTTCATTCCGGCGCTCATCGGGATTGGCGTCGATGTGCTCGACGTACTGCAATTCAGCGCTGCGGGCATGGACCCGCGCGATATCAAGGAAACCTTCGGTGATCGCCTCTGCTTCCACGGAGGAATGGACGTCCAGACGACGCTGCCGCAATCTTCCGCGGAGGAGGTCCGCCGCGTCACTCGAGAACGGATCGACGTGCTCGGGCGCGGCGGCGGCTACATCCTGTCTCCGACGCACAACATCCAGATCGACACACCGCCGGCGAACATCGTCGCGATGTACGAAGAGGCGGGCAGTTTTACTCCATCGGAGTGAGCAGCCCAAGCTGCCACGGGATCTCGCCGTACGGCTTTCCCTCGCGGTCTGCGTCGGTGACTCCCTGGTAAAGGAAGTGCAGCGCTGCCGGATCGACGGTCAGCGTCTCATCGTAGCCGTCACGAATCAGCTCGCCGTGGCTGAAGGCATCACTCCAACGAGCGCCGGCGAAGCGGACGTTCGCCGGAGACGCGAACGGGCGGAAACTGGTCCCCGCGATCGGTTGCCATGCGCCGTCCAGCCGGTCGGCGAGATACGCTTTGTAGTAGCGTCGCCCGTGTTCGCCGATTGCTTCCACCACGGTGAGAAACTTCTGGAGGTCCTTCAGCCGGTACGTGTGAGACGCTTCGAAAATATCGCCTTCCAGCGCGAGCACCGGCTTGCCCCAGCCGCGCGGAAAATTTTCAAGCTCCGTTTCGGCTCTCCACATCGTGCCGTCCATGCCGGTGTAGAACAGGTGGGCGCGCCGGTCGTCGCAGATAATCCAGAAATCGATCCAGCTCTTGACGCCTTCCGGTTCTTTGTCAAACAGCAGTGCAGGCGCGGTCCACGTATCCTGGTTCGCGATGTCGGCGCTGGCTGACCACGCCGGCTGCAACGCCGGCTTCCGCGACTTGTCGATCACCTGATAGATCAGGTACCACTTCTTATGCGGCCGGAAGTAGAACACCTGCGGCGCGCAGAAATAGCCGTCGGTGAGTTTCAACATTCGCCGCGACGCCTTTCCCGTGTCGCGCCAGTTGGTAAACGAGATGTATTCGATCTGGTGGGACCGCTTCTTCCCGCGCACCGTGCAGAAGATGTGCCAGCGCCCGTTGTGGCGGACGATCGTTGGGTCCTTGACCGAATGGTACTGGTCACCGTCGCCAACCGCGGGTGCAACCAGGGGCTCGCTCGAGGACCACCGGAACCAGCCGTTCAGCACCCTTTCGACGGCCGACTGCCGCGCCGCGGCGGCCGGGGGGTCCGCCAGCAGTACCTGCGTTTCGCCCGGCTTCATCCGGAGACGCATTTCCTTTCCACTGAACGGAGAGATCAGGACCGCCTCGCCGCCCTTTTCAGAGGTAATCTCGACGCGTGTGGTCTTCCCCGCCTTGCGCTCAGCCGAAACGAGGAAAGCCCCCTGTGCCCGCAGCGTGGTAAAAGAGACGTCCTTCCACGATGCTGGAACCGCCGGGAAAATCTGAATCTTGTCGCGCTGGCTCTGAAGCAGCATCTCCTGAATCCCCGCTCCCGCCGCAAAGTTCCCCTCCAGCGTGAACGGCCGGTAGGTGAACTTAGAGTAACCTTTGCCGGTTTGGTCGCCGTTGCAATGAAAGCTGTTGCGTAGGGTGAACGCAGTCGAGAAAAGTTCGAGCGCCTTTTCGGCCTCCTCGCCGTCTCGCGCCCGCGCAGCGAGGTTCGCCAGCCACGAGAAGCTGTAGCCGCACCACCAGTCGCTCCCGAGCTGCATGAGCTCGCTGAGCGATGCGCGGATCGTCCGGACCGCCTCGTTCCCGTCCATCGGATCGATCAACCCCAGCGGGTGAATCGCCATGAGGTGCGAAAAGTGGCGATGGGACTGCCGCAGAGGGTTGTCCTTCGCCACCAGTAGCCGCCCGTCGTCGCCGAGGCTATATTCCGGCAGCTCGCCGAGAACTTTCCGCCAGCGCTTGACGTCGTCCCAGCGTCCGAGTTCCTCAGCCAGTTCCGCGGTGGCGGCAAACAGGAATCGGGTCAGCGCCAGGTCATAGTTTGTGACCGTGGGAAACCAGGCGGTCGGCCGGTTATCGTTGATCTCCGGCGATGCGCTGAGGGGGAAGGTCCTCTTCCCGTCTGGACCTTTCTCCGCTGTGAATGCCTCCAGGAAGATGGCGGAATCATGGAGGTAAGGATAGGCGCGTTCCTTGAGGAACTCGCGGTCCGCGCTGTACTTCCAGTGCAGATAGAAGTGCTGCGCCAGCCATGCCGCCGTCGTGGCTGAGTGTGTGTACTGCCGCCAGCCGCCGATCTGATTGCCGTTGAGGTCCGCCGTCATTGGGACGTTCACGCCGGGCAATTCGAAAAATCGTTTCGTCCAGTCGAATCCGGCCTTCCTCGTGTTCCACAGATAGTCGAGGTAACTGAGTCCCTCCTCGATCCGGTTACCGCTGTAACAGGGCCAGTAACTAAGTTCCGTGTTGAGGTCGTGATGATAGTCTCCCTTCCACGGTGGGAGCTTGCCGTCATCCGCGGTCCACACCGCCTGCAACGTGATCGGCGGAGCACCCCGGCGTGCCGCCGCGCCGAACTTGTACGTTTCAAGGAACCACTGCCGCTCAACAATTGGATTCGGCAGGAGAACCGTCCCCTTCTTCCAGAAGCTCTCCCACCATTGGCGGTGTGTTTTCATCATTGGCTCGAAGCCCGATGTGAGCGCCTGTTCCACCCGCTGCTTCGCCAGGGAGAGCGGGTCGCCGCCTTCAAAACTCGACGCCACCGACCAGGCGCCGGTCCAGCCGCGTCCGGTCGTTCTCCAGCCAAGATAGACTGCGAATCGGAAACCTTCTGCGCCCTGTTGTAGGAACGCCTGGAAGTCTTGGCCCGAGGATTCTTTCGGCGCCGGATATCCGAGTTGTGTCAGGTCCCCGGCGCCGATCCCTCCTCGCGCCGCCTCGACAACCTTTCCCGCGAAAGCCGGTGCGACCAGCCGCGGTGACACGACCGCCGGACCCTGCACCGTGATGATGCCCACCGGTTGGACAGCGTGCACCATCACCCTCGCGGTGGTTCCGTCATCAAGGGCGAAGCTCGCGAGTGCGTCCCCAAGAGAAAGTGCCGTCTCGCGGAACTTACCCGCGCCGCCAAGTGCAAGCTCGATCCGCCCCGCGGGAATCTTCGTCGGAGCGGGTCTGCGGTACGGTTCTTCATAGACACGTTCCTGGTCCTTGACTCGGCCGGCGAGGTGCCACTGCCGCATGATCCGGAACTTGTACTCCTCGGTGTAGAACTCCGGCACGAGCCGGAGGTCCCACAGGTCCGCCCGGTCCAGAGAGATCTTGAGCGGCTTGCCATCGCCCCAGACGAGAGCGCCGATCATGCCGTTGCCAAGCGGTAACGCTTCGTCCCAGACCGTCGCCGGAGTCTTGTAGTTCAATCCGTGTTCCGGCCGGGGCAGGTTGACCGGAATGCTCGCGCCCACAATAAAACTCGAAGGAAACAGCAGTGAAACGAATAGGATTACCCGCCTTGCTATCATGACAGGCTCAAGTATACCGTGCCCCAAACTCAACCCACGGCGGCGAGCCGTCTTCAATTGCTCGTGGCGGCGTTCTTGTTTTCCACGGGCGGCGCCGCCATCAAAGCCACAAGCTTCAGCGGCTGGCAGGTGGCCGCCTTTCGCTCGCTGGTCGCGGCCATAGCTCTCTTCCTGCTCGTTCCGGCGGCGCGCAAGAGCTGGAGCCGGCGCACTCTGCTCGTGTCCCTCGGCTATGCCGGTACTCTCGTGCTGTTTGTGCTCGCCAACAAGCTGACCACATCGGCGAACGCCATTTTCCTCCAGGACACCGCGCCGCTCTACATGCTGCTTCTAGGTCCTTGGCTGTTGCGCGAGCCGGTGCGGCGTTCCGATTTCCTGCTCATGGTAGTGATCGCCGCCGGTATGAGCCTGTTCTTCGTCGGCGGTCAGGACGTCCAACGCACTGCACCCGATCCGCTTCGCGGGAACATCATCGCCGCGTTTGCCGGCGTCTGCTGGGCGCTCACAATCGGCGGCTTGAGGTGGATCGAAACCGCGAGTTCTGGGCGCGAATCGGGAATGGCCACTGTAGTGGCCGGCAACCTGATCGCGTGCCTGATATGCCTCCCGAAAGCGCTTCCGCTGAGCGCTCCGAGCATGGCTGACTGGGCCGTGATCCTTTACCTCGGCGTCTTCCAAATCGGACTCGCCTACGTCTTCGTGACGAGGGCTATGCGCCGAACTCCCGCGCTCGAAGCTTCGTTGCTGTTGTTGGCCGAACCCGCGATGAACCCGGTCTGGGCGTGGCTTGTGCATGACGAACGGCCAGGAGGCCTCGCGATTGTCGGCGGCGCGCTCATCCTCGCTGCCACGATCGGCCGCACCCTCGCCCGCACCGGCAATTTCGCTGACTCGCGTTAATTCGAAGGGGCAGGCCTACTCTGTCTTGAGCGAAGCGAGCGGACAGAGCTACCTGTCCCCAACCTCCTTCAAACCACGTACGGCTTGCGGTACTCGCGGCTGATCAGCTTGTCCGCCTCGGGATCGTTCACGAACTTCCGCGCCGCCTCGTTCCACCGGAGCGTGCGGCCGACTCGGTAGCTCACGTTTGCGAGATGGCACAACGCCGCCGACATCGCGCCCACCTCAATGTTGGCGGTGAGGTCCTTGTAGTTGCGGCTCCGGCAGGCGTCGAGGAAGTTCTTCATGTGGAGGACCGAGCCATCTTCGCTCGCCGACTTCTCCTCCATCACCTTCTCGTTCGACTCGCCCTTGTACACCGCGAATTCGCCGCCTCCGACCCACATCCAGCCATCGCTTCCGTAGTAGATGTTGCCGACCGTGTTGCCAGGGCGAACCGGCAGCCCCGCTTCCGGACCGGTCAACAGTCCCCGCACTTCGAAGACGATCTCCATGTCGCCGTAATCGAACGTGGCAAGCTGTGTGTTCGGCGTTTCCTGGTCGTCATCGTAGACGTACTTCCCGCCCTTCGAAACAGCGGAGCGCGGCATTCCTGCCTCGCCCGCTCCCCACCTGCACAGGTCCATCTCGTGAACGCCCTGGTTGCCGATATCGCCGTTCCCCGTGTCCCAAAACCAGTGCCAGTTGTAAGCGAATCGATTTTTCGTATAGGGCCTCATCGGGGCCGGGCCGAGAAACTTGTCCCAGTCGAGGCCGGGCGGCACAGGCTCCACCGGCGTTTTGCCGATCGACTTCCGGCGTTTGAAACAGAGGCCCTTGGCCATGTAGACCTTGCCGATCGTGCCGTCGCGAAGAAGTTGCATCGCCCGGATCTTATGTGGTGTGCTCCGGCTCTGGGTGCCAACCTGGACCATGCGCTTGGTCCGCCGCGCCACCTCGACCATGCGCAAGCCCTCGTAAATGTTGTGGCTGGCGGGTTTCTCGACGTAAACGTCCTTGCCCGCCTCACAAGCCCAGATCGTCGTCAAAGCGTGCCAGTGGTTCGGAGTTGCGGTCGAAACGGCGTCCACGCTCTTGTCGGCGAACATGTCACGCATATCCGCGTATTCCTTGCCTTTCGCGGACGTCTCGTTCATCAACCGCGCCTGCGCTCGTTCACGGGCGGCCTGGTTGACGTCGCACAGCGCGACAACTTGCGATTCCGGGATCTTGATGAAGTTGCGTAAGTGGGCGTTGCCCCGGCCCCCAAGGCCTACAATCCCGATCTGGATCCTGTCATTGGCGCCGACTACGCGCGTGGCCGAAACGGCAAGCGCGGCGCCCTGGAAGAAGGAACGGCGTGTGATTATGCTCATCGGGAATCCCTAAACGTACTCCCAGTTCTTCAGCCAGCGGTGATCCGGTGAGAGATTCGCCCACATCTCCTGCGCCGCCGCTTGGCGCTCGATACTTTCACTGATCCTGCGGGTGTCCTTCGCCGGTGCGCTCAGATCGTGCGCCCGGCGCTCGGCAATCGCCTTCACGACGTTGTCGACTTGCGCAAGGGTGACAAGGCCCGGGATCGGCGCGGTGATCGCCGGGTTCGAGAGGATGTAGCGCAGCGCGAGCCGCGCCCGCCGGCTGTCCTCCTCGGCGTGTGGGCTGTTCGGCGAGCCGTCGCCCCGGAACAGTGCGTTGTCCGCAAACGGCTTGATACCGAACACGCCAACGTCGTGCTGTTGAATCGCTTCGAACACGCTGTCGTCCGGCAACTGCTTCGAGTCGGCGGTGTAGGGGAACAACACCACCTCCATCTGCTTCGGGTACTCTTCGATGACAGACTTCAACCAGACCCGGTTGTGAGTTGAGACGCCGGTAAAACGCGCTTTCCCCTGCTGCTTCGCCTTCTCCAGGCCCTCGACTGTCGCCTCTTCCACGCGCAACAACTCGCCGAGGTCCGCGACTCGCTCTTGGGGGAGCGAGATCCTCCACACGTCGACGTATTCGAGTCCCGCTTCCTTCAGGCCGGCGTCGAGGCCCTCGATCAGCTTCTTGGAGGTGCGCCACTCGAGGAAACGAGGCTCCCGCAGGTGCCACGAATAGCCGAAGTAGAACTTGTCTCGACGACCCTTCAACACCTTGGCGTATGCAAGGATCTCCATCGGGGAACAGGCGTCCACGTAGTTGATCCCTGCGTCTATGCAGCGGCTGATCACGTCATGGCGGTTCTTGAGGAAGTCGGAGGCCTTGATGTTGTCGAAATCCTCTTTGCTCGCGCCGCTGCCGGTGAAGGGCCGGTTCAGCGCCACCGCCACCCGCTTCCAGTGACCGCCGAGACAGACTGCCGAGACCATTAACCCGGTTTTGCCGAGCCGCCGGTACTCCATCTGAGAGTTATGGTTGAGGATCTTGCCGCGCGGCGTCTCCGTCCGCACGGCAGCGGTGCTCGCGACGGCGCACAAGCCTCCCGCGAGAGCGACGCTCTCGCCGACAAAAGAGCGCCGCGTAATCGTACAATGCTCCGGGCGCGATGCACTCGAGTTCCGCTGGTTGTCCGTCATGATCCGGCCTCCGCCTTGGACTGAGAGTGTATCCCCCTCGCCGCACGGCGGTCAAGACAGATCCAGTTTTGAACTCGCTCCTCTTCGCGCTATTTCTTCGCAGCCGCGGCCCGCTTGGCCATCTCCTCGCGCGGTACGTCCTCGACGTGCGTGGCAATCCACCAGAGATTGCCGCTCGGGTCTTTCACGCCCGCATTGCGATCGCCATAGAACTGATTCGCCGGTTCCATCGTGGAGGCCGCCCCCGCGGCGAGAGCCCGTTTGTAGACGGCATCGACGTCGGGAACGTAAACATAGATCGCAGCCGGCATGGCAGGAAACTTGTCGCTCGACTCCCCCATCATGATGATGGAATCGCCGATTCGGACCTCTGCGTGCATCACCGTGCCGTCCGGCTGAGACATGCGTTCGACCTCCTCCGCCTTGAAGGCTTCCTTCAGGAACTCGATCAATCGGCCGGCGCCCGGAACCACTAGATACGGCGTCACGGTGTGATACCCCTCAGGAATCGGTTTGACAGGCATGGTTCTTTCCCCCTCTGTGGCTTTCGCGCCCCGTAGGGCGCCTGCAACTCTGCGATCAGGATAGCACCGGAGGGACTGCGGGCCGTGAGAAGGGAACCATGCTTGGACCCGCCCTTATCGCTTCGACAAGGCGTAGCTGACACTCTTCGACGCGGCCAGTTTGCCGTCTGCGAACAGCCGGAGCGTGTCGTCGCGTGTCGGGAGCGAGTTGCCGCAGGGAATCTGCAGGAAACCGCCGAACCTCGACAGGAGACTGTTCTCTGGAGGCCGGTACCGTGTTGTTGGGCAATGGCGCACATGAAGCGCCGCCCGTCATTTCGATCAGGTCGTACACAACGGATGAGTCCGAATAATCCCCCATGGACAACATCTCCGAAAAATTCCCCATGCGGGATAACATCGTGGGGACCGTCAGCGTAGCATCGTAGGTCCCTGCCAGGGGATCGAAGCGGATGATCGCGCTCCCTTTCTCCGACACTGCCGCCACTACGGTGGTGAGTCCCCGAGCGTCCTTGATCCTCTCCCATCCTGCCGCCGGTCTCCCATCCGCACTCTGGCTGGACCTCGTTGGGTCCGGTGCACCTTGGGGTTCTTCCTAGAACCATCCATTTCGTGCGGGATCTGACTGACCACCGCGAGCGTTCGGCGCGACGTTCATTCGACGCCACCGCCGTGGGCTATGATTCAGTCCGAACACTCCAACCACTCGAAGGGACCCTCAACTTGCGCAATCTTCAGATCCCGGCTGTACACTCTTCGGGCCAAATCCATACACCTCTCCATTCAATGTGTTCGGCCCCTTAACTTCCTATCTCATTTTCGGGGTGCAGTCCACTTCCGGCCTTTTCGTAGCCGGAGGAGGCGAGGCTGACCACTTCCCTCGCCTCGCCGGAATCACGCAGGACGACAATGATGAAAGCCACGGCTCCAACGGAGGTGGTCGAATGTATAATCGGCAGTGGCCAGGAAGCCATAAGAGGTTGAGTATATTCGACAACTTGGGCGTGCAGGTCTGGTTATCCAAGGAGAGGCTGAAATGGGTAGGCGACCGCGACGTGTTTGTCGAAGGAAGAAGGAGAGATGATTATGTCACCGAAGAACCTGATTCGATACCTTGCACTGGCAGCGTGCAGCCTTGGCATCACCGAACCTGTCTGGAGCCAGCCCGGGCACTGGCCGGGGGAGTATAAGGTCGAGCGCGAGGATGCAGCCGGAACGCTGACCCTTTCCACTCCCTATTACACATTCCGGCATGACTTGAAGCGGGGCGCAGAGATCTCCCTGATTGCTTACACCCATGGGCGATCGCACAACCTGCTAGTGACGCCCGTCGATGCGGGAGTCCGGATGGCGGGCGGAGACTCCTTCAGCGCCGGGAACGATAGCTCGCCGGAAGTGTCCGTCGAGAAGAGCGGCAAGGCTCAAGTCGTCCTCGTAAACTGCCGGCTGCTGGACGCTAAAGGACGCGATTCAGGTCTCCGGCTGCGGACCCGTTATGAGTACCGGTGGGGGTACGTCAAAATACGTCGGGAATTTGTTTTCGCCGGACCCACGGAAGTTGGGATGGTGAATGTTCTGTCCGCCACATTCGACCCCAGTCTGGAGCAGTACGGATATCGCCAAGGCATGGCGGAGCAAGAAGGTGTGTCGCCAAGCTCATTCGGCGTTATGCAGTGGCGAAAGCTGCGGGCCGGGGCCTTCTTTGACCCGCCCTTGCAAACCCGAATCGTGCCGCGCTATCTGGTGCTTGCCAATCGCGGCATTGAAGGTATTGAGTGGTTCGTTTCGGATGACCTCGGCCAGTGGGACTACCAGGCTGCGGGAAAACCGGGCGCCGGTTTGTGCGCGGTACGCTCGAGCTTAGCCCCCCTCGGTGTCGCTGTAAACATCCGTCCTCTGGACGTTCAGGGCCACGTCTCCGCGCAGGGGACCTGGACCTTTGATAGTTATCTCGGCGTGCCCATCCTGGAGGGGCACGCGAATGCGCCTTGGCTCCACGCCTCCTTCGCTCGTAACGGGGGCGAATGGGTGCCCGAGGCGAAGGTAAAGCAGTGGGCCGATTCCGGCATTCGCACGGCACATTGCCACAATGATGGCGATTCTAGGGGTGACGGGTTGTTCTGGCGCGACGGATCTTACCCGCCTTATCCGCCGGAGGACATGAAGAAGTACGACATGACCATCGATTTGTGCCATAAGTACGGAATCCGAGTAGGCACTTACTTCTCCAACAAGGAACTTCATCCGACGACGGAAGACTACAAGCAACACGCTGAGGAGTGGGCGCGCAAGCCGGACGATACAGGCAGGCTATACCACAACCCTACCCGCTACGGCGAATACGGCGCGCAGATGTGTCTGAAATCCAGCTGGCTGAAAACGTTAGAGCGGAACATTGACACCGTGCTCAAGAACCACAAGTTGGACGGCGTGTACTATGACTGGAACGTGGCACTGTACTGTAACAACCCGCTGCACGTCGGAAAAACCTCAAATGGCGTATCCGGACATACCGGGACGCTCGCCCTTTCTCCCACCGGGCATTGGGACATCGACGAATTGATCCAGCTTATGGAATGGACTCGGGAGCGGGTCGGGCCGAAGGGGCTCATTTTTGTGCACAACACCATGGCGCCCATGTTCGCGACCGAGAACTTCGCCGATCGCGTGGTCGGGATGGAATGGGGCTATGGGTTGCTTTCGCGTTCGGTGCCGCCGATACAGGAACTGCCGCTGGAATGGGAATTCGCCGGCGCGCGCTCTCGGGCAGTGATCGAATATGGCAGTATCGACCGGAGTGCTCCGGCGCGGCTGCGGAAAGCCTTCGCGCTGGAAGCTCTCTTTGCCGGGGTGACGCCCTGGCCGGCCAGTCCGGAAACCGTCGATCTCTTCAAGGTTTTGACCCCCCTCGGCGATCTTACCGGATACAAATTTGAGGATTGGCGCAACCGGGCAGTGAAGCTGGACGCGCCAGAATGCATCTCCGCGGTCTATAGCCGCGAGGGCGAGTCATGGATCCTGCTGGGGAATCCGACTCCCGAGCCGAGACAAGTCCGCTGCCGAGTCAGTCCGGACGGGCTGCCGGTACCGCTCCGATCAGTTGGTTCAGTTCGGCTGATGGATCGTGGCCGCTCGACCGGCCTCGATGCGGCCAGCCTTTTGGGTGCGGGCGAGTCCGTCAGCATTCCTGCTGATGGAGCCGTATTGTTGCGGATGACCCCCTGAGAGTTGAATAGCGATATCTGCCGATTCCTGCTTGATTCCAGTGCAGGTCTGTGGCGGATGGCGGCGTCCAAGCCCGCCGTGGCCAAGGACTTCAAGGAGTTCATTCGGATCTCGGGGATGACGCACGTCCGAACCTCGCCGTTCTACCCCCAATCGAACGGGCAAACGCCAGCCTGGGGCGGAAGGCGGGCGTTGACGACAAGGTTGCCGCCGATCAGCGTGCTGTTTCTTGGGAATTGCAGTAAACGCGGTAACGGGAAAAACTGATGGTTCCTAAGCTGTTGAAAAATGGAGCGGGAGACGGGACTCGAACCCGCGACGTCCAGCTTGGGAAGCGTCAGGGGTAAGTTAGTCTCGGTCTCGCTCACTAACTGCATGGCTTACTACACAGTAACATAATCGCCGTCTAC
>DATIFQ010000311.1:0-6761 GCA_035455185.1 Bryobacteraceae bacterium | reverse complement strand
CGCTCGATCATGCCGGCGAGCGTGCTGTGCGGGTCCTCGCGGAAAGCGTCGAGCATTGCGGTCTGGTGCACGCAGGAAATAGTGCAGAAGGGAGCGCACGGCTTCGGGCGTGCGGCCTCGCGTTTCAGGTGATCGTGGGTGTACTGTTCGAGCGGGATCCCCGGATGGCCCCGCTGCTGCGAGCAGTAATGGACAAGGCCGTCCTCGCAGATGTAGAGGAAGCGCCCGCCGGCGCGGCAATGCCAGTCGTTGGGCAGCCCGTGCGCGATTTTGCGCTGGAAACGGTCGTACTGCGCGAAGGAGAACAGCGACTGCTCGAACGCCAGGATGCGCTCGTAGATGGAGGCGTGGTCGGGGGCCAGCGGGCCGAGCTGGCCGCTTCCGTCGTGCAGGATGCCGACCGTGCTGGTCAGGCCCAACGACCGCGCGCGCTCGGCGATGACAAGCGCGTCGCCCGGGTTACGGACGGGACTGCCGAGGACGGAATTGACTGTCACGGCGAAGCCGGCGTCCGCGGCCAGTAGTTCGAGCTTGCGGTCGAGGACCTTCAGGCTCTTCTTCGAGGTTTCGTCCGGCACGACGTTGTCGATGCTGATTTGCAGGTAATCGAGACCGGCCCGGTTCAGCCGCTGGATGCGCTCGGGCGTCAGGAGATAGCCGTTGGTGATGAGCGTCGCGAGGGCGCCGCGGTGCCGTATCTGGCGGATGATCTCGTCCAGCTCGGGGTGGAGCATCGGTTCGCCGCCGCTGACGGTGATGATGGTGGTCCCGAGAGCGGCGAGCAAATCGATGCGACGCAGCATCTCCGCGACCGGCACAGGCCGCGAGATGGCGTCGAACTCGTTGCAGTACGTGCAGGCCAGGTTACAGCGGCGGATCGGCACGATCTGGGCGGCGATCGGATGATCCGGCGAATGCATGGCGCGGGCGAACATCCGTGCCTCGCGGAGCCGCCTGCCGACCACGCGCACGCGGCGCCGAAGCGTGAACACCAACGACTTCCCAGCCGCACGCCCCATTACCCGCATTGTATCGTGCGAGGAAACCTTTGGCGCCCTTTGCGCGCTTCCCGAGAAACCCTTATTCGCGGCCCAGGAAACTCTTCACCGACCGCACCGCCTGCCGGATCCGGTGATCGTTTTCCACCAGTGCGAACCGCACATACCCCTCGCCCAGCGGCCCGAATCCTACACCCGGAGACACTGCCACCAGTGCCTTCTCCAGCAGCAGCTTCGAAAACTCGAGCGAGCCCATCGCCCGGAACCGCTCCGGCACCTCCGCCCACACGAACATCGACCCCTTCGGCGGCGCCACCGGCCACCCCGCCCGGTTCAGCCCCTCGATCAGCACGTCCCGCCGCCGCTGATACACCGCGCAAATCTTCCGCGTATCCGCCTCGCACTCCCGCAGCGCGATAATCGACGCAATCTGAATCGGCTGGAAAATCCCGTAGTCGAGGTAGCTCTTGATCCGCGCCAGCGCCGCGATCATCTTCCGGTTCCCCAGGCAGAACCCCACCCGCCAGCCGGCCATGTTGAAGCTCTTCGACATCGAGTAGATTTCTACTGCGACCTCTTTCGCCCCCTCCACCTGCAAAATCGACGGCGCCTCGTACCCATCGAAGCAGATGTCCGCGTACGCGAAATCGTGGACCACCATTGTCCCGTGCGCCGCCGCCAGCGCCACCACCTCCCGGAAAAACTCCAGGTCCACGCACTGCGTCGTCGGATTGTGCGGGAACGAAATCAGGATCATCCGCGGCTTCCGCGCCTCTTTATAAAGGTCCTTCAAGTGCCCCAGAAACGTCCCCGGGTCCGGCATCGGCACCGTGCACGCGTGCCCCTCTGCCATCACAACTCCATATTGATGAATGGGATAGCAGGGATTCGGCGACGCCACCACGTCCCCAGACCCGATCACGGCGAACAGCAGGTGCGCCAGCGCGTCCTTCGCCCCGATCGTCACGATTGCCTCCGACTCCGGGTCCAGTTCCACGCCGTACCGGCTCTTATATCTCTTCACGATCTCGAGCCGCAGGTTCGGAATCCCCCGCGATATCGAATACCGGTGGTTCCGAGGGTTCCGCGCAGCCTCGATCATCTTGGAAACAACGGCTTTAGGTGTCACCCCGTCGGGATTTCCCATCCCGAGGTCGATCACGTCATACTGCTTGGCGCGCAGCCGCGCCTTCATCTCGTTCACCACCGCGAACACGTACGGCGGCAACTTCTGGATCCGGTAGAATTCTTCCTTGCCTGCGGACACTTCCTCTATTCTAAGAAGAAATGGGACTGACCACCATTTCGCCGCTCGACGCAGCGGAAGTCCGGCAGCGCTTTTGAACCGCGACCGTCAGGGAGCGGAGCCTTCACGGAGCGTCTCTTTCTACACTCGTGTTAACGTCTAGTCCAGCCGCTCAATCAATTCGCACGCGCTGTTCAGCGCAGTGCTGTTGGCCAGCGCCTCCGCCCTCAGCCGGCAGTTCTCACGGATGTCTGTGGATCCCATCAGGGCTTCCAGCTTGCGAACAACCCGATTCGCCTGGTAGTCCTTCGGTCTGACGTAGTCGCCCGTACCCAGCCTTCGCACCCGCACTGCATTATCCGGCTGGTCGTGCGCGAATGGCACCACCAGTTGCGGAACTCCGGCTGCCAGGGCCTGGGCCGTCGTCCCAATGCCGCCGTGATGGACAAAGGCCGCCGCCCTGGGCAACACGGTGCTGAACGGCACGTAATTGAAATGCCGTACGCTGTCCGGAAGAGTGCCGAGTTGCTCCGGATACTGTGTCAACAGGATACCTCTCCAGCCCCGGATCCGGCACACTTCCGCCGAGACGCTGAAGAACTCCTTGCCCTGCGCCATCGCGGAGCCTGCCGTGAACACGATGGGGGGCTCGCCCATCCGGAGGAAATCCTCCAACTCCGGCTGTATCTGCCGCGCCTCCCTCTCGTCATACAGCGGAAAGCCGGTCAGGTGTACGTTCGGCGGCCAGTCAGGCGGCGGTGGAGCAAACCACGGCGGGAACATTCCGATCACCAGCTCGGGGGAATGGATCCACTCGTTGAACAGGCGCCGCACGGGCGGCAACCCAAGCTCGGCGCGAAAAGCATTGACACTTCGTGCCAGTGGCCGGTCGATTATCTGGCGGTCGACGAGCCGCATGTAGGGCTCTCGCAACCAGTGCGGCAGGGCGCCGATAATGTCGGGAAACCCGTAGCAGCTCGGCTGCACAAGGCTGCGCAGCATCGACGGCTGCAAATGCACCGTCGCCAGTGGCACGCCCAGCTTCTCCTGCGCAATGCGCGCGCCCAGCGCGGTCGCCGGAGCTGCCACCACGATTCTGCCAGACTCCCACGCATTGGCGATCATCTCGTATGTTTTACGCATCCACGGAAGCATCAGGCGATTCGCCACCACGTTGAAGGAACGCCAGGGGTGCCACAGGTCCGGATCCTGGATTGCGTCGTTGTACTCCCCTTCCGTGCCCGCACCGGCGAAATCCAGCCCTAGACGCCGAGCCAGTGGCTCAAAGACACTCGCCGCAGCCAATACCACGCGGTGGCCGCGCTCCTGCAGAGCCAGCCCCAAGCCGGCGTTAGGGTGCACGTCTCCCGCGCTGCCTAAGCCAAACACAAGAATCTTCATCTGAAAACGGATAGTAACTCGGGGCTAACGGATGAGATCTTCGAGCGGTGCCCGCATAAAAATCACGTCTCCCGACACCGTCCGGGACTCACCTGGTTTCAGATCGCCGATGCATGGGTCGGCGTGAATACACGGAATCGCACTGTTTGTCAGGAGGTTTTTTCCGGGTCGCCACCGAACCGCAATCTTTCGGTCGTCGTCGGAAGCGGTAAGCACCGTGATGGCCGTGTCCAGACGTGGTTCGATGAACCCGCCCATCCGCTCAGCCCACCAGTTGTGTTCGTCCGGGCACCCAGCGACCTGTGCCATCCGTGCGTAAGCCTCCGGGCGTTTCACCGGTAGTGCTGATACGGGCACTGGTTTGCCGCCGCTCACAACGAAGGTGTGTGCGAAATTATCGGTCCGTGCCGCCGGAAAGCCCTTCAAATGATGGTATTGGTAGCACAGGAGTGGCCGGATACTCTTTAGGGTCTTTCGGGAGCGGTTCGTGATCGTCAACTCGAACCGGGCGCGCTGAGCCTCTGCGCGAGCCTCACACCGCAAGAAAACTCCAGGTTCGGTCTGGCTCTCGACGTCATAACTGGCTCGGTCTCCATCTTCCGAAACGCGCCAGACGTTCGGCCGCGGATCGTGGTGCCGGGCGATGCCCTTTGTGCCGGGCATGTATTCCAAGTGCTCGGGAAGGTTGACGAACAGAAATCCTCCGTCCTCCCACGGAGGCGTAATGTTCAGCCCGTACGTCATGCGCCGGTCCGGCTCCTCGACACCCGTCGCGGCGTGCGCTTGGAAACGCACGTGTGGCCCACTCTGGGCAACGGCGATGCCGCCGGTGCAGACAAGCAAAACGAATGCAGCGATCGGACGTTGGTTCATGCCAGCCAACATCATTATCTCCTAACTCAATCTGGAGTAACTTTTGTGTATCTTTGGGAAGTCAAAACCGGGCCTGTGGCCACTTCCGGGGCACGAAACGGAGAGTTGTTCTTCGAGCCTGGATTCTACCTCGCAGAGCCGGTGCCGAGGTTCTCCATCGCCCAGATTTCGCTTGTCCGGTGCGCGTACGTGAAGGCGATGCGACGCCCGTTGGGGTGGATCGAGAGGTCACGGATGCTCTGGAACGAGAGTCCCAGGCTTTGCGCCTCGCCGGTCGCGACCGCCACCCGCCAGAGTTCAGCTCTCTCATTCTCTACCTCGAACTGTTTGGCGGACAGAAGGTACCTGCTGTCCGGTGTCCAGGCTATGCTCAGGAACCAGTTCGGCGGCGGAATGGTCAGCACTTCTCGGACTTCACCGGTGTCTACAGGAAGAATTGCGAGGCTGTAAGGGCTCTTGTTGAGCTTGGTGGCGAGGAATTTGCCATCCGGCGACATGGCGAGCTCAACGAACTCGGCGCCTTTAGGCGGCCGCGCAACCGCCCGCTCGCCACCGTTTGCCAGATCGTGCTCGACAAGCCCCCGGGGGCCCAGGTTGTATAGCCGTTTCCCATCGGGAGACAGAACGGCCCAAGGGACGAGGCCTCGAAAATCGACATCGAAGAGCTTGTTGACCTCACCGGTCTCCGCGTCGATCCGGAAGTAGGCCATCGTATTCGTCAGATCGACTCCATAGGCCAGAAGAGAGCGTCCTTCCGGGAACCAGCTCAGACCCTTGAACCAAGCCAGCTTCGGGTAAAGGTCCACCTCTTCACCCGTCTCTTCGTTGCGGATGGAGAGGACGCCCATCGTGGGCGGGTGCCCCCGCATTGAGTAATAGGCGAGACGCTTCCCGTCAGGAGCCCAGACAGGGTTGGCGTTCTTCCCCATGAACCTCTCGATGAGGGGCTTCGGTGCCCCGGCTGCCTTTGACGTATCCGGGCCCAGATCCGCGGAGTAGATGTCGCTGCCTCGGTTTTCAAGGCTGTAGTAGAGTGTGCCCTCTGCGGTGAAGCCGATCGGCCTGAGCCTGCCGGTGTTCTGCCTCACCAATTCTGCCGGTCCCCCGGCCTTGCCGTTGGCCACCGGCACACGCCACAGGCTCCAGTCGCCGGTGCGGTCGCTCCCGAAGTACAGGTGCCCGCCATCGGGCGGCCTGTCGCGGCGTACATGGTATCGAACAACGGAGACCCCCAGAGCCCGATCCGCCATGGTGCGGATCGCCCGCAAAGGATGGTCCTTACCTACCCGCTCTTCCGGCGACAAATAGCTGAACACATTGGTCTGCTGATGATCGAGGCCTCGCATTACAGATATAGACGATCGAAACGTTTGCACGGTAACTTGTACTGGCAGGTATTTGAGAAGGGAGTGGCCAGTGGCCGTCGATGCTGCCTCGCGACCGCGAGATGGCACAACCGTGGCAAAATGCAGAATGTGAAATATCCGTGTCCGTGCTGCGGCTTTCTCACTCTCACAAGGGAACCGCCTGGCAGCTACGAAATCTGCCCTGTCTGTTTTTGGGAAGATGACCCCGTCCAATATGCTGATCCGCAGCACGCCGGTGATGGGGCAAATGGCATCACTTTGGCTCAGGCACGAGAGAACTTCAAGGAATTTGGAGCGAGCGAAAGAGAGGCACTCGCATACGTTCGGCCTCCGAGCGACGACGAACGAACACAGTGACGTGCTGCGGGAGTTTTTCCGCAGCCTGCTAGGCGAGGAAGTTGAAGCGGCCCTCGTCAGGGCCCAGTGCGCCGCCGCGATACCACCGGCCCGACCTGAGCGAAGTCGGTCTGAGGCGATTCATCGAATTGATCGCCCACTGCAACTAGAATCACTTCCGGGTTGGAATGGCAGCCACACGATTTCCGGCCCGGTCCGTCATTTCGAGTTGCGGGCTCGCCGATTGTTCCCCTTCCGGGGGAACCGCGAGGGATATCTTCTGCTTTCCGCTTTCTCCCTGTAATAGCAAGCCAGAACCTTTCTTCGGTATGAAGTACAAGTGAGCACGTTCTCGGCCCGCCTCATCATCGATGCCCACAACCATCGAACCGTCGTCTATGACTGCGAGTCCGCCGCGTTCGTTGCCGCTGGCATCGTTTAGCTGAACTCCGGTGCCCGCACTGCGGCGTTTCATTCGCTTGCCCATTATCTGAGGATCCGGAACTGGGCCAATGACGATTCGGTCCGTCCCCTTCTCAT
>DATIFQ010000310.1:0-2991 GCA_035455185.1 Bryobacteraceae bacterium | reverse complement strand
GATGCGTTTGTGCTCGCGGCGTTCGTACTCCGCAGTCGGGTCTGCGACGTGCCCCTGCTCGCCCACTTCCACCGCCCAGTCTCTTTGCCGAGAACGAGCGAGGTCCCGGCAGACATTCACGGTCACCCGATAAAGCCACGGTGGGAACTCACGAGTGTCGTCAAACCTCCGCAAGTGCTTGTGCAGGCGAAGGAACACCTCCTGCGCAGCATCCTCGGCGTCCTCCCGGCGCCGCAGCAGGCGCAACGCGATAAGGAACACCCGCCGCTCGTGAAGGACGATCAGTTGTTCGAACGCCGCCGCATCGCCGGCCTTGGCAAGACGGAGCAGGGCGATAGGCTCGGGGCTCTCAGATGCCTCAGCCGCCACCGTCATTGTGAGCGCCAGTTCCCGCACCGGATTCGGTATCCAAAACAGATATACTCCTCCGGCCGGCAAAACGTGCAAACAGATTTTTGGGAAGCGGTTAACCAGCTCGTTTCTCGCGTTTCGTCAGGGAATGTCGACCAGCAGCATCTGCTCCCGGCCGTCCCGCGTCGAGACGAGTGTTTCGCCCTGGGGGTCAACGGCGAAGGTCGGCCCGTTGATGCACAGCACCTCGTGCGGCCGGCCGCACTGATTCACGAACAGCGCATAGAAGCGGTTTTCCCGGGCTCGGGCGGGGATGTAGCGTAGGAACTGATCGAGCATGCCGTCGTGGCTGCGCCAGCCGCCGAGCCGGCCCTCGCGAAAGTGCTCGTACAACTCGTCCATGCTTTCATGCGGGAGATCCTGGCCATCGAGGCCGAGGGGGTCGGCGTCCCACGCGTGTGGCATCAGGAGGATTTCGGCGCCGTTCCGCCCGTATTCGGCCAGCAGGGCGGGCTGAGTCGTGTCCCAGCAAATGGCAACTCCGCAACGCCTGCCGGCGACCTCGAATACCGGGCGCGCGTCATGCCCTTGCCACCACGGAACTTCGAGCCTCGGGATACAGTTCTTTCGATAGACGCCCGCAACGGCTCCGTCCGGCGCGACGACAGCGTAGGCGTTGTAGGGAAGCGGTTCAGCGCGCTCGGAGAACCCGAAGCCGATGTACAACTTGTGCCGGGACGCCATCTCGCTCACCTGGCGCACCGACGCGCCGTCGAGGTTCTCCGACACCTCCCAGACACGGTCGTCTTTGAAGATGCCCGTTGTGGTCAACTCAGGGAAGACGGCCATCTTCGCGCCGAAGCTGCGTGCTTCGCCACAGTGGCGGTCCATCTCCTTGAGGTTGCGGTCGATTTTGCCCCAGTGGCACTCCATCTGAACGAGAGCGATTTTCATGGCGCCTGCTTTCCAAGACCGTCGATCAGGATCTGAGTCAAATCCGCCATCAAGACCTCGCCCGGGTTTTCGTGAGACCAATCGATCTTCGGGATATCGTCGCACGTAATGGCAATGGCGATCCGGCCTTGCTGCGAGTATACGATCCCGACGTCGCTGCGGAGGTGATCGAGCGCCCCCGACTTGCTGGCCACAGGCAGTTTCCGCGTCCGGCCGATGCCGTCCTTGTACTGCTGGCGTTTGAGGACCTCGATCATCTCCTTGGACGCCTGCTTCGACACCACTTCGCCCCGCTCGAGCTTCTCGAGCAGCATGACCATCTCGCGGGGCGTACTCACGCCGAGGCCGTAGCGCTTGTTCTCGGAGACCTGCCCGGCGCGGCTAATGCCGCGAGGCGCGGAGGCCGCCTCGCCGAGGACTTTCCGCAGCGATCTCGTCTCCTTCAGTCCGAGCTTCTCCATCTGCTCGTTGACGTAGTCCCCGGGCACTTTGTCGAGAACCATGTTGGTGGCGGTGTTGTCGCTGACGACGATCATCAGGTGCATCACATCTCGGAGCGGCAGCCGGACGCCGGGAGTAAACTCCGTGAGCACTCCGGAACCCGAGACGGTATTTTCCTTCTGAAGCACCAGTTCATCGGCGAACCGTACGCGGCCCTCCGCCACGGCTGCGTAGACAGCGGCCATGACCGGCAGCTTGATGGTGCTCGCCGTCCGCACGCGGTCGTTCTCGCGGATGCCGAAGCTCTCGCCCGTGTCGAGGTTCTTCGCGAAGAAGCATACGGTCCCCTGAAACCGCGCAAGCGTCTCCGTCGCGCGACGCTCCATCTCCTGCCGCCTCGCCGGACGTTCCGAGGTTTCCTGTGCAGCGAGCGGGAGCAGGGCAGCCAGCAAGATCCATGCACGCATAACGTACTATGCTCGTACGGCGGGGGCGTGTTGTGCTACTCCTGAAGAAATGGGGTCGAACGCGCCTACGTCCTGTCCGAAGCTGCTAGCTGATTATCCGGTGGTAATCCACATGCCGGTCGAGTGGGGCGACCAGGACCCCTTCCGCCACGTGAACAACATCGTCTACCTGCGTTGGTGCGAGACCGCGCGGGTCGTGTACCTCCAGCGCATCGGCATGTGGAGGATGATCGCGGAAGAGAACAAGGGCCCCATCCTGGCCGCGCTTTCCTGCAATTACCGCCGCCCGGTGGAGTTTCCCGACACGGTCCATATCGGCGCGAGGATCACCCGAATCGGCAACAGCAGCTTCGGCATGGAGCACCTGATTGTCAGCGAAACGATGAATGAAGCCGTCGCGGACGCCGATTCTACGCTCGTCTTCTTCGATTACGCGGCAAACCAGCCGCTGCCATTACCGGACGACCTCCGCCACGCTATCCAGACGATGGAGGGCAAGGAGTTGTGAGGCCTCTCCGGCGCCTCATCCTTCCAGGGCAAAGTACGGTTTCTTCGTCTTCCACTTGCCGCGGGTGAAGTCGGGACAGGGGACGGGTGCGCTGCCTTTGTCGATCGACTGCTCCGAGAGCGGAATGATCGCGCTCATCGTGACGGAGTCGTAGACGTCGATCGGCGTCGGGGCGCCGGCGCGCACCGCCTCGACGAAGCGGATGAGCTCGAGGTAGTCCGGCCCACCGTGCCCTTCCTCGGTGGATCGCCCCCTCATGGCCTTGTACCA
>DATIFQ010000309.1:0-6034 GCA_035455185.1 Bryobacteraceae bacterium | reverse complement strand
CTGGATGAGTTCCATCTTTGGCGTCCCGCCGCACTGGTTCAACACGACTTATTGGGCGGAGTTCGATCCGAAAGTCCCCGGGCTCGTCTGGGGCGCGTTCTCCCGTACGCACGATTTGCCAAGGCCGAAGATGTGGCGGAGAGCCAACCCGGATACGTTCCAGGGTGGCATCGGATGGTCCTGTGATGGCGGCGACCACTGGATCATTGCACAGGGTCTGCCCGAGACCGCGGTAACGCACCTCCTCCTTGATCCAACTAGTCCTGTCGGGTCACGGACTCTCTACGCCGCTGCTTTCGGCAGGGGAGTCTACAAATCCAACGACAATGGAAAGACGTGGGCGCTGAGAAACGCCGGCATCGACGCCAAACAGCCTTTCGCATGGCGGCTGACACGCGCGGAAAATGGGACGCTCTACGTCGTTATCGCGAGGCGCAGCGAAAACAAGATCGGCGACTGGGAGGACGGCGCGCTCTACAAGTCAACCGACGGAGCGGAGCACTGGACGAAGATGAAACTGCCCGCGGGCGCCAACGGTCCCACCGGTCTCACGCTCGACCCCCGCGACAACAACCGAATGTACTTGAGCACCTGGGGCTATCAGACGCCCGAGGGCGACACGGGAGGCGGTGTATACCTCTCGACGGACGGTGGCGGGACATGGAAGCACATCGTCACCGAGCAGCAGCACGTCTACGATGTGACGGTCGATCCGAAGAACCCCGACGTCGTGTATCACTGCGGATTCGACGCCGGCGCCTGGCGGTCCGCCGACCGCGGCGCGACCTGGAAGAAGGTGAAGGGCTTCAACTTCAAGTGGGGCCACCGTGTGGTTCCGGATCCGTACGATCCGTCCAAAATTTACATTACGACCTTCGGCGGCAGCGTCTGGCACGGCCCGGCACAGGGAGACCCCAACGCTGTCGAGGACATCATCACGCCGGTAAAGATCGAGAGGTAACCGCGAGAAGTGGTCAGACGACCCGCCACAACTCCCGGCTGCCGGTAAACCAGAGGTCGGTGTAGCCCTTCGTCTTTTCGCGAATCTGCGGGTCCGTGGTGTATTTCTTGAACATCTCTTCAAACGCAGCAGCCGATTCCACTTGGTATTCCAGCACGACGCGATTGAATTCGCCGGTTACGTCCGTGAGAACACGGTGCTTCGGGAGATTCCCGGCGCTGGCCATCTCCTTCAGTTGCGCAGCCAGCTTGCTCGCCTGACCCGGCTTGGCGGTGAAAGTGTTGCGAACGACGATCATGAGTTGAGCCTCCTCTAAACGAATCCTACCATGTGTACTTTCCCTTCTCGATCATGCTTGCGCCAGGGATCGGGTGGGCGTACGATGTCATTAGAGTTCCTGAGGCAGGCAGAAGTTCACTCAATTTCCGAAACGTTCACCTGTCCATACTCCGTCGCGGGCTGGTCGCTACTCTGGGACGATTCATCGGCGAGCGGCCCAACCTCAATCTCACGTTGTTGCCTTCCGTGGCCTGTTTCAAGAACCGACGAGGAGGAAAGGACAATGTGTGACTATTCGCTCATGGGCCTCCCGAGCCGGCTGGCTGTGGAGAGGGAGGAGTTGGTCGTGCACCGGTTTTCAACCGGCACGGTTGGGCTTGCATCCCCTGGGGACCTCACGACAATGCCGATAAACCGGGTTCCCGCTGTCTGCATTGCACCCGGTGCCCATCTGCTGTTGCAGGACATTCCGCCGTTCCTGCAGCGCACGTTGGGCGTTCAGGACACGGAACCGGTCACGTTCACGCAAATTACCGCGAAAACAAACAGCCACCGTGACGCGTTCCGCTTCGGGAACGGCCGCGAGATTCTTCTCCAGGAGCTCATTGGGGGCCAGCGCGTATGGGTGTTGGATATTCCCTCCGGAGACAACCCGAGACCTGACGCGGCTGAGGCAGAGCGCGAGCGCGTGTTTGCCGGCATGTTCTAGCGTAGTTTGTGGCGTAGGCCATCGTTTTTGGTGGCCTGCGAGGGTGGCCTTTTCCCAATCCGCCCGCAGTGAATCGGCGCGGGTGCCGGGGGGAGGTCGCCCGTCCATTTTTCCGAGCCACGATTGCAGGGAACGGTCCACCGGAACCCTTGACTAATTCTCTATTGAGAAGTATTCTACAGCCATCGGCTGGGGGTGAGGGATGCCGCGGATTCTGGACTCCTTTCGGACGAATGCTCTCCGATTCTCGCCCCAGCGGTATGCCGTCCTCCAGTACCTGACCACGCATCCCGCTCATCTGACCGCGGAAGAAGTCCACAAAGCCCTCAATCGCAATCATCCAAGAGCTTCTTTGGCGACGATCTACAAGTCTTTACACGCCCTCGCGCAGGCGGGACTTGTTCGCGAAGTCAACCTGTCCGCCAACGTCACCCGCTTCGAGTGCGCGGGCGAGCGTCATCATCATTTTGTCTGCGAGCGCTGCACGCGGATCGAGGACCTTCCGTGGTTCGACGTCGCCGGGCTCGCAGTGAAGACCAAGGTGGCTCCGCGGACCGTGCGGACCTGGGAACTTGTCCTGTACGGCTTGTGCGAGTCCTGTCAACCTCAACCCAAGGAGAAACTCAAATGGCGAAAGTAGCGAGACAAGTTGTCGAGCAAGCTGGGATTGATGTCAATGTGTTGCTCGATAAGCTGCTGCGTGCCGCGGGGGCGGAATTCACCACCTTTTACTACTACACGATCCTCCGCGTGAACTCGATCGGCTTCGACGGCGAGGGACTCAAGGAGATCATCGAAGACGCGCGCATCGAAGATCGCAACCATTTTGAAGCCCTCACCCCGCGGATCTATGAACTGGGAGGTGCGCTGCCACGGGACATTCGGCAGTTCGCCGACATTGCCGGCTGTCCGGACGCCTACCTGCCGGCGGATCCGAGGAACATGTCGGCGATGCTCGCCGTGCTCGTTGAGGCCGAACGATGCGCCGTGCGAACGTACACCGATATCTGCAACATGACCTTCGGCAAAGACCACCGTACCTATGACCTTGCTCTCGCAATCCTCCACGAGGAGATTGAACACGAGGCATGGTTCTCGGAGTACCTGTCCGAAGGACCCTCGGGCCACTTCCGCCGCGGCTCTCCGGGGACGTCTCCGTACGTTCGAAGATTCATGTCGGCGGAGATCGGCTGAGACACGCTGGACGGAACGAGTGGCGCTATGGAAACTGGCCCGGGCGGCGGAAATCCCGCCCGGGCAAACCAGGTTTGTCTGGGCCGGTGAGGCTGCCGTGCTGCTGGTCAATTATCGGGGCGCCATCTACGCGCTGAGTGGCATCTGCCCGCACAGGAACAATCCGTTGGAAGGGGCGGTGCTGTGGGGACATCTCGTCGATTGTCCCTACCACCATTTCCAATACGATGTCAGAACGGGCGAGAACCACTTTCCGAAGAACGTGTACCCGGAGGACATGCCCCAGTTGGAGCAGCAGGTCCGGCCTCTGCGGTCTTACCGGGTGGAAGTGAGAGAGGGGGACGTGTGGGTGGATCTGGGGTAGGCGCTCTTGCCGATAAGAGATGCGTGCCTTGCAGGGGCGGAGTGCCTCCCCTCGAGGGGGAGGAGTTGCTGCGGCTGTCGGCTCAATTGCCCGACTGGAAGGTGATCGAGCAACACCACATCCGGAAAACGTTCCTCTTTCCGGATTTTCGCAAGGCGCTGGATTTCGTCAATCGCGTGGGCGAAGTGGCCGAGGAACAGGGCCACCACCCGGACCTGGCGCTTTCCTGGGGCAAAGTCGACGTAGAAATCTACACGCACAAGATCAACGGGCTGACCGAGAGCGACTTCATCCTGGCGGCGAAGATCGACCGCGTGTTTTTCCAATAGCGATGGGCCTCGCGCCTACCTTGCCGCCGGCGCGGGCGCCGTGCTCGTGCAGCCGCCGGTGGAGGTGCTCACGCGGTGACGCAGACTCGCAATCGCCGCTATGTGCACACTACTGGTAGGTCACTAGCCGGATGTGCCCTTCGGCTGCCATCGAGTAGATCGCGTCGAGTCCGCCCGCGACCGTCGTCGAGGACTCAGGCAGGGCGGCGCGAATCACGACAAACATGGATGCAGCCGTTTCTGGATCGCTGGGCGGCAGCGTTGAAAGGACGAACGACGGCATGACAAGGCGTCCGGCTGAGACCCGTTCCGCGCAGGCGACAATGACGCCAGCCTTGGCGTTTTCAAGGCCTCCTACGGAGGACATCGCTCCGACAAGCACGTACTCACGGTCCGGGTTTCCTCCCTCCCAGGTCACCGTCAGGTCCCGCGAGCGGTCGATGATCTGGATTGATTCGAGGTTTGTCCACTGCAGCGATGCCGGATCGTGCGGAATCGTGAGTGAAACGCTGAATCTCGTCGCGTCCGGCCCCCCGGAACCGTTCTCCACGGTATAGGTGCCAGGCTCCAGGAATGGAGTCTTGTTGGACCACCCAAGCACCGGTGGAATGTTCGTTCCGATGGCATTCTTCTCGTACAGGCCGGCTCTATCACGCGGCATCGGCTTAATGCCCAACGGTCCGTGCAGGTTCATTGTCTCTCCGACGACCAGCCGGGACGGATGGATCGGAGCGAAATTCGGCTCTTCTTCGAACGTTATTTCCGTGCAGGTTCCGAGAGCGGTCTGTCCCCACGACGAGAGAGCGTGCGAACGGATGACTGAACTTGCGTCCCAGCGGAAGAAGTCTGCCCATCCGAGATCGAAGCTTCCTTCCACTGCTCCGATTCCAGGAACTTGGGCCTTGAAATTCTCACGCATGAGCTGGATCCAGCCCAAACGCAGCGGTTCGCCGGCAGCGAGACGATTCAAGTCGGCTGCCGAGACGCCGTGCGGATCCGAACAGATCTTCCCTGAAGGCGAGATAGCGATGGAGGTGAAGTTGCTCGTGACGCCGCGGGCTTTAACCGCCAAAGGAACGTAACATCCCAGCGGCGCGTCAGCCGGAAGCTGGAGATTGATCTGATCGATCCCCGGAAATTGCGGTGAGCGTCCCTCATATAGCACCGTAGCCCGCTTGCCGCCGATCCAGACTTCGAGAGGGACGTTCAGGTCTTGCACGAGCGGCGGAAAGGTCTCATCGAAGCTGACGGCGCCAAGTCCGGTACCCCACAGGATCATCACCTGGCCGGGATGGGCCGCTTCGATCGGGGAGTTTAGCGGCGTTTCGGTCGCGGATACGTAGTTCTGGGCGATGGCCGGACCGCTTCCGGCCTGGGTCCCGGCGAAGCTGCCGAAGTTCGTTTCCACCACCCGGATTGTTACCGGGTCGCTTCGAAGATCGTTGTAGACCACTTGCAGGGTGCCGTTGCCCACTGGCGTTCTCGAAGGAAGGACCGCCGCCAGTTGCCGGTCCCACGCGTACAGCATAATCGCGTTCACCATCACCCCGGCGATGGTGACCTCGATGGAAGTGTTGGCGAGCTTGAGTTGGAGCGGGAACGTTGTAGCCATTTGCAGGACGGCCGGACCCATTCGGCTGCCGAACACGACGAACATGGAGCCCTGGGCGACGCCCCCGTTTTGCAGCCAGTCCGAACCATAGCTGGCGGCGTTCACAACACCGCCTTCGTAAACCACCGGTTGGTCTGTCGCGGCCAGGGTCGCGAAGACGAAGAGGAGTCCGAACAACTTCAGACAGTGGTTCATGTCTGCGCCTTTCCCCGGGGCTGATTATAAGGCAAAAGCAGCAGATACGACCGGAATATCTTCTTTGGGCTCCCTTCGCCCTATCGGCCCTGCTCGTGCAACCGCCGGTGGAGGTGTTCACGTGCTTCCGCGAACACCTTCAACACTCGTGCGAATCTCTCCGTGTCAGGGCGAGTTGCCAGCTTCTCCACGTAGCCCCGAGTTCCTTCCACAAGTGTTAAGAGGTACGTAAGAGCCGGCTCGGAGAACTGCTCTTCTCCTGCAACACGCAGATAAACCGGCGATGTGTGCGCCGCGATCCCGAACCGTGCCGACAGGGAAGGCCCCAGCGTCGACGAACACCGCGCCGTCAGCCACCCAGGCGCCTGCACTTTCACGGATTCCGAGAACG
>DATIFQ010000308.1:0-6694 GCA_035455185.1 Bryobacteraceae bacterium | reverse complement strand
CAATGCCTCAGTGCCGGGATACACGTACTTGTCGAGAAACCACTCGACGTTTCCGTGGAGGGCTGCCGGGAGATGATCGCCGCGGCCGACTCAGGTGGCCTGCTGCTCCAGGTGGATTTTCACAAGCGGTACGATCCCTATCACCGCGAATTGCACGACATGGCCGCCAGCGGCTGCTTCGGCGAAATCCTGTACGGCTACGCCTACATGGAGGATCGGATCGAGGTTCCGCGCGACTGGCTTCGGAAGTGGGCCGCTCAGACAACGCCGGCCTGGTTTCTCGGCGTCCACCTGTTTGATCTGATTCGGTGGATCACCGGCTCGGAAGCTCAGTCTGTGTCGGCGACCGGCGTGAAAAAGAAGCTTGTGTCGCTTGGCATCGACACGTACGACGCAATTCAGGCAAAGCTGGTGCTGCGTAGCGGCGCCAGTTTCTCGGTCGACGTCTCCTGGGTATTGCCCGAAGGGCACGAGGGCGTGGTTAACCAAGGCATCCGCGTGACTGGCACGGACGGAATGATGGAAGTGGACACCCAGGACCGCGGCGCACGCTGCTGCCTGCGGAAGCCAACCGACGGCCGTCCTCAGCAAGGCTCGGGAATGCAGACGCCGAACCTCGGCTTCTTCCGTGAAGGTCGAGACAAGCTGGGAAGACCGCGATACTCCGGGTACGGGATCGAGTCGATCCAGGATTTCGCGGAGAACGTCAGCCGCCTAATCGGAGGGGGTTCGCTCACGGACCTGCATGGCACTTATGCCAACGGGCGGGACGGACTGGAGGCGAGCCGGATTGCAGTGACGGTGCATAGGAGCATGGAAGCAGGTGGGGCGCTTGTGGATGTAAGCCGGACACTCTGATATTTCCGAAGGGGCTGATCGAAAGATCCACCCTCCTTTTGTTCACAGAACGCCTCCTGCTCCCACATGTAACTGTAACTGCTTGGCAGACAAGGACATTCGTTTCGGATTCGAACGCTTGCAGGGTGCTTTTGCGACGCACTGCTTATGTTTGGATGCTACATTCCAGGCAAGGGGGGCGGCGTGGCTAAGAGGGTTCGGGTTCTGTCCATCGATGGAGGGGGTATCCGCGCTATTATCCCCGCGCTGGTTCTCGCCAGAATTGAAAGTGAAACCGGAAAATCGGTAGCTGAACTCTTTGACCTGATTGCCGGAACCTCAACCGGAGGGATTCTAGCGCTGGCCCTAACGAAGCCTGGCCCGGATGGAAGACCCGCGTTTCTGGCGCGCGAATTAGTGGGTCTCTATGAAGAGGAGGGAGAGCGCATCTTCCACCGGGATGTATGGCACAGGATGCGCGCCCTCGGCAATCTGGCGGAAGAGAAGTATCCCGCCAACGGCATCGAAGCCGTGCTTGATCACTACTTCGGCAACGCCCGCCTAAAGGACGCGGCAACGGACGTGCTCGTGACCAGTTACGAAACCGAGCGGCGCTTGCCGTTCTTCTTCCGCAGCAGCCGGGCGCGAACGAGAGCCGATTACGACTTCCCGATGAAGCTGGTGGCACGGGCTACATCGGCTGCGCCGACCCACTTTGAGCCGCTCAAACTCGCGGCCGACGGAGCGGCCGATTATTACTCGCTCATTGATGGCGGCGTTTATGCCAACAATCCCGCCATGTGCGCGTTCGTCGAGGCGAAGACACTCTACCCCGGCGCAGAGGACTTCCTAGTGGTCTCGCTTGGCACCGGAGAGCTGACGCGCTCCCTTCGGTTCGATGACATAAAAGACTGGGGACTCGGCAAGTGGGCCCAGCCGATCCTCGACGTCGTCTTCGACGGCGTCAGCAGCACAGTGGAGTACCAGTTGCGACAGTTACTGACACCGGAGACCGGTCCGCGATGTTACTGGCGCTTCCAAGTGAGACTGGACGATGAGACCTGCTCGATGGACGATGCCCAGCCCGAGAATATCCGCCGCCTGAGGTTGTTCGCCGAACAGCTCATCCGGGATCGCGCGGAGGACCTCAGGGCGCTGTGCGCGGAATTGGCCGCACGCGCACCAGAAGCGCGTCCTTGAAGGGCGCGCGGATATACGGGTCGTTACCCTTCACTTTGCCAAGCGGGATTCCGTCGGCATAATCGTAGACTTCGTATTCGAGCGCCTTGTCCAGCCCGCGCAACTCGATACGGCGGTTCTTTCCCCATACGTCCGCGAAGATCCCGTAATACAAGTCCGCGCCTTTTCGCACGACGTGGATTTCCGGCTTATCGAAGGCGATGTCGTACAGGTTCAGATACTCGGCGGAGGCAAGTCCCAGTTCGTTGTACAGATGGAACCAGCGGCGCCACTTGGCTCGCCTGTCGCCAGTCAGATCTGCATAGAACGTCGTCAACTGTGCGCCCGTGCCCATCGCCGTCTCGAACGATTCGGGGACCGAGGAACCCTGCCACTCGTCGAGCGGGACCTGGTAGCAGTCGCCGACGCAGAAGCGGGGGCCGCGGATCGCTTTCTCAAGCTTCACTCTCTGCCTCACTTGCGCCAGGCTCACCGGATCGGAAGCATTTGCGATGGGATAGTAAGGCATGTTGTACGGCGAGTGCGGCATGGCGCAGATGCAGACCTCCAGATAGGGATCGGGCTTCAGGCGGTACAACTCGTCGTGGATGGTCTTGTACATCCTGGGCAGCGCCTGGAATGAATCGAGCGGCAAGCGGTGCCCGTGGGCCGTGTTAAAGCAGGGAGGCACGGCAGTCAGGCCGACGCTGTCCACATAGACTCCGTCGAAGTCCCAGTCGGTGATAAACCGCTTCAGCGTTTCCGCGATATGGCGAAGCGCCGGTTCGTAGGCCGGGCATAACTGGTGGACCTTGCGATCATCCGTCGGATAGCCGCCGTTCTCCGATTGCACGAGCAACTCGCGGTGCTCTTTCGCGAGCCGGCTGTCGGTACTCACACCCAGCGGATACCACCAGATAGCCGTTCGAAAGCCGCCATCGTGGATCTTTCGAACGAATCGCTTCATGTCGGGATCGCCGCCGGGAAACTTGCCCGGCGAACGGTTCACCTGCCAGTCGCCGTAATAGTCGAACCAGCCGTCGTCGAGGTTGGCGAGTTCGATCCCCATCTCTTTCAGTTCCGGGAGCAGCCCTAGGATCTTGTCCTGTGTGAAGTCGAACCCGAAGCCCCAACTTTTCCAATACGGCTTGTAGGCCGAAGGCGGCGAAGTCTCCAGGATCGCAACCCCTCGAGCGCGCAGCAGGTTGCCGTACGCGTGCAGCGCATCGTAGTAGTCTCCGTGATGGAAGATGACCGCCGTCATCACCGTGCGGAAGGCTTCGCCCGGAGCGAGCCACTCCTGTTGTTTGAAGCGGGCTTCGGGCTTCTCCCAGACTCCGATTTCGGTCTTGCCGTCCGCGCGCACCTCCACCGGCAGCGAGACCCACTGAGGCGTTTTTTCGAGGTGTGCGATCGCCACGCCCATCGTCGGGCTCCAGACGTCGACGAACGGAATGCCGCCACCTTCGCCTTCCGGCCCGGTGCGGTCGTCGAGTCCCTGAAAGTTCGACTGGCGAAACTCGGGCCGCAGCCAGATTAACGAATAGTCAAGACCCCAGCGGTAGGCGCCACCCTGGAAAGAGGCAAACGCCCACGATGGCTCTCCGGGGTTGGCGAGTCTGCGGTCGAGCACGATCCGCTGGCTGTAGACAGGGCCGAGGCGAACGGGCTTCTCGCCGAGATTCCGGTACGACTTTTCGAAGACGGCAACGTCGGGCAGCTTGTCCGGCAGCACCACACGGACTCGGCGCTCGATATGAATCCCTTTCTCGCTGTCTCGGAATTCGCCAGTCAGCGTGCCTTCGAGCGCCGGTCCGAACTCTGTGTCCTGTGTCCGCCGAGACGAGACGCTCTTTGGATCGATTCGGAATTCCGAGCATCGCCAGCCGTTCACCTCGGCGGACTCCTGGGCTGCCGGATCGAACGCAACGATGTTCCCGCCCCTGTCGCCAAGCCAGCGGATGTGTTGGTGGAACCGTTCGTCGTACTCGATAGAAATGCGGTCGGTACGGACGGAATAGGTCTGGGCCACTGTGGCGGCCACGCAGACGCACAGCAGACAGGCGGATCTCATGGGCACTCCGGCCACAGGTTATCACCACTGGGGAATGGGCGTGCATTGTCAACGTTCTCAGTAGCCGTTTGCTGTCCGGGTCGGCGCCGGCATCGGCGACAAACGAAAATAAGATATTCGCAACTCATATACTTATGCTGCGTCTAAGGCTTTATGCGCTCACTGTTCGCAGCCTTCATAACGTGCTTCACACTGCTCAATGTGGGGTGGACCCAGCCATCACAGCCTGAATCTGCACTCTGCGTGGATGGGCTCGTCGCCCCGGCCGTAAGCGGAGGGCTCGCGGGCGGCATCAAGAAGCCAGAGTTAACCGGGGTAGATCCTGTCGACCTGGTGCGCCGCTCCGCTCAGGCCGATAAGGAAAACGCCAGACGCGGATCCAACTACGCCTTCCGCGCGCATCACTATCAGAGAGATCTGGACGCTTCGGGCAGGCCTAAAGGCTGGCATTCCAGGACCTGGGACATCATCGGCCTGGAGGGATCTACCTACCGCAAGCTCGTGATGATTAATGACCACCCTCTGACGGCGAAGCGGCAGAAGCGAGAGGACGAGCGCCTTAGAAAGGAAACGGAGCGCCGCCGAAATGAGGCGCCAGACAAACGCAAGAACAGGCTATTACACTACAGTGTCGCCCTGCCGTTTGACAGGTTCTCCGAAATCTACACATTCACGTTACTCGGTGAAGAAACAGTCGCGGGTCGTTCTGCCTGGGTCATTGATGGCATCCCTAAACCTGAGTTTCGGCCTCAAACAAACGCCGAAAAGGAGGTCGCGAACTTCCACGTAAAGATCTGGATCGACCGGGATGAGGCGCAGCCCCAGGCGCTGGAGCTCACCGTCACCGGTGGCCACTCCCGTCTTCAGAAGGGTACCACTGCGCGGAGCGAATGGACTAGGCTCAACGACGGCACCTGGATGCTGAAGCGGACAAACATCACCTGGGGCGTTCGCCTTTTCAGGGTCATTACCTTGCGCGGCACGACTGAGGATACTAACTCTGACTTTCAGCGGTTTCAGGTGGACTCGCAATTGGTGATAGACGAGTCATAGGTGTCCGTGTTCCGTGCCCAACTTCGTGCAACGAGGAGGCGGCTGATGCGACCATGCTCCTCTCAAGATGCCCTGGATGCACTGGCAGAGCCTGGTTGATTTTCTGGTGCTGGCAGCCGTGTTCTACGCGGTATTGCGCTGGGCGCGGCAGACGCGGGCGCTGCGGGTCATCCTTTGGATCGCCGGCGTCCAGGCTGCCTCCCGGGTAGCCGGATGGCTTGACCTCGTCATCACAAGTTGGGTGCTTAGTGGTGTGAGTGTTCTGCTGGTGGTGCTGCTGCTATTCGGATTCCAATCGGAGCTTCGGAGCGCCCTTCTTCGTCTCGACAGCCTGGTGCGTCTTGGATTGAAGCCGGCGGTGAAGGCGTTTTTGCCGGCCAACCGGGCGATCGCCGGGGCTGCGTTCCGCTTGGCGTCCGAACGAACGGGAGCTCTGATCGTCATTGCCCGTAACGACTCAGTCCGCGAGCTCGTCAGCGGGGGCGTCCCGCTGGGGGCGGAGATTACACCCGAGCTGCTGAGCGCCCTCTTCCGAAAGGACTCGCCGCTGCACGACGGCGCAGTGATCGTCGAGGCAGAACGGGTCGTGCGCGCCGGCGCCGTCCTTCCACTCACACATCGCCAGGAAGTGCCAGCCATGTTCGGGACGCGGCATCGGGCGGCAATGGGCCTCGCCGAGCGAAGTGACGCACTTGTGGTTGCAGTCTCAGAGGAGCGTGGGGCGGTCACGTTGATGCACGGGCAGAGCATTGTCACACTCACCTCGTCCGTAGGGTTGGCGGATCGGCTGGGTGAGCTGCGGACCCAACCGCCCGCGGGGCGGCCCGGGGCCATTCGACGGCTACTATTTCAGGACTTACGCTACAAGTTCGCCGCTCTGGGAATGGCTGTGGCGGTCATCGCGCTGTCGGTTCTCTCGACGGGCACAACCGTACGGGCGATCAGTGTTCCGGTCGAGTTTGTGAACGTTCCTCCGGGAATGGCAATCTCGAGCCAGTCGCCGAGTCGCGTTGAAGCCCAGGTGAGGGGTAGCCGGTGGCTCATTGACTCGGTGACCGATTCGGGTCTGGTTGCGCGGGTCGACCTTCGGCGGGCCGGCCAGGGCATACAGGATGTCCGCGTCCGCCCGGACGCGTTGAACGTTCCACCCGGTGTTGTGGTTGAGCGAGTTACTCCTCCCGGCATCACGGTCCGCCTTGTGCGAAAGCTGCCTTAAAGACGCCGCGGAGATGCTGCTCCCGCTACACTGTTCTCATGAAGCTGTCTGTCCAGGTTCTGGCGTTCCTGTTCGCCTCACTCAGTTCGGCCCAGACTCCGTGCCAGCCGACGGCGGTTTACACGCCCTGCGACATCGTGTTCGACATGACGGATGAAGAGGCTCGGGCGCATCCGAACCCCTACCTGACAGTCCAGCTCCAGGCCGAGTTTCGCTCACCACGTT
Source organism: Bryobacteraceae bacterium (assembly GCA_035455185.1). Lineage (GTDB taxonomy): Bacteria > Acidobacteriota > Terriglobia > Bryobacterales > Bryobacteraceae > JAEHDI01. The sequence continues at coordinate 110 of DATIFQ010000308.1, read as the reverse complement.
ATCGCACCTTCCTAATGCCGGCGTTCTGGGATGGCGGCCGGCGCCTGGTGATCCGGTTCGCGCCGACTGACCCGGGCAAGTGGGACTTCCGCATTTCCAGCAACATCGCC
>DATIFQ010000307.1:0-4211 GCA_035455185.1 Bryobacteraceae bacterium | reverse complement strand
CAAGCCCCGGCGCCGGACGCGTCGCAGCCTACGCCGGACGAACTCTTGCTCAAGGATTACCGCCCCCAGCCCATTTTCAAAATCCCGAAGACGGACATCAAGAAGGCGAAGTATCCCGTCATTGATGTTCATTCGCACGGGCCGCGGCCCATCGAACAACTTCCCGAGTTTGTCAAAACGATGGACGCCGCCAACGTGGAAAAGACCGTGATCCTGACCGGCGCAAATTCGGTCGAGAGGTTCGCCGAAGTCAGCCGGGCCTACTCCAGTTACCCCGGACGTTTTGAGTTGTGGTGCGGCTTCGATTTGACGGGCTTCGGTGAGCCGAGATTCGGGCCGAACGCAGTCAAAGCCCTGGAAGAGTGCCATCGTCTGGGCGCCGTTGGGGTCGGGGAAGTCAGTGACAAAGGATGGGGCTTCCGGACCTCGGCGGCGCGCCGTAGCGCGGTTGGCGCCACGCCCGCCGGGCAGAGGCCGGCGCCGGGTCCCGGGCCGCACCCGGACGATCCGCGCATCGACGCTCTATGGGATAAGTGCGCGCAACTCGGGATGCCCGTCAACATTCATGTTTCGGACCCCATCTGGGCTTACGAGCCGATGGACAAGACGAACGACGGGCTTCCGAACGGCTACAAATGGCGCATCGACGACAAGCAGCCGGGGATTTTCGGGCATAACGCCCTGATCGAGAGTCTTGAACGCACCCTGGAGAAACACCGCAAGACCACCTTTGTCGCGTGCCATCTCGTCAACTTGGGCTACGACCTGACACGGCTCGGCCAGATGCTCGAACGTCATCCGAATCTATACCTGGATATCTCGGCCCGGTTCGGAGAACTGGCGCCCATTCCGCGAGCTTCGGCGGAGTTTTTCCAAAAGTACCCCGACCGTTCGCTTTACGGATCGGATATGGCGTATTCGCAGCGAATGTTCACCAGTACGTTTCGAATCCTCGAGACACTCGACGAACACTTTTACGAATTCGACCTGGACGTCTGTTACGACTACCACTGGCCTCTGCATGGCTTCGGCCTGCCTGACGCGGTGTTGAAGAAGATGTACCGCGATAACGCGCTGGAGGTGTTCCGGCGGGCACGTTCCTAACGGACGCCCGTTCGACCAGACGACTCGTCCGTTACTCGATTCCTGCTTCGCCGATTCGTCTGGCCTCGAGGACTATGGAACGTGAGGCGGTGATGAAGATCTTGCGAACCGTGTCGGGTCTGGCGGTCTTAGTTGGGATTTGCGCGTTGCGTGTGGCGGTTGCGGCCGAGCCCGTCCCGCTCAAGGTGACGGCAAGCTGGAATATCCCCATGACGGAAGAAGGGGTCCGCGCGGCCGTGGCTGGGGCGAAGGAGCTCGGTTTCAACGGGTATGCTTGGAGTTCCCAGCGTCTCGACGAGGCGCTGGTGTCGCAGTGCCGAGCCAGCGGCATGCGATGTTTCAAGTTGCTGTCGCCGCTCGCGAAGCGTCCCGGGGCGCGGGTGCAGGTAGTAGAGGAGGCGGAGCGGCGGCTGCCGGGTTTCGCCGGCGGCTTGACCAGCGAGTATCAATACGGCGGCGAGCCGCTGCCCGGACATCCGGAAGTGCTGAACCTGGAACTCATGTGCCCTTTGGACGAGGGCGTCGTCCCTCACGTCGCCAGCGAGGTTGCTCGCGCGAAGCGTTTGGGCTACCACGGCGTGTGTTGGGATTTCGTCGGCTATCGCAACTATCATTCCTGCGAGTGTGAAACCTGCCGGGCGGCGCTGAAGGCGTTTCTGCGTAATCCTTCGAATGGCAGCCCGCGGGCGGCCAAGGCGGCATTTTACGAAAAGGCGCTCGTTGACTTATATGAACGGCTTTACGACGTCACCCGCAAGGCCGCGCCGCAGTTTACCGTGATGACCCACTGCCATCCGGTCTTCCTGCCGAATGTCTTCCATGGTCTGAAGCTGAAGGTGGACTATTCCGCCAGCACGGTGGGCTGGTTCTTTCAGCCTCATTGGAGTCTGGAGAAGGTGAGTGACTATGCGCGCCGGACCGTGCGGGGGCCTTACCGCTTCCAGTCGGCGATCGGCATGCCGATGATCGGCTGCTATTCCTCGGGCGCGATGGCCCAGCATCGGAAGAGTGGCAAGCGGCTGAGGGCCGAGTTCCATGCCGTGCGGGAGGCCGGCGCCCGAGCGGTGATGGTCTGTGAGCTTGGCGACATTTTCTCTGATCCTGAGATTCGCGAGGCCGTGCGTGCGGGCCTGGCGGAGATCCGATAGGCGTTGCGACTACCACAGGCCTGAACAGACCCAAGCCGCTATTCATGGGTTTCCTCCTTCTCGATCCTTGCGTGTCGGGCAATCCCTCGAGTCGGATCGTCCGGACCTGCCTCATCATCCTCTTCCCGTTTCTGTTCCTCGTCTTCCTTCAATTCGAGCACGTACTCCTTCTGGGGCTCGACGAGGGACTGCAGTTCCAAAAACGCGTGGCCGACTGACCGGTAAGTGGGTACGTGGCCGGTGTAGGTGATCCAGCCGCGCTCGTCCATCCATGCCAACAATCTCTTCAAGAAGAAGATGAATGTCACGATGCCCCCGAAGAAAACGAGCGCCGCGATCATGAACTGCTCCAGAGTTTCGATGTTTATCGTTCCGAAGCGCCTCAGCGCTTGCACGGCATCATTGTCTGCTAGTAGGAACACAAAACCCTCCTTTTCGTTCCAATTGCCAGCTTTCTTCAGGAATCGGAGGGGGCGCACGGCCTCCTCCCAAAACCGGCTACGAGACGGAAAGAGTGGGTGGTGCGCGGGGAACCAAATTGCTGACGAGAGGAAAGGCGTGGCGAACTGGCTCTTCACCCGTGACGTAGGAGCCAATAGCCACTAAACTGCCGATGTCGACGAGCAGAAGAGGCAGCAGCGCGACGAACTCGAAATGCCCACTCGCGCTGTTAATCGCGGACAACAGCAGAAAGGCGCCGACGGCTACTACAGCCAGGAGGAAGACCCACCGGTACCTGCGAAACGCCAACATCTACTGTACCCGCGCTAACAAATAGCACGGCCAGATCACCGGAGTCAAGCGTGGGCCTGTTTCAGCTTGGCCTGTTTCAACGTGAGTTCCGGTAGTTCCGGTGACAGGCTACGAATCCCCCCACACTCACCGGTCCGCCGCCCGCGCCGCCGCGATCGCGCAGCGGGTATCGCCACAACGGGCTCAGTAAGTTTGGCGATTGCGTAGCCTGTCACCGAAACTGAAACTTGTCACCGAAACTCGCCCTAAGTTCCCCGCTCGGGTGACGTATCACCCCACAGTAACCTATTGCAGGCGCAAGCCTTGCGCGGTTGCGGCATTTTTGCGGTTGGCGATGGTTATACGCGACGGTGACTTGTTGATTCCACAAGAGGCCGCTTTTCACGCGGAATTCCCGCGAACCTACTGATTCCACGTGGTTACTACGTATAACCATGCTTTCACAGTATTCAGCCGCCACAGCATTGATCAACGAATCGTAGGATCAAAGGCCGAAGCAAGCCCCTTGGTGCAAAGATGAGCAACACTGCCCAACAGACAAGGCCAATCACGGCATGCTCGAACAAGTCCCGTCCGACCAAGGACCAAATACTTGTTTGGCGAGTCAGCTTTAGGGAACTCTCCCAATGTTGTTTCACTACGGACGCGTCCTGCATGAAGGAGAGCATCGATCCCATGATTCCTGCTATGCCCACGGCTATACCTCGGATCGCAATCTTAAGTTAAGAGCCGCTCCTCATAAACGCTGCGATCCGCGTTCGACATTCCCTTTGAGACTCGGGATGAGCTCATTCGTACCTCAGCGTCACCATGGGATCGACTTTGGTCGCCCGGCGCGCGGGGAGGGCGGCGGCGAGCAGCGCAGCGGCCAGCAAGACGGCGACGGATTGCGACACCGACACAAGATCGAAAGTGTCGATGCCGTAGATCAGGCTGCCGAGGAAGAGACCCCAGGAAAATGCCACCACGACCCCAATCACCAGTCCGGCCACCACCGGCACGAGGGAGAAGCGCAAAATCATCCTGACCACGTCTCCGCGCCGTGCTCCGAGCGCCATGCGGATGCCGATTTCCCGCGTCCGTTGCGTCACCACGCAGGCCAGCACACCGGAAAGCCCCAGCGAGGCGAGGCCAAGCGCCAGGATTCCGAAAAAACTCGAGAGGTATGCTACCAGGCGCTCGTTCGCCAGGCGGATGTTGATGTAT
>DATIFQ010000306.1:0-2386 GCA_035455185.1 Bryobacteraceae bacterium | reverse complement strand
CGGCGGTAGTGTCGCACTCGGTCATCCCTTCGCTGCTACCGGGGCGCGAATCCTAAGTCAGGCGGTAAAGGAACTTGCAACAATGCCCAAGGGAAGTCGGGCGATCGTTAGTATCTGTGCCGATGGTGGGCTCGGCACAGTGGCTTTGCTGGAAAACTGATGTCCGTTTATGGCCCATAGCCGACATCGCTAGTTGCGCCGCAGCTCCACCTATGTTCCGATCGACGAATACCTCAAACTTCTGGACCGGCCCTCGATTGCCGCCGCCTGCGCCCGTCGCCTCAGGTAAGGATCCGACCTCGCATCGATGTGCCGATTCGGCGCGACACGATCCGCCCGCTCATCTTTTTCCCAGATGAATCGAAGTTCCGGTCTCTACCTCGAGAATTGGCAGTGGCCGCACGCGCCGAACCTGGCATTTCCTGCTCGCGGAACCTTGGAGTCCATCGCTTTAGGTTCAGGCCAAAGCGCCTTTCGCAATCCCATTGCTGAATGGATCACGCGCCAGATATCACCTCTTGCGAGGCGCGTGTCCGCTTTTTTGGTCGCTGAAAGCGGACATGGAAGGTAATCGTCAGCATTACTGACCAGTCATCATCTTGCTTAGTCGGGAACAAAGACGGCACTTCATCGTTCCCGGTAACAACCAACAACCTACGCGACAATTCAGGGTGCTCGAAGGCTCCGGGGCAACTTTGCGGTGCTGGGGAAAGGTCAATTTCCAGCCACGGAGGTACCCATGAGTACGATTACGACCAAAGACGGCGTCAAGATCTTTTACAAGGATTGGGGTAAGGGCCAACCCATCGTGTTCAGCCATGGCTGGCCTCTGTCGGCCGACGACTGGGACGCGCAGATGATGTTTTTTGTCAATCAGGGCTATCGCGTCATAGCTCATGACCGCCGAGGTCATGGCCGGTCCGCACAAGTGAGCGACGGTCACGACATGGATCACTATGCTGATGATCTGGCGGCGCTGACCGCGCATCTCGATCTGAAGAATGCAATTCACGTTGGCCATTCCACCGGCGGCGGCGAGGTTACCCACTATCTGGGACGGCACGGCGAAAGCCGCGCCGCCAAGGCGGTTCTGATTGATGCGGTGCCGCCAATCATGGTGAAGACGCCGGCCAATCCGGGCGGTCTGCCGATGGAGGTGTTCGACGGCTTGCGCAAGTCGCTCGCCGACAACCGGGCGCAATTCTATCTCGATTTCGCGAGCGGCCCCTTTTATGGCTTCAACCGACCGGGCGTGAAGCCACTTCCGGGCGTCTATCAGAACTGGTGGCGGCAGGGCATGATGGGGAGCGCCAAAGCGCATTACGACGGCATCAAGGCGTTCTCGGAGACCGACTTCACCGAGGACCTCAAGAAGATCACGGTGCCCGTTCTGGTCATGCACGGTGATGACGATCAGATCGTTCCCTACGCCGACTCCGCGCCATTGTCGGTCAAGCTACTAAAGAACGGAACGTTAAAGACCTACAAGGGCTTCCCGCACGGCTGCCCCACCACCCAGGCGGACATCATAAATGCCGACCTGCTGGCCTTCCTGCGTTCCGGACTTGCGACCAAAACTGCAGCATAGCGGCGACCGAAAAGCCGAGGGGAAGATCATACAGTTCCTCTCGGCTTGCTTACCTACGTCCAAGAGCATTTCCCTCGAGGGAGAACGATCATGTCCGCACAATCTTCATTAGCTACCCGGCGCAGCACTACCGCAGCAGAGACAAACATGAGCTTGGGTAGACCGGGGCTCGACGAGTTGGTTCCGTCGCGCTACGCGTTGCGGGTCGGCGAGATTGACGTAATGGTGGTGAGCGATGGGGTTCTGTTGCTGCCAGGCGCGATGTTGGGCCATAACGCCGACCCGGCCGTTCGGGCCGCCTGGCTGAACGACATGTTCCTGCCGCCGGACGTGTTCGAGTGGGCGCTCAACGCGGTCGTGGTGCGTAGCGGAAGCCGGACCGTACTCATCGACGCTGGGATAGGGGTGGACCCGGGCTTAAACTTGCCTCGGGCCGGGCGGTTGGTTCAGCGACTGGAGGCCGCCGGCATCGATCTCGCGTCCGTGACCGACGTGGTGCTTACCCACATGCACATGGACCACATTGGCGGGCTGCTCGTCGATGGAGTGAAGGACCGGCTGCGTCCGGACCTGCGGATCCATCTGGCGGCCGCCGAGGCCAAGTTCTGGGAGTCGCCCGATTTCTCCCGTACCGCCATGCCGCCGGATATGGCGGACTTGATTCGGCACGCGGCCAAGCGGTTCTTGAACGAGTACCAGGGCCAGCTGCGGCCGTTCGAGAAGGAGTACGAGGTGGCGCCGGGGGTGCTCGTCACTCGCACCGGCGGCCACACCCCCGGGCACAGCGTTGTGCGCCTG
>DATIFQ010000305.1:0-28232 GCA_035455185.1 Bryobacteraceae bacterium | reverse complement strand
CTACATCATGGCCCTGCACGACCGCGCTTTCGGGCACAAAGGCCTGCTGTTCTTCGCCGACTGCTCGATCGTCATCGACCCGAGCGCGGTGCAACTGGCGGACATTGCCATCGCTACCGCCGGAAGCGTCCGCAACCTGCTTGGCGTGGAACCGGCAGTGGCCCTGCTGTCGTTCTCGACTAAGGGGAGCGCGACGCACAAGGCAGTGGACAAAGTGGCCGAGGCGCTACGGATCATCCGGGCCCGCGACCCGAACCTCCACGCAGACGGCGAACTCCAGGCGGACGCAGCGCTTGTAGAAGCTGTCGGGCGTTCGAAAGCCCCCGGCTCCACGGTGGCCGGCCGCGCCAATACGCTCATCTTCCCCAACCTCGAGGCCGCTAACATCGCCTACAAATTGGTGGAGCGGCTGGCTGGCGCCACGGCCATCGGCCCACTGCTGCAAGGGCTGGCGAAAGCCGGTAACGACTTGTCCCGGGGTTGCTCGGCGGAGGACATCTATAACGTCGCGGTCATCACCGCCAATCAGGCCGAGGCGATGCGCCAAGCCAGCTCCGACCCGTACTGATCCGTCAGCAAGCCCGAAATGCCAAGTCTTCGCACATTGTTCTCGATCGCGCTTCGAATCGGCAATCTCACCTTCGGCGGAGGCGAGCCGACCATGGCCGCGCTCCAGCGTGAACTGGTGAGCAGGAAAGGCTGGATTTCGGCCGACCAGTACGGCCTCTCCTACGGACTCGCGCGAATCACGCCGGGGACGAATCTGCTCGCGTTTTGCGCAGCGGCGGGCTGGTTCATCCGGCGCTGGCCAGGCGCCTTCGCGGCCGTGGCCGCAGTCACGGTTCCTTCCGCTGTGCTAGCCGTTATCCTCACCCACAGCTATCAGCAATTGCGGGCGCATCCGGCGGCGGTAGGCGCGTTCAACGGCATTGTGGCGGCAGCGGTCGGAATGATGGCCGCGGCGGCGTGGCTCCTCATCCGTTCGCAGGCGGCCGGGAGTTCGCGGCTGCGGCCGTGGGCGCTTGTCGCGGCAGCACTCATCCTGTCGCTCGGCTTCTCCTTATCACCGATTCCAGTACTGGCGCTGGCGGCGATCACGGGTTTGCTTTGGCCGGAACCGGCGAAACGATGAACGTCGTCATCCTCTACCTGATTCTGCTGAAGGCAACAATGACATCGTTCAGCGGCCTTGCATCTCTGCCCATGCTGAGAAACGACCTGGTAGTCCAGCATCGCGTGCTCACGGACCGGGAACTGAACACCGCGGTGGCGGTCGGAAGCATGGGGCCCGGACCACTCGGGTTGTACGTCGTCAGCGTAGGCTACTTCGTGGCGGGTGTCCCCGGCGCTTTCGCGGGCATGCTTGCACTCATGACACCTGCGTTCCTCATCGTGCCGATGGTCCGTCACTTTGGGCGTCGGGCCGACCATCCGCGGGCGAAACAGGTGATTCAGAGCGTGACGCTGGCCGCGGCGGGACTGATCCTCTCTGCAAGCGTCCCCCTCGCCCGGGACGCGATTACCGGAGTCGTGCCGGCGCTCCTCGCAGGAGCAGTGTTTGTACTGATGGTCGCGACACGGATCGACACCGTCTGGATGATCGTCGGTTCCGCCGCCGCCGGTCTCCTGTGGCAGGTCGTCCAGTGAGTTCGATATACTTGCGGAGTCAAACGCGGAGACACAACCCGCTATGTCCGATCTTCGGTTAGGCGACGTCATTGACGACTATTGCGTCAAGTGCCGCCGCCTCACAAATCACGCGATCGTCTCGCTGTTGAACGCCGAGCCAGCAAAGGTACGCTGCCGGACCTGCTACAACGACCACGACTACCGCCACGAGAAGGCTCCCCCGTCCAAGAAGGAACTGAAGAAAGCGGCCCTCTTCAAAGAGGTGCTCTCATCGGTGGATCCGACGGAGGGGGAAACCGACAAACGGCAGAAGGACAAGCCGGAGGGCAAAAGCTAGCGCCGTTCCAACTTTTCCCGGCTAAGAGGCCCGCGCCACGCGCAGCGAGCCGCTACCGAAGGTAGCGCTTTTCCCTGCCGGTCTTCAGATAGCGCTCTCGGCGAAAGCCTCACAGTCCTTTTCGCTGTACAAAACGTGGGTGTAGTGCATAGGTGAATCAAGTTGGAACGGCACCAGCCCGTCAGTTTAACCCTTACCAAGTTCCCTGCGCAGGTCCTCGATCACCTGTTCCCGATCCTTCGCGTCGAGTTGCTTTTGCAGCCTTCGCAGAGCCAACCCGACGACGTCCCGGTGATGCAGCTTCGATCCAAAGCCCGCCCTCTCGGAAAGTTGCAGCCAGATGTCATGGAGCCGGTCAATGTCCTCGGGCCACAATCGAGGCGGGTGAGGACCGAGGTTCACGTAGATGGACGGCCGGTCGGGACTGATCACTTCGAGGGAAAAGGCGTGCCTTGGCTCGGGCAACCGTTCCCAGGCAAGACCGATCAGCCTCGCCAGTTCCTCCGAATCCATTCGCGCGGATACACCGGTGACAAGGCGGGAGGCCTGCAATTCTGAAGCGGTCTGCACCATCGCATCGAAAGGATCCACGGCTGGCACCACCAGCAAATCCACGGGCTTTCCTTCTTTCTCCGCCATGGAGACCACGGCCGTGAAAAGCTCTTTCTCGTAAGAGCTGAAGATCTGGTTCGCGGCAAGGCCGTACTCGCCGGCGCCGGCCGTCACGGGACGCACCGTCATCACGACGATGTCGTGCCGCCGCAGATTCGTCTTTTCGAGAACCTTCTGGAGGTGGACCATCCGGCTGTAATCCCGGACCGCTACGAGGACGCAGCCCGGCCTGGCCTCGATTGTCTCCGCCGTCACCTGCGGCTGGATCTCGAGATTGAACTCCTCCAGACCTAATTTGTGTACGGCGCTCCGTTTCCGCCGGTTGAGATACTCCGACACTGTGAACACCACGAAAAGCAGCACCGTAAAGGACACGCCGTAGATGGTAGCGATGCGTTTGGAGAACAGGTTGGCGACAGCCACGAAGAACAGAACGAGCGTCGTCATGGCCAGTCCAACCGGCCATTCCCGGCCTCCGATGTGGAAATTCAGCGGCGTTTTATACTCCTGGTCCTTTCTCTGGAAGCGAAGGACCAGCACGCCCAGGCCTTTCAGGGAGAAACTCCAGACGACACCAAAGGCATAAGCCTCGCCGAGCAGGTAGACGTCGCCGCGGCTGGCGATGATGGTGATCAACTGAAACAGCGTGACCAGGTTGATCAAACGATGCGTGGTGCCGAACCGGTGGTGAGGTTTGCGGAACCATTCCACCAGAACACCGTCCTCCGCGACGCGATTGAGCACGCCGTTGGCGCCGATCATCGATGTGTTGACCGCTCCGGACAGGATCATAATACCGACGATGACGACGAACACATGGAATCCAAGGCGCAACAGATACGGTCCCGCCAGGTTCATCGCCAGTCCGCCGATCAGGTTGTCGTAATAGTTCTTCCTGACCTCATCTGGAATGATCGTTACCGCGAGCAGGGTAACGATGCCGGTAGAGATCACGGCATAACCGCAGACGATATTTGCGGTGCGCTTCAGATTCCTGAGTTTCGGAGAAGCGATTTCGCGATAGACCTGAGCCAGCGTCTCGAAACCGCTCATCGCCAGAAACGAGTGGCCGAAGGCGATCATGATGGCAACGAGCGGAATCTGTGGCCAGGACGTGTCATGGAACCAGCCGAGCGACTCCTCCGTAAACTGAAGGTTCGCGGGCGTCGGCGGCGGCGGCAGATCCACCTTATCTTTCAGCAGCAAGGTAATCGGACACCAGATGAGCAGTAGTACCACCATCACGGTGGTGATTTGCATAATACGGAGCGCTTTCGTGCTGGACTCGTGGATCCCTTTGACGTTGCTCCACCAGAAGTAGATGGTGACGGCGGCACCGAACACCGCGGCAAACAAGTGCGGGTCCACGCGGTAGGGCTGATTCACAAGCCCGGCGATCTCGTTCAGGAGGTGGCCCAGATACTGGCCGGCCGTCACCGAACTGATCGGCCCGGTGAGAATGTAGTCGAACACCAGCGCCGAAACCGAGAGCTTCGCCATCACCGGCCCCATGCTGTCGCGGACGACCACATACACTCCGCCGCGCACAAACATGCTGCAGCTTTCCATGTAAATGGAGCGGACCGCAAAGCTGAACAACATGACGCCAAGCACGAACCACGGCGCTGACTTGCCGATGGCCTGCTCTGCAATGCCGCCGGCATAGAACGATGACGAAGCGAGATCGCTCAGAACGATGGCGGCGCCGCGCCAGAACGAGATAAACGATAACGCTACGGTCGTCGCAACTACGATCTTTGCGTGAGGAGCCGGCTGACCGGCCTGGCTGGACATACGTGAGATCTCAGTGAACCCAATCGCTTATTCTACGATCATGGCCGTGCCGGATACCAGCGCGGGCGCCTTGGCGGAACGCATCGTTGGGATGCTACAGACGAGCGGCCACCGTGCGTATCTTGTGGGCGGGTGTGTCCGCGATCTGCTGCTGGGGCGTGAGCCTAAGGATTACGACGTCGCCACCAGCGCCCGGCCTGAGGAGATCCTGGCCTTGTTCCCGAACTCGCGCCAGGTAGGCGCTCACTTCGGCGTGATGGTCGTAACGGAGGCTGACACGCAGGTCGAGGTGGCCACTTTCCGTAGTGACCATGCCTACCGGGACGGCCGCCGTCCTGTTTCGGTCGAGTTCGAGGCAGACCCGCGCAGGGACGTCTTGCGCCGCGACTTTACCATCAACGCCCTGCTGCTCGACCCCGGAACCGGCGAGGTGCTCGATCTCGTCGGGGGCAGGGCAGACCTGGAGGCGAGGTGTGTTCGGGCCATCGGAGATCCCGAAACTCGCTTCGGCGAAGATCACTTGCGGATGCTGCGCGCCGTTCGCTTCGCAACCACACTGGAGTTCCATATCGAGCCCGGAACCATGGAGGCGATCCGGCGGCTGCGCGGGTTGATACGGCGGGTCTCGGCGGAACGGGTTCGGGATGAACTCGTGAGCATCCTCATCGAAGGCGACGCCCGGCGTGGCTTTGAGCTGTTGGATGAATCGGGCCTGCTGGCAGAGATCCTGCCGGAGGTTGCGGCGATGAAGGGGGTCGCGCAGCCGCCTGAGTTCCATCCGGAGGGTGACGTCTGGACCCACACGCTGTTGATGCTCGGCGCAATGCGGAACCCTACGGTGACGCTCGCGCTCGGCGTCCTGCTGCATGACGTCGGCAAGCCGCCCACTTTTCGTATTGAGGAGCGCATCCGCTTCGACGGCCACGTGGAAGTGGGGGCCAGAATGGCCGTCGAGATCCTTTCGCGCTTGCGGTTCTCGGCGGCGGAGATTCGGCGGGTGGAGGTGCTCGTGGCAAACCATCTGCGCTTCATGGAAGTGCGGCGCATGCGCGAGAGTACCCTTAAGCGGTTCCTCCGGCAGGAGCATTTTGACGAACACTTGGAATTGCACCGGTTGGATTGCGCCGGCAGCCACCGGCGGCTAGACAATTATGAATTCGTCAGCTCGAAACTCTCGGAACTGAAGACTGAAGAGCTGAAGCCGCCACGGCTACTGACGGGGCGTGATCTGATCGCGGCAGGCTATCACCCCGGTCCTGCGTTTCACCGGATGCTCGCCGAAGTCGAGGATGCTCAACTGGAATCTCGAATCCGTACGCGGGACGACGCGCTTGCGCTCGTGCGGTCTCTCTTCGACCCTCCGGACGGCCGCCCTAGGCAGGCTTGTACGTGAAGACCATATACAGCACCAAGGCCACGATCGAAAAGATGGCGGAGGCAGCGACGAACTCCAGAAAGATCACCTTCCGCTCTTCCGGATCGGACCTCTGCCGCCTGGTAAGGTCCAGCATCTGGCAACCCTCCTTACACAGCCTTTGGTCACAAATTTAAACCCGGACGGCGAGCGTGTCAAGGCGGTGCGCCGTTCCGGGCATGGCATTCCTAACGGACGGTGACCTTACCGAGAAGATATCGCCGTTGTCCGTCGTCGCCGGGAAGTGGTAGAGCGATCTTCGGTGTTCCGCTCCTGGATCCGACTGATACATAGAGGTCGTACGCCCCAGCCTTCAGGATGTGGTCCGGTGGCAGCCGGAACTCGATCATCGGCCGGGAAGCCTGATTGGCGAGCGAGTAGCCTTCGACCTCACGCCCCACGGCCTGAGCCTCGTCCGGAGGACCTACCGGGAGTGTCCGCATATCGAACTCCTCGTCCACGAACACGCCGGCAATCCCGCCCTTCGCGTCTTTCAGGGTAATGGCCGGGTGACCTCCCGGATAGCACGGAGCGACCCCGGCGTTGCGCCAGCGGTACCCGACCGACATGGTTCCGCCCGCCTTCACCTCCACAGGCCAGGACGCCTCCAGCAATTGGAGCCTGTATCCCAGACGGCGGTTGATTCTGTCGATGAGGGCCCGGTTGTCTTTCAGGAACACCTTCGGGTACCCGTGGACGGACAGCAGGCTGGCGTGATGAACCTCGACAGCCTTCAGGTAGAGGCTGCCATCTCCCCAATTGCCGCGTTCCAGCATGTAGCCGTAATGCGCGGATTCGAGGATCACCGGCGTCCGCGGCCAGAACCAGTCCGCCATGTAGGCGTGGTACCAGGCTTTGTCGCCCGGCTGGACAATGATGCTGTCATCGCGGAACGTCAGGCCGAGCCGCCGGGCGTAGTCCAGAGTTTCGATTCCCCTGCCCTGGAGTGAGAAATCGTCATTGGCGGCGAGCAGGGTCTGCTTGAAGTGCTTTCTGTGAAGATCGATATGCGCGCGGATCGTAGCGGCGGAGTACGGAAGGAGCGAGCCGCTGTAGGTGTGCCCTTCGCCCCAGACGCCAAATGCCCCGACGTCGACGAACGCCACTTCCGGGTTTCCGTCGTACCTCGCCGCGGCTGCGGCAAGGAATCGGTCCAGTTTGGCTAAAAATACCGGATCGTCAAAGTCCGGCTCCCAAATGAAACCGCCCGGGACGATCCCCTTGCTCGGATCGACAAAGTGCCCCTTCGCTCCGGCCTTGCGGACCCATTCCGGCGTCGCATAAGGCTGGTCCTTTCCGGACTCGCTTGCGGTGAATCGGAAGGCCACCTGCTTACCCTTCGCAATCCAGCGCTGCGCCGGCGTGTCCACCACCGACCAGTTGAATTTGCCTTCCTCCGGCTCGACGTGGGACCACGCAAGCCTCAAGTAAATAACGCCGACACCCGGAAACTCATCGACCGTGTCGGACGGTTCCAGATCGACGCCATAATTCTGAATGCTGTTGTCATAGTGGTGGAAGACCCAGCCCATTCCGGGATTGGTGAGACCGGCTCCGGTATCCTGCGGCTTCACGACAACGCGGCTCTGCGAGAAGGCGGCTGCGCACGCCAACGCGGCCGAGAACAAAAAAGGAACCACCTGTCCTATTTTCATTTCACGGTGATTGTACCGAGAAGATATCGCCGTTGGCCATCCTCCGCTCCAAGCGGTAATGCGATCTTCGGTGTACCGGTCCGTGTGCCGACCGATGAAAATACGTCGTACGCCCCAGGCTTCAGGATGTTCGTTGGAGGGAGCCGAAAGTCGATCAGCGGCCGCGAGGCTTGGGAGATTGCCTTGACCTCACGCCCGACCGGGTGCGCCTGTCCGGGGGCTCCAACCGGCAACGACCGCATGTCGAATTCCTCGTCCACGAAAACTCCGGCAATGCCGCCCTTTGCGTCTTTCAGCGTGATCGCCGGGTGGCCTCCGGGATAGCACGGGGCGACCCCGGCGTTGCGCCAGCGGTACCCAACCGACATGGTTCCGCCCGCCTTCACCTCCTCAGGCCAGGATGCCTCCAGCAATTGCAGACGGTAGCCCAGCCTCATGTTGATCTTGTCGATCAGGGGACGAGCCTCCTTGAGGAACTCGCGCGGGTACCAGTGAACGGTCGCCCAGCTCGCATGGTAATCCTCGACGGCATCGAGGTAGCGGCTGCCGTCCCGCCAGGTACCTTCGTCGCGGGACGCACCGTAGTGCTCGGATTCCAGCACGACGGGGAGTTCCGGCCAGAAGACCGGCGCCAGGTAGGCCCGGTGGTACGCCTTGTCGCCGGGCTGGACCAGGATGCTGTCGTCCCGAAGAGTCATCCCGTGCTGCCGGGCGTAATGGAGCACTTCGAGCCCCCTGCCATGAAGCGCAAGGTCGTCATTCGCGGCGATCAGTGTTTTCTTGAAGTACCTCGCGTGGAGGTCGATGTGCTTGCGAACGGTATCCGGGGAGAACGGCAGCATACTGCTCGCATATGTGTGCCCCTCGCCCCAGACGCCGATCGACCCGATGTCGATGAATGCTACCTCCGGGTTGCCGTCGTACCGCGCTGCGGCCGCGGCCAGGAAGCGACCCAGTTTCTCGAGGAACACCGGGTCGTCGTAGTCGGGTTCCCACCACGGGCCGTCCGCGACCACTCCCTTGCGCGGCACGAAATTGTAGCCTTTTGCACCTGCTTTCCGGACCCATTCCGGCGTCGCATACGGTTGATTCCGGTCGGATTCGGCGCAACTGAACCGGAACGCCACCTGCTTACCCTTGGCGATCCAGCGCTGCGCGGGCGTATCGACGATGGACCAGTTGAACTTCCCCTCTTCCGGCTCGATGTACGACCAGGCAAGCCGCAGGTAGACGGTGCTGGCGCCGGGGAACTCGTCCACCGTATCGGACGGTTCAAGCTCAAGCCCGTACTTGGTGATGTTGTTGTCGTAATGGTGAAACACCCAACCCATATTGGGGTTCACCAGCGCGGCTCCCGTATCCCGGGGCTGCACAACAACGCGCCTCTCCTGGGAGACGCCTCGTCCGGAAAACAATAAGAAAGCTAGGAATGCAAAGCAGATCCTTGTCATCAGCGGGAATTCCTCCCCCACAGCATACGCCCTCGATCGGCGGAAGAGTGAGAGCCCCTGCCGAAGGTGTGCACTATTCAGAAGAGGAGATGTCGCATGTCCGCCGGAAGTCTGGCCACACGGCTCGCCGTTCTCTGCGCACTCTTTGCCGCGATCTCGGCCGCCGTAGAACCTGGAGCGCGCGTGGCCTATGTCGGAGGCACGGTTGCCGGCGTCGGCAACCGGATTCAGGGCCTCATCCTGATGACCGATGACGACTGCTTTTCTTTCCAGGCCAAGGCCATGACGGTTCAGATCCCGTACGAGAACATCAACCTGCTCGAGTACGGGCAGAAAGCCAGCCGGCGTTATGCCATGGCGATCGTCATCTCTCCCATGTTGCTGTTGAGCAAAAAGAGGAACCACTTTCTCACGGTCGGTTTCACCGACGAGCAGGGGAAACAACAGGCACTCGTGTTTCAGTTGGACAAGAATGACGTTCGGGCAGTGCTGGCCGGCCTGGAAGCGAGAACCGGACTTAAAGTGCAGCATCAAGACGACGAGGCGCGAAAGGGAAAGGGGTAGGCGTCGAATGAAACTCGTGATGCTAGCCGCAGTCGTCGCCGTACTTGCCGGGGGTGCGCAGGCGCCTCTTCCGGAGAGACTCCCCAGCCGCCGTGACAGCCCAGAGCAGGCGACGCTCGTCCGCATCCTCTCCGTACGCCGGGTTTACGTGGACCGATTCGGGGGAGGCGATACCGCCCAGCAGCTCCGGGACATGATTATCAGTAGCTTGCTGGCGACCAAGCTCTTCGTGATCACCGAAAACGAGGCGCGCGCCGATGCTTTTCTACGGGGCTCCGCCGAAGACCTCATCTTCACCGACACGTTTTCCTCGAGCGAGAGCCTGAATGCCCGCGCTTCCCTCAGCACGGGCACCGATCCCGATAAAACCTCTTCCGATCGCCGCAGCCGGTACGGGGGTGTGACTGTCGGCGAGAGCGAATCCACTCGAACCGCGGAGCGAAAGCACGAGGCTGTGGCTTCTGTCCGGCTCGTCGACAAGGACGGCGACGTGCTGTGGTCCACGACGCAAGAGAGCCGGGGGGGGAAATTCCGGGGCGCGAGCGCGGATGTCGCCGAGCGAATCGCCAAACAACTGGTCCGCGATTACGAAAGTGCCCGCCTGCTTCGGAATCTGCCGGAAAACTAAAGACTTAAGGTCTCGAAAAAAATTTTCAAAAAAGTCTAGACAAACGGATGCGGTTGTCTGTATAATCAAGACAACTAAATGCTATTACTTTAGCATCCCCGGCGACGAGGCCCAGCTCGTCGCCAGCCCCTCTGAGTGAAGCCCTGCGGACCCAGACGCAGGGCTTCTTTCTTTCTTGAGAGACTTTGAAGCGCGCTGTACACCCTGTCCACCCTCCGCGTTATAGTGGGAAATTCGCATGAATTCCGCGGTGGCGCGCCTCGCGTCGATCGAGCGATACGCCCTTCCATTATGCCTGGCTGTTCAGGCTGTTCTTCTGTTTCCGCAACTCGACTTACTCCCCGTTTGGGGAGATGAACACTACACGATTCAGACTGCTTCTCAACCGCTGTCCGGCGTGTTAGAGACCGTGCGCAGGGAGGTGAACAACCCTCCGCTGCATCCCATCCTGGTCCATTTCTGGCTCCGAGGGCCGTGGCCGGGAAGCACGCCCATCAAGGCCAGGGCGCTGTCCGTTCTGTTTGCTCTAGCGGCGACCTTGCTGCTGGACCGGTTGTGGCTTCGGCCCTTGCCCGGGCGCTGCCGTATTTGGTATCTCGCCCTCTGGTGCCTGTCGCCCTACATGCTGCTTTACTCCCGGATGGCACGGGCGTATACACTCCAGGCAGCCCTCTTCTGTGCGGCGCTGTGGTTCGCCACCCGCTTGTTCACCGGCCAGGGGAAGCTCGGGCTTTGGCTTGGCTTCATCCTCACGAGCCTCGCCCTGCTCTACGTACACTACCTGCCCGGCATGGCCGTACTTGCCTCAGTGGCCGCCGTCTTTTTGTGGAAGGCAGTCCGTGAGCGGAAGCCCCGCCTCCTCGGGGGACTCATGGCGTCGGCAGGTCTGATCGTGATTTTGTACCTGCCCTGGCTGCTCTACCTTCAGGCGGCGATGGGGCGCGTCGCTCGAGCGGCCGCCTATTCTCCCTTTGGAGAGTCGGTTACGAGCCATGCCCTCCGTCTCGCCTACCTGTTCTTCTCTTTTCACTTCGGCGAGACGCCCCCGGAATGGGTTGTAGCTGCCTCGGTTGTTCTGGCCCCGCTTCTTAGCTTCTGTCTATGGAAGGCGGCCGCGCGGCCGCCGGTGTGGTTCGCCCTTCTGGCCATCACCGCTGTGGCAGGTTATCTAGCGGCCAGCCGGTGGGTCTCGTTCGCCTTTGTCCCGGCACGCCTAGTCTTCGTCTATCCGTTCTTTCTGCTTCTTCTGGTGCTCGGCCTGGAGCGGGCCGGAAGGAGGCTCCGCGTCATCTGTCTGACCGGCCTGGTCTGCCTGTCGGCCGCCTCAATCATCCAGTACTTCCAGCGGGAGGGCTTCCTGAACAAGGCGTACCTGATGCCCTACGACGAAGCGGCGCGGCTGATCCAGTCGGGCACGCCCGGAACGGACACGGTCGTTATCGTGGACATGTACAATAACGATCCCTGGCCGCTGGTTGCGCGGTTGCCGGACGGTGTCCGTGTGGTGCAAGTGGCGCCAGGCCGCTCATTTGAGTCACTTAGGAGCGAGGTAGCCACACAGCGCGCGCGAACCGTCTGGTACTTCCGCAATACGCACGACGTGTCTCCAGGCGGGATCAACCGGAAACTGGAGACTGAACTCTCGGCGGGACGGCAGGTCAGGTCCCACCTGTTTCTTCCCTACTCCCGGCTCGATCGCTGGATGATGCAGCTTCTCGGTTGGCCTGAGCGTCCGACCCACGTGATTCAGATGCTGGAGATCCGCGGCCCCTGAGGGCCACTTCAGCCAACCCACCTGCTACCCTGTTCTCATGCGTGTGATTTCACGGCGCGCACTGGGGCTCTGTTTGCTTTCGCAAGCACTCGCCGGGCAGACGCGTGAATTAGGGGGTCGCTGGGCGGCCACGGACGGCAAGCGTACGTTCAGGGGAACCTGGCGGGCCTTTCCGCAGCCGGAGCCGGGCACGTGCGGAGGCGACTGGGTCCTAAAGGACGACTCCGGGAATGTCGTGGCGGGCGGCACCTGGTCCGTCCGGAAATCCCCGCAGGAATGGCTGGGAGCCTGGCTGGCTCAACTTCCGGACGGCCGAACGCTCTCCGGAAGTTGGACAGCACAGACGAAACTTCCCCCTTCCAGCGAATTTCTGACGCTGCTCGAGTCTGCCGTGCGCGAGACGCTCACCGGTACGTGGACTTACGGTGAACGCGACGGCTCGTGGTCGGTTCGGACAGACGTGCGCCGGTAGCGTCTGCTAGAAGCCGGGGAGAACAGCCAGTGGATCCGGCCGGGACTCTGTCCGGATGCGAAGCACTTCCTTCCAGTCGCTCAGAGAGAACTTCACGACTGTGTTGTCCCCCTGCGCTGAGGCGTAGCCGAAACGTCCGGACGGGTCCACCGTAATCCCCTCGACATTGGCGCCGGCGTGGAAGCGGTGAGCTACGCGCTGGCTCGCCAGGTCAATCACCGCGACATCGCCCGCTTCGATCAGCGATGCGAGCAGATGCTTGCCGTCCGGCGTCAGCGCAAGGCGAGCCGGGTTGCCCGCGATCTCGATTTTCCCGACGACCCGGTTTGTCGCAGTGTCAATGACGGCAATCGTGTTCGCGGTCCGAGTGGCAACGTACAGGCGCGTCCCGTCGCGGCTCAAGGCCAACCCCATCGGCACCCCTCCCACGGGAATCCTCGCCTCCGGTTTCCTGGCGCCGAACCGGACAAGGGTCACACTTCCAGCGCCGGCGTTGGCCGTGTAAGCGGCCTTCTCGTCGTGCGTCAGGACCAGCATGTGGGGAAGCGACTCGCCGAGTTCATAACTCTCGACGATCTTCCGTTTATTCGGATCCACGACGACCAGTGAGGGCGGGAAGTCGCACGTGATGTAGAGCCGTCCGGAAGGACCCATTTCGATGCCGTGCGGACGGTGGAACGTCCCGAGGTCGATCGCACCGGCCTTCTGCCTGCGCCTCAGATCGAGAATCGTCAGCGTGTTGCCGCCCGGACTGGTCTCCGTGTAGCGGTCCACGCCGTAGTTGGTCAAGTATGCGACGGAACGGTCCGGGGTCAGGGCGAATTCGTGCGGTTTGACGCCCGCCGGAACGACCGCGAGTTGCTTTCCTGTCTCCGTGTCATAGAACCCGGCGGAGTCGGCCCATTTGTGTCCGACCAGCAGCACATCGCCCGCGGCGAGCACGGAGGCGGCGGAGAGAAAGAGTGAGATGGCCCTCTTCATAATTCCCAGTCTACCGTTACTTGCCGGTGTTGCAACCTGTTGATTTAGAAATATTTAGGAGGCACAAAAAGAAACGGCCCGATCCATTTGGACCGGGCCGCCAGTTACCCCACCAACGCGTCCTGGCTGAAGAACCCCTAGCTACAACCGCTGGTGCCGCCGCAGTTCTCGCACTTGTAGCAGCTTCCGTTGCGCGTCATCAACCCGCCGCACTCGCTGCAGAGCGGTGCGTCGTCCACCGCTGGGCCGAACGGCAGTGACTGCTGGGGCTCCGGTTCGGTAGGCCGCAGTTTCGGCGTCTCACCGGCCTCGGTGATCGTGTACTCCGGCCCGAGGAACTTGGCGCCCATCCAGCGAAAGATATAGTCGAGGATCGACTTCGCGTACGGAATCTGCTGGTTCCCCGTCCAGCCGCTCGGCTCGAACCGCACGTGGCTAAACTTGTCCACCAGGAACTTGAGAGGCACGCCGTACTGCAAGGCGAAGCTGATCGCGGTGGCGAAGCCGTCCATCAGGCCCGAGATGGTCGAGCCCTCCTTGGCCATCGTGATGAAGATCTCGCCCGGTTGGCCGTCGTCGTACAGCCCCGCCGTGATGTAGCCCTCGTGGCCGCCGATCGAGAACTTGTGCGTAATCGATTGGCGCTCGTCCGGAAGCTTCCGCCGCACGGGGCGGTACACGATCTTCTCAGTCACCGGCGCCCCCGGGACCGCTTTCTTTTCGCCTTTGCCCGTGTTCAGCGGCTGCACCCGCTTCGAACCGTCGCGATAAATGGCGACAGCTTTCAGGCCGAGGCGCCAGCCCTCGATGTAGGCCTCCATGATCTCTTCGACCGTCGACTCTTCCGGCATGTTGATGGTCTTCGAGATCGCACCGGAGACGAACGGCTGCACGGCGGCCATCATCTTGAGGTGTCCCATGTGGTGAATGAACCGGGCGCCGTTCTGCGGACGGAGGCTGCAATCGAAGACGGGCAGATGTTCCGGCTTCAGGTGCGGCGCTCCCTCGATGGTACCCGTCGAATCGATGTGGCTCACGATCCGCTCCACCTGCTCCGGCGTGTACCCAAGGCGGATCAGCGCCTGCGGCACGGTGTTGTTAACGATCTTGATCACCCCGCCGCCAACGAGCTTCTTGTACTTCACCAGGGCAAGTTCCGGCTCAATTCCGGTGGTGTCGCAGTCCATCATGAAGCCGATCGTTCCGGTAGGAGCAATCACGGTCGTCTGCCCGTTCCGGAAACCGAAGCTGCGACCGCTTTCGTATGCCTCCCGCCAAACGGACCCGGCGGTCTCATAGAGGGCCGCAGGCACGTTCTCGCGCCGAATCCGGCTCACCGATTCGCCGTGCATCTTGATGACTTCCAGAAACGGCCCCTCGTTGTTCCGGTACCCGGCGAACGGCCCCACCGCCCCGGCGATACGAGCACTCGTCAGGTAGGCCTGCCCGCACATTACAGCGGTGACAGCGCCAGCGTAATCACGCCCCTGTTCGCTGTCGTACGGAATGCCCAGCGACATCAGCATCGCACCGAGATTCGCGAAACCAAGCCCGAGCGGACGGTAGTCATGCGAGTTCCTCGCGATCCTGTCGGTTGGGTAGCTGGCGTTGTCCACCAGGATCTCCTGAGCCAGGATCACCGTGTCAACCGCGTGACGGAATGCCTCGGTATCAAACTGCCCGTCCGGGCCGAGGAATTTCATCAGGTTCAACGAGGCCAGGTTGCAGGCAGAATCGTCCAGAAACATGTACTCCGAGCACGGGTTCGACGCATTGATCCTGCCGCTGTTCTTGCAGGGATGCCAGCGGTTCACTGTGGTGTCAAACTGCATCCCGGGGTCGCCGCACTGGTGGGTAGCCTCGGCGATCTGCCGCATCAACTCTCGGGCCTTGTAACGTTTCACCGGCTGCCCCGAAAGCACTGACCGTGTCCACCATTCGCGGTCTTCCGCGACCGCGTACATGAACTCGTCCGTCGCCCGGACCGAGTTGTTCGCGTTCTGGAAGAAAACCGAGCCGTATGCCTCGCCGTCCAACGACGAATCGTAGCCCGCGTCAACCAGCGTGTGGGCCTTCTTCTCCTCCTTCGCCTTACACCAGATGAACGCCTCGACGTCCGGGTGGTCGGCATTCAGGATGACCATCTTTGCCGCCCGCCGCGTCTTACCGCCGGACTTGATGACACCCGCAAATGCGTCGAATCCCTTCATGAAACTCAGCGGCCCAGAGGCGCGTCCGCCGCCCGAGAGGATGGCTTCTTCCTCACGCAGGGCGGAAAGATTTGTGCCCGTACCGGAGCCCCACTTAAATAGCATCCCTTCCGTCTTCGCCAGGTCCAGAATCGACTCGAGCGAATCCTTGACCGAATTGATGAAGCAGGCGGAGCACTGGGGGCGGGTCTGGTCCGGGGTCAGCTTTCGAATCGAATCCGAGGTCTCATCGTAATACCATCCATAGCCGCGGCCCTCCTTCACGCCGACGTTGAACCAGACAGGGGAGTTGAAGCAGGCCTTCTGCGTCAGCATCAGGTGGGCAAGCTCGCTCCGGAAGTTCTCCACATCTTCGCCCGTCTTGAAATACCGGCCGGCGCGCCCCCACTCAGCAATGGTGTCCACCACGCGATGAACAAGCTGAGCCACGCTCCGTTCCCGCTCGGGAGTTCCGAGCTTCCCGTGAAAGTACTTGCTAGCGACGATATTCGTGGCCGTTTGCGACCAATCGGCCGGCATCTCGACATCCCGCTGCTCGAAGATGACCGCGCCCTTGTCACTACCGATGGTGGCCGTACGAAGCTCCCATTCCACCTCGTCGTACGGCGTCGTCCCAGCCTCGATCCTGGCTGTGAAGTACCGGGGGAAACTCACTCCGGTCCGTTGCCGGGTTCCGCTCTTCTCCGTGTCCAGAGTTTTAGTGCCGAGATCAACACTTAGCTGGCCCATTTTCTCTCCTCCATTCATTATGATTCCCAACTGCCCGCCCCCAAAGGCGGCAATGTCACTTGTACCCCAACATATAGTACCCAGTCAAGATTTTTATCTATTAGCGGTGCAGAAGGTTACAGGCGGATGAAAGCGGAAAGGCGGCGGCACTCAGACGATTTCGAGCGCTACCGGAGCGAAACGACGGCGTCCGAGAGTCAATTCGAGTAGATGGATGCCGGGCGCAAGCGCCTCGGGAAGCGTCAGGTTCACTTCGTGCCTTGGCGGCACCGGGTCAACGCAAAAGACCTCCGCCTCCACGAGCGGTCGGCCCGCGACGGTGGCGGTGAGATCCTCCGGACGGTCAATCTCATCGACCGTCACTTTGAGGGTTCCGGACGTGATCCGCGTCCCGGAAAGAAGGTCGATGCCGTCGGTAACGGAGAGTATCCGCGGCACCACAGGACCCGGCCGTATGACCCGGAGCACACCATCGGGACAAACCGGGTGACCCAGCCACTCGAGTCTGAGAGTCCGCAATCCCGTCGGCACCTTCTCCGGGAGCGTCACGTTCAACTGCTGCAACCCGTCAGCCTCCGGAGGCCCTACATAGAACACGCTCCCTTCTTCCTGTCCGATGAAGGCGCGGAGATCGGGCAGGTCGCACTCCGCCGGCAGATTCTCCATCCACAGCGAGATCGAGGCGAAGCGGCCCCGGCAAGGCGCCACCGGTTCCGAGCTGTGAGCGTTCGTGATTCGCCGGATGCGCGCCGCAATGGCGGGTTCGCGTTTTCGCGCGCGCGGCGTTTTCCGTGCCGTCATCCACATGTATTGCGTCGAGACGCCCTCGATTGCCAGTAGTTGGAAATCCCGCTTGCGAGCGAGTGCGACGAGATCCTCCGCGCTGATGCGCACACCGTTCCACGTGTCATACCGGGCCGCCGCCTCCGGCAGGCCATTGATCTGGCATCGCAACACGCCGCCCGGTTTTAACACCCGGAGCGCTTCGCTCAGGTAGTTGAAAACCACGTCGCGGCTCGGGATGTGCTGGAACACAGCATAGGAGTACACGAAGTCAAACGACTCATCGGCGAAGCCGGCGAGGTCGGCGCCGCTTGTGACGCTCGCGTACGCGTGCGGAATGTCACGGAGCTTCTCTTTCGCCAGCCGGATCATATCGTCCGAGATGTCGACGCCATGAATGTCACCGAAATACCTGCTCATCGGCAGCATTAGGCGGCCGGGACCACAGCCGATCTCGAGTGCGCGCCGGCTCCGTACATCACCCCTTGGAAGGCGGTGCAGTTCCCGGGTCAGATTTCGCACCACGTCGGCGGCGGTGGCGAAGAACTCGGCGTCGTCCTGATCGCGGCGGCCAAATGCGACGTAGTAGTTGGCGTCCTCACGGGCGCGCCGGTTCCAGTCCTGGCGCATCCCTTCGCACACGCGCGGGTCGATCATCGCCGGGGCACCTCGTCGCGGCAATCGTTTCGGCTGATGCGGTTCCCCTTCCGGGACACGCCGGGCGCGGCGCCAATACAGCGGGTCTTCATGTTGTAGCCGGTAATCAGATTGTCCTCGATGACGATGCCGCGAGCAATCGCCGGACGTTCGGCTCGTCGCGCCAGATAGATTCCGGAGCGCAGGAAATCGGGCTCGTCCGGAAGGTACAGGCATCCAAAAACCGCCGCCGTTTCGTTGCAGCGGGCGAGATTGAGGTTCCGCATCCGGTTGCGAATAATGCGGTGATTCCGGCCGATCGCGAAGATCCCTCCGAATTTTCCACCATCGATCTCGTTATCGGCGACCAGGATCTCCTCCGACTCCATGTCGGGATTCGTGTTGTTCATCGCAATGCCAAAATTGCCGGACGGATAGTCCTCGGCCTTGCCGCGGTTGACACAAATATTCCGCGTCACCTGTCCGTGATGGAATCCGTCGAGATCGATGCATTTACCGTTTACCTCTTCGAAGTGGTTGCCGATGTAGACGCTGCGGTCGACGTTGCCGGCCGTGTCCACGCCGACTGGCGTTCCCCCGCCCTCGATATCGACCACCTCGAGTGGAAACCCGATCCGCCGCCCGGTGTTTTGTTCCACCCGGATCTTCGTCGCATGCCCGACTTGAATCGCATCACGCCCGATCGTGTCGAAGCGGTTGCCGCGAATCAGCCCATCCACGTTCCTCGGCGACGGATACAACGAATGTGTCCACACACCGTTACCCAGCACGCTCCGAAAGGAGCAGTTCTCAACACGAAACCCCGAGGTGCCCTCTTCCAGAAGAATGCCGCCGGTCGTATTGTTCCGCCCCTTGTCGTTCCGCGAGCCGCTGCGCTCCACTTCGACATCTTCAATCGCTACCTCGCGGGAGCGTGCAACGAGGATCGCAAAACCAGCGATCTCCCGGAACCGCACCCCTTCCACAACGAGACCCTCGACGTCCTCGGCCAGGATTCCATTCGTCTCGGTGAACTGCACGAAGGGGACGTCGTAGGGCGGCAGGCCGGCTGGTTTCGCGAGCGCCGCACGGTTCCCGTCAACCGTGATGTTCCGGACCCGGATTCGCGCGGCCGACTCCACCACGAACAGAGCTCGCCCTCGAAAGCGTTCCGAGGCTCGGATCACGGTACCCCCGTCCGCTCCGCGGATCTCCAGGTCGTGCGCCTTGCGCGGGACCTTCAATTCGGAGGTGAGCTCGACCGTGCCGGCGGGCAAGATCACAACCCCTCCTGTTCGCTCAAGGGCGCGTCTCAACTCCGCTTCACCGCTAGGCCCACCACAGCCCGCAAAGGACAACACAAGGACCGCTAGAACCGGTTTCCGCATGAAAACCGCTATTCTATCTTCCATGGCTGTCGCGTTTCGCGAGGTCGATTTTCCACCGCTCAAAGGTTTCACCGCCGCCGCGCCGGATGGCGCTATCGTCGGAATCATCGGCGAGAACGGAGCGGGTAAGTGCCCCCTTCTGCGCCTCGCTTCCGGTCTCGAACAGCCGGCTGCGGGTGAGGTTGTCATCCGGGGCGCTGCGAGATTTCTTGGGCCAGACGCCGCCCTGGATCTCGAAGGCTCGGATGTTCTGCTGCTGGATCAGACGCTCGCGCGCCACGACGCCATCCGCCGGGCACAAGCTGTCATCAGAATGGAGTCGGCGCGGCGGCGCGGGGCGACGATCCTGTTTGTATCGCACGAGGAGGAACTGCTTCGAACGCTTTGCGACGAAATCTGGTGGCTCGACGGCGGCTGTCTCGCCGCATCCGGAGACCCCAGCGAGGTTCTGGAGAAGTACCGCCGTCACGTCGCGCATCGCCTGAGGCGCTGGGGCCAGACCGTGACCTTGCCACTGAGCCCGTCTCTGCGGCGCGGCGACGGCCGTGCGGAGTTGCTTTCAGTCGAGACACTCGACGCCGCCGGCCGTCCCAACATGGTCTGGCAGAGCGGTGAAGCTGTGGCAGTGCGCGTCGTGGTCCGCTTCCGCTCCGCCGTCGAGGACCCGGTTGTTGGGATCATGATCCGCACTCGTATCGGCTTCGAGGTTTTCGGCACCAACACCGAACTGGAGCGCGTCCGGCTTGGACCCTGCCGGGAAGGGGACGTCCTGAGCGTGCTCTTCTCGTTCCGCTGCGAGTTGTGCCCTCAAGAGTACACGCTTACAGCGGCCTCCCACGATCCGAACGGCGTCTGGCATGACTGGATGGAAGACGCGGTCGCGTTTGCCGTTGCCGACAGCCGCTACACGGCCGGCGTGGCGAACCTGCGGGCACACGTGTCCGTCGATCGGTGACAGCCTTCAGCGGTCGGCGATCAGCTGAGGGGGCTCCTCCAAAAGCTGAGAGCTGATCGCTGACCGCTAACAGCTAATTCTTGCTCTCGAGAATGAATGTGGGCGCCAGACCGGCGATGCTGGAGAACCCGCCAGACACGGGCTCCGAGAGCCAGCTCGCACAGCCGTGCACGCGTCCAAGGAATGCGAGCGGGTGAACGTCCACCTGAAGCTCGCGCATCTGCATCTCCCCGTAAAACATGACTGGGAACACGACGCGAGTTGGCTCGACACGCTCCTGCACGACGTACGGCCTGCGCGTCGCCGCCCGCAGCGCTCTCTCCCAGCCAGCGTCGTCGGTGAGCCATCCTTGGTAAGCAGGTTCCTCGCCGCTGTCGTCGTTCGGCTTCAATACGAGCTTCTCGCGGTTCTTGAGGATAAACTCGATCAGGTCGATCGTCTTGCCCTCGAAGGTCGTCTTGGTCTCGGTCACGACTCGAGTCCACGGAATATAGTCGCGAATGGCCCGGCGTTCGGCGGCAGGAAAACCGGCAGTGATCGTTTCGTCCGTGAGCAGGTCAAAAATCGCTTTCTTGTGCGCCAGTTCCGACCGAAAGCTGTTGACCATACAGACTGCCCGGTCGCGGTAGGCCCGCACCAGTGGGTGAGACAGATCGAAACGAAGAAGAAACTCCTGCACCTTGACCCGCCGGAACACCAGGTCGATTACAAAGTTTTCCTGACGCAGGACGCCGCCCTTGTATTCCAGTTGGTCGGGCGAAACGATCTCTGCCGCGCAACCCGCCTTCCGGAACAACTCGCACAACAGGAGATACTCGCTCGGCTCAGACGCTTGGAAGGGTTGGCGGAATTCCAGCACGCCGATGCGGGGCTTTCGCTTGCCACCAAATTCCTTGTAGGCCTGCAACACCGACTGCACGAGGTGCTTCGTGCCGCCGAGCCGCGAGAGCTTGTACTGGCGGCGGAACTGCTTCACCGGCGGGCAGTCATAGAACAATTCGTCCAGCGCGGTTCCAAACGCCACACCCGGCGCCGTATCCGCGTTGTAATTCACAAACCGCAGTGACCCGTTGTCAAGATGCGTGTCCAGCAACGACGTTACGGTCAGATACGGATACCCTGGATCAATCGACGCCAGCATTTTCTCAGCGGGCAGCAACTCCATTCGGCTGAGGAGCGCCGGATTGGCCAAAGCCATCTGTTTGATCCGGTCGATTGCGGAAAGAAGGGCCTCGGCCGCCTTCACCAGCGCGTCGTAACGGCGCCGTGTCAAAAAGTGCGGACGGAGAAACGGGCAGACTGGCTTGCCGCCCACGGTGAGGTGAGCCGTGATCATCCGGTCGCGGAGCTCGGCCGCCCATTGGAGATTCCGGTGCGGCTCTGATTCGATCAGCTTGTGATAGCGGGCGATTGCCTCGCCTAACTGCGTCATAAGCAACTTGTATAACCTAACTTCCCACTTCTTAATATGGCACACCGATGGCAAGAAGGGAAGTTTTTGCCATCAGGGAAATCTAGTTAAGCTATTTATAATCAATGCATTATGGGATTTTTTCCGATTTCTGTCGAAACTGGCGAATCAGCCGAGCAAAGAGAATATTAGAAATCGGCGAGAATAGAGGAGAAAGGGGTCTTATACAGTATGAACGCATCCAGGTTCGCCGCCGCGATCACCGTGCTCCTGGCAATTTCCGCGTACCGGGCGGCTGGCGATGAAGGCATCTGGCTCCCAAACCAGTTTCCGGCCGGCGAGGTGCAGAAGAAGCACGGCGCCATCGTTAGCCAGGATTTCCTTGACCGCCTGCGGCTTGCGTCGGTGCGCGTCGTTGCCTCGGGCTCTTTTGTCTCACCCAATGGGTTACTCTTCACGAACCATCACGTGGCCTCCGAGTGCATCCAGCAACTCAGCTCGAAAGAGCACGACTACATGAAGGACGGCTTTTATGCCGCCAATACATCCGGTGAGAAGCGTTGCCCTGGTATGGAGGCGGACGTATTACTCGAGATCGAGGACGTGACCGGCAAGGTCGTCGCGGGAGTCGCAGAGGACGCCGCGGCCTCCGAGGCTTCGAAGGTGCGGCAAGTCAACACCGCGCAGATCGAGAATGAATGTACTACCCGCACAGGCAACCGCTGTGAGGTTGTGACGCTCTATTCCGGCGGCCAGTATCACCTGTATCAGTACGGGAGGTACGACGACGTGAGGCTGGTATTCGCTCCGGAATCCTCGGTCGCGGCCTTCGGAGGGGACATTGACAACTTCACGTATCCGCGCTTTTGCTTCGACATTACGTTTCTGCGCGCCTACGAGAACGGAAAACCGGCGGCAACTCCGAACTATCTGCGGTGGAGCCGGAGGGGCGTCCGGGACGGCGAACTCATATTTGTGTCCGGGCACCCAGGCACGACCGGGCGGCTGAACACCGTGGCGCAACTCGAATTCTTCCGTGACGTCTCCTATCCGTTCGTTCATGCCCGTCTGGATTCGCTGATCCGGAGGTTGCAGGCATTCTCGGCCGAGAGCGCCGAGAACAAGCGCGTCGCCGCCGACAACCTGTCGAGCCAACAGAACAGCTTCAAGGCATACACGGGTTTCTTGTCCGGCCTGCGCGATGCAGCGTTGATGAGCGCGAAGCGCGCGGAGGAAGAGAAGTTGCGCGGCGCCGTAAATCGTGATCCCGGCATGCGGGAGCGCTACGGCACGGCATGGGAAGCGATCTCGGCTGCCTACGGTGGCTTCCGGCAGGATTATCGCCCCTACTGGCTACTCGAGACGGCGGCCACGCGGGGTTCCGAGCTGATGCGTATCGCCCGGGATGTTGTGCGGCTCTCCGAAGAGCGCGGAAAGCCGAATGAAACACGGCTCAAGGAATACCGCGACTCGGCTCTTCCGAGCCTCGAAGCCTCTCTGTTTGCGAGCGCTCCGATCAGCGCGTCGATGGAGACCGCCGTCATCGCCGACTACCTCGAATTCATGCGGGCAGGTCTCGGCGCGGACGATCCGACCTTGCAGGCCGTGCTCGGAAGACGCAGCCCCCGCGAGGCCGCAAGCCGGTACGTGGGCGCCAGCCGCCTCGCGGATATCGCCGAACGCAAGAGGCTCGCTGCGAACTCCGACGCCGTGCGGAAGTCGGACGACGGAATGATCCGTCTGGCTTTGCTGCTTGACGGACGCGCCCGCGCGCTCCGGAAAAAGTACGAGGACGACGTCGAGGCGGTGCTGGCGCTCAACGTGTCCAAGGTGGCTCAGTCACGCTACCGAATGCACGGCGCGGCCGACTACCCCGATGCAACTTCGACATTGCGCGTCTCCTTTGGGCTTGTCCGGGGCTATGAGACCTCCGGCGGTTCTTTTGTTCCCTATGCCACGGACTTCGAGGGCCTCTTCAGGCGGGTCACCGGTGTGGAGCCGTTCGTCCTGCCGGAGCAATGGATCCGCGCCAAGTCCGCACTCGACCTGGAGACGCCGTTCAACTTCGTCTCTACCGCCGACACGCACGGCGGCAACTCGGGCAGCCCGACGGTGAACCTGGATGGTGAAGTCGTCGGAATCCTGTTCGACGGAAACTTGGAAAGCCTTCCAAATCGTTTCCTGTACACCGAGGAGAGGTCACGCTCGGTTCATGTCTCGGCCCAATCGATCACCGAGGCGCTCCGGAAGGTCTACCACGCGCAACCGTTGCTTACCGAGCTCGGTCTCAGCCTCCCCGGGGGGCTGAAAGAGAAGGCGCCGACCGCAAGGTAGCGGTTTGACCGTTTTTCCGGGCCCAGACGTAGCAGTGGTTGCCGATACGGCCGACCCGAGGCGACCGGCGGAGGATCACGTCCAGGTACCGCAGCGGAAAGAATAACCAGCCGAGGACGCCGTGCGCCACAACGCGAGCCGGCCGCCACGGAAGCCAGGCCTTGACGTACTCGAGAACGAAGACCAGTAGCGTTGCCGTGGGACCGGTCCGCCAGCCTGAGGCGATCACTTCCAGGCCTCCGGCCTGTTGCTTCAGCCCGTCCAGCGTGTAGCGGCGGTAGTCGCGTGGATATTCGTGGAACGGGTGGCAGAAGGGCACTACAAAGTGGGCATAACCTCCGGGGGACAGCACGCGCTCGATTTCGGCGACTACAGCCTCCGGGTCCTCCACATGCTCCAGGACCGCGTCGCACTCTACTCTCTGGAAGAGGTTGCTCCTGAAGGGAAGCCGCTCCGCGGAGGCAGCGACGGTGACGCCCGGGAGCGGGAAGAGGTCCACGTTCACGTAGCCGTCGACAAAGCAGCCTGCGCCGCCGATATAGAGATTCCAGCGCCCGAGCGGCGCGTCGATCTTCAGTTCGGCCGGGTCGGGGAGGCAGAGGTCCGGGGGGTTGAGAATGCGAAAAAGTCGCTCCCTCCAGCCCGCGGAATGACGGCGGCGGTACAGATCTGTTACATTTTCCGGACCCATATGGGGAGGGAGAACTACCAAGGTAACACTCCGCCCCAGACTGGTATACTGAGACCAAAGGGCTTCCATCATGAAAACGTATGGCAAGTTTGTGGCTCTGATTGTCGTTATAGTAGGCACTCTCGTCTGGCTGGCGGTGGGTGGAATCAACCAGACGAAGACGTATTACAAGACCATCGGAGAGCTCCGCGAAATGGGCAACGGCGCGTTGGGTAAACGTCTTCGCGTCGCCGGCGATGTCGAAAGCGGCTCGATTGTCCGCACCGGGCGCGAGGTGGCGTTCACCCTCCATCAGGAGGATGTGCGGCTGAAGGTCGTCTATGACGGCGCCGAGCCTTTGCCGGACACCTTCCGCGACGGCGCGCAAGCCCTGGCCGACGGCAGGATGGGAACGGACGGCGTGTTCCGGGCAAGCAAGATCCAGGCCAAGTGCGCCTCGAAATACGAGGCAAAGCCCGGCCAGAAGGCCCCCGCCGCGAAACAAGCCGGCGTATAGCCGGAAGGATCCTATGGAAAATCTGGGTTCGCTCGCACTCCTTCTTGCGTTCTGTTTGGGAGTATACGCGTTTCTCGGCTCGGTCGTCGGTGGCTGGAAACGCAAGCCGTTTCTCGTCCTGAGCGCCCAACGCGCGGTATACGGAACGTGGTTTCTGCTGACAGTTGCCTCCGCCCTGCTCGTCCAGGCTTTGCTGACCAGCGACTTCCGGCTCGGCTACGTCGCGGCGCACAGCAACCGTGACATGCCGACCCTGTACAAGTTTGCGGCCTGGTGGGGCGGCCAGGAAGGCTCGCTGCTGTTCTGGAGCTGGCTGCTTTCCAGTTACTCGGCGGTCGTGGTCTTCACCAACCGGCGAAAGCATCGCGGAATGATGCCTTTCGTCACCGCCGTGCTGATGGCGACCCAGGTCTTCTTCCTGATTCTCAACGCTTTCGTGGTCAGCCCCTTTCAGGTGCTGGCGGTTGGCCGGGAAGTCACCGCGGTCCCGGACGGTAATGGATTGAACCCGCTGCTTCAGTACTGGGCGATGGCGATTCATCCACCCTTCTTGTATCTCGGATACGTCGGCTTCGTGGTGCCATTCGCCTTCGCAATGGGGTCGCTGATCACGCGCCAGCCTGGCGACGCGTGGATCCATACGACGCGCCGTTGGACGATCGTGACCTGGATGTTCCAGAGCATCGGCATCCTGCTCGGAGCAGGCTGGGCCTACGCGGTGCTCGGCTGGGGAGGCTACTGGGGCTGGGACCCCGTGGAGAATGCCTCGCTCCTGCCGTGGATCACCGCGACGGCGTTCCTGCACTCGGTGATGATGCAGGAGAAGAAGGGAATGATGAAGGTCTGGAACATGGTCCTCGTTTCCCTGACTTTCTGGCTCTGCATCTTCGGGACGTTCCTCACGCGTTCCGGCGTCGTGAGTTCGGTACACGCCTTCGCGCAGTCTCCAATCGGCAAGTACTTCGTCAGTTTCCTGGCCATCGTCGCCGCCTTCACAATCTACGTGATCCTGGACCGGCTCGATTACCTGAAGAGCGAGTCGCGGCTTGAAAGCGTCGTCTCGCGTGAATCCAGCTTCCTGTTCAACAACCTGATCCTGCTGGCGAGCTGCTTCGCTGTCCTTTGGGGCACGTTGTTCCCGGTGATCTCCGAGGCGGTTACCGGCGAGAAGATCAGTGTGGACGCCCCGTTCTTCAACCGCGTGAACGTGCCAGTCGGGCTGTTCCTGCTGTTTCTGACCGGCGTGGCGCCGCTGCTGGCCTGGCGCCGGACGTCCGTGGACGGTCTGCGGAGGAACTTCCTCTGGCCGGCCGCCGGTGCGGTAGCGCTCATGATCGGTCTGGCTGCGGCTGGGGTACGCCACTTCTATGCGCTGATCTGCTTCGGACTGTGCCTGTTCGTCGCGTGGACGATCGCGGCCGAGTTTATCAAGGGCGCGCGAGCCATCCGCGCGAGAAGCGGTCAGAACCTGATCGCTTCCATGGTCGAACTCACCCACCGCAATACCAGGCGCTATGGCGGCTACCTCGTTCACATGGGAATCGTGCTGATGTTCGTCGGCTTTGCGGGTTCGGCGTTCAACAAGGATCGGACGATCGAGGTCAACATCGGCGACTCGTTCAAGCTCGCCAGCTACGAGCTCACGATCAAGGATCTGCGCGAAGGAGACAACCCGAACTACAGTTGGCACCACGCCGTGGTCGGCATTTCGAAGGGCGGAAGCAGCCTCGGCGTATTGGAACCGGAACGCCGCTTCTATAAATCGAGCCGCCAGGGGACATCCGAAGTCGCCATCCGGCGGCGGCTGAACGAAGATCTTTACCTGAACTTTGCCGGCATGAACGACAGCGGGTCGAAGGCCGTGATCCAGGCCTACGTGTTCCCGCTAGTGTCATGGATCTGGATCGGGTTCTGGGTGCTGCTGTTCGGCACCCTGGTCTGCCTCGTGCCGAACAAGGTTCGATTGCAGTACGCACGCACGGAGGTGGTGGGCGTTTCCGAAACGTATGCCAACGTGGAGAACTAGCAGCCCGCTTCGACTCCCTTTGACACCGCCTGAGGAGGCGGCTGCCCGCCGCCGGACGACGATCGAATAAGACCTGGACAAACTGGATTGATGATAGTAACCGCCGCTGTTCTCATCACCCTCGGGGTGATCCTGTTTACGCTTGGCGTGCGCAGGCAGGACCTCCCGGAACCGGCGCTGGCCTCCCCGACTGCCCACCTCGAGGAGCGCAAGGCCGCCATCTACGAAAACCTCCGCGATCTTCAGTTCGAATACCGTGTCGGCAAGCTCTCCGATGATGATTACCAGCAGAGCAAACTCGTCCTCCAGAAAGAACTGGCGGGCGTTGTAGCGGAAATCGACCGGATCGCCGGCGTGCCGGCCGCCCCGAGTGCACCCTTGCCGAAACCGGCCTCCTCACCGACGCCGGCCGCCGTCGCGACAGCCGCGCCTGCTTCGAGTCGGTGTCCAAATTGTGGCGCTAGCTTCCCGCAACCGATGAAATTCTGTGGCGAGTGCGGCAGCCCGATGACGGAGGGAGCATGAGAAGCCTGGTGGCTCTGGCCCTGTTCGCATCATCCCTGGCGGCTGCCGTCGACGGCACGGTAATGAACCGTACAGCCGGCAAGCCGCAAGCGGGCGCTTTGGTGACCCTCTACAAGCTTGGCGAGGCGGGCATGCAGCCGGTTTCCGCAGCAAAATCGAGCGCTGAAGGCAAGTTCCGTTTCGAGGAGACGATCCAGGGACCGCACCTGCTGCAAACCATTTACAGCGGCGTCACCTACACGCAGATGATCCCTCCCGGGTCGCCCTCGAGCGACCTCACGGTCGAGGTTTTCGATACGTCCGCAAAGCCGGACTCCACGAAAGTCTCGCAGCACATGATTCTGCTGGAGCCGACCGAGAACCAGTTGGTCGTGAGCGAGAACATCCTCTACCAGAACAGGGGCAACAGAACGTATAACGACCCCGCCGGTGGCACCGTGAAAGTGTTCCTGCCCGAGACCACAAAGGGCGTGGCGCACGTGATGGTAACGGCCCCGGGCGGAATGCCGGTACAGCGATCGCTCTCGAAAACCAGTCAGGCCAACGTCTTCAAGATTGACTTTCCCGTCAAGCCCGGCGAGACCCGCTTCGACATCTCCTATTCGGTTCCGTTCAGCAGTCCTGGTTCGTTCGCCTCGAAGGTGCTCGAAAAGGATTCTCCCGTTCGATTGATCGTCCCGGCGGGAGTGACGCTCGCGGGCGACGGACTGGAGCCTCTCGGACAGGAACCGAGCACA
>DATIFQ010000304.1:0-10773 GCA_035455185.1 Bryobacteraceae bacterium | reverse complement strand
GAGTACGCCAACGGCATCAAGTTCACGTTTACCCAGGTCTTCTTCCATCCCAACGGCATGCCCGGCGGCGGTCAATCCACGTGGGTTTACGGAACCACCGGCGGCGTCGACCTCAGCACTGCCACCTACTTCCCGCGCCAGCGCGGCGCGCAGTCCGTCAAGCTGATGGAAGGCGCCGGCGGCCCGCGCGGCTCCAGCCAGTACGACAGCCACATCAGCGGCTTCTTCAACGCCATCCGCACCGGCGAGCCAGTCACTGCGCCTCTGAAGGTCGGCTGCATCGGAACACTCACCGCGATCCTCGGGCGCGAAGCCATCTATCGCAAGAAAATGATGACCTGGTCCGACCTTGCCGTCGACCTCTGAGCGCGCAATCCCGTGACGCGGAGCCCACTCCGCGTCACGCTTTCTTGCCTCTATGCAGACGTGGGCCTGATAGACTACGAGATTGTGGAGGGACGTTGTAGCTCATGCGACGGAACTTCTGGAAGGCAACATTGATTTCGCTCGGAGCGTACACGATTGCACTCCTGATGGGGTTTTGGGGTGACTTTCGTTTCACGCTGTTTGCTGTTCCTGCGCTCCAAGTCACGTGGACGCTGTTCTGCGTTATCAGAATCATTCAATTACGCATCGGCGGCGGGCACAAACCAGATGCCCCGCCATACGATCGAGCAAGCTACGGATTTGCACTTGGCGGCTCAATCTCTTCATTCGCTCTGCTGGCAGTGATTGTTGTACTCACTCAGGTCGTGTGAGCCACAGAAAGATCCTGCAACGGTAGTATTTCTCGGGTGTGCCGCGGGCGATAGGTGGCTTATCGAAACTGGCCCGGAAAAGAAGTTGTAGGGCGCCTTCGGCTCGCTTCAAGTCAGTCCGTCGGATAACCAGCCCCACGGCGGCCAGTCCGCCCCTTGCCACATCCTTTCAGCGAATCAACGATGTCAATCGGGCCGGTTGGATTTCGGTTGCTCCATCAGGCGAGGGCGGCGAGAAATTTCTCGATGTCGTCCATGTTGTTGTAGATGGCCGGGGAGATACGGATGCGGTTTTCTCCCGCGGTGGTCACCTGGATGTTGGCTCGCTTCAGCTTCGCGGTCGTCGCCTTCAGATTCCGAGCCTGGACGGTCACCAGCGAACTCGCGGCGTTGACCGGCGTGATCAGCTTGTACCCGAGGCCCGGCAGCTCTCGCTTCAGGCGGTCGCACATCGGTTTCGTGTGGGTGTACATTCGCTCGACGCCCGCATCGAGGATGCGCTTCAGCGCTTCGTACTGCCCGGCGTAGCCCGCGTAGTTGAGATTTCCCGGTTCGTAACGGCTGGCGTCGCGCCGCGCCAGATAGGGAAAGTCTTCCTTGCTCGTATCGCGACTCGTCACCCAGGGAGAGTAGTTGAACTCAACGTAGCCGGGGAAGACGAGATCCTTGACGACGGAGCCCTGAAGCTCGTCGCGCACGTAGAGGAAGCCCGCGCCCCGCGTCCCTTGTAGCCACTTGTAGGCGGAGCAGGCGGCGAAGTCGATGCCCATGGTACGGACATCGACGGGTACGCTGCCGGCAGCCTGGATGATATCGGCGTACAGGTACGCGCCGTGGGCGTGCGCCAGATCGCTCAAGGCCCGGGCGTTCTCGACATGCCCGTTGACGTTGGAAACCAGAGTGATGGAGATCAGCCGGGTCCTTCGGTCAACCACCCTTTCCATGTCGCCGAGGTCAATCTCCCAGTCGCGGTGCCGGACGATGCGAACGTCCATGCCGGCCACCCGGCGTCCCCAGTAGTCGTGCAACGAGCCGGCGTAATGGAGATCGTTGGTGACCACGTTGCCGCCAGATGCCTGGATGTCCAAACCGTTGACGACCGCCGCTTCGCCCGCCTTGGTACACAACACGAAGCCGATCTCGGACGCTTTCGCGTTGATGAGCCTGGCGAACAGGGGTTTTACTTGGCCCAATGCCTCGGCGACGTATTCGCCGCGTCCCTCACCGGGACCGTACATGTGAAAATCCATGTACCGGCGAATGCCCTCGGCCGTGTACTTCGACAGAGGCACGTGGGCGGCGGCGTCGAGGTAGACTTGCCCGGCGGCGCGCGGAAATTCGTTGCGGATCGATTGGGCGGCGTTCGCCTGGGCGGAAGCGGTCAAGCCGGAGACGACTGCGGTCCCGGATGCGAAGAATTCTCGCCGGTTGATGCTCATCTCAGCCCTCCGCGCGGATGTACTCGCTCTGGCTGACTATTCTAGCTCGCTTGAATCGCCGCGGCCGAGAATCTGCCCCGCTGAGGTATACTCGGAACTTCTGCTACGAACGTTTCAAGAGACCTCAAACCATCTTCTCGAAGATCCATCATTCTATGTTCAAACAGCTCCTTGTTCTTGGTGTATTGTGCCTCCTGATTCCCAACCTTGCGTTTGCGCAGGCCTCGGCCGGTACCGGTAGCATTTCCGGTGTCGTCACCGACCCCACTGGAGCAGTCGTCCCGCAGGTCGAAATCACCGTCCGCAACGTTGGAACCAACGTCGCGCGCATGGTCCTGTCCAATGAGGTCGGCCGCTACGAAGTCGTCGCCCTCCAGCCCGGATCGTTCGAAATCAGAGCTTCGAAGTCCGGCTTCACCAGCCTCGTGCGCACCGGCGTCACCATCGCCATCGGCGCCCGCGTCGCCGTGGATCTGGCCATGTCGATCTCCGCGACCGTGGAAACCGTCACCGTCAACGCCGATGCAGCCGCCGTCGAAACCGACAAAACCGACGTCTCTACCGTCGTCAACTTGAACGACATGCGGAACCTTCCGCTCAACGGCCGCCGCTGGGACGCCTTCGTCATGACCACCCCAGGCGCCACCAACGACGGCGGGTTCGGCCTCATCACCTTCCGCGGCATTTCCGGCCTCTACAACAACAACATGATCGACGGCATGGATAACAACCAGGCCTTTTTCTCGGAAGCCAAGGGCCGCACCCGCCTCTCTTACGGCGTCAGTTCCGAGGCCATCCAGGAATTCCAGGTCGGCACCAGCAACTTCTCCGCCCAGTACGGCCGTTCCGCCGGCGGCGTCGTCAACGCCGTCACCAAGTCCGGAACCAACGACCTACACGGCGGTTTCTTCTACCTGATCCGCGACGACTCGCTGAACGCCGCCAACTCCGTCTCCGGTCCGGCCCTCCGGGCGCTCGGTTTGCCCGAAAAGCCAAAGGACCGCCGCCAGCAATTCGGCCCCACCCTCGGCGGCTCCATCATCAAGGATAAGCTCTTCTACTTCCTCAGCTACGATCAGCAGAAGCGTACTTTTCCGGCAGTCGTCGTTCCCAACTCCTCCACATTTCTTAGCGCCACCGGAACCGCCCCGGGCTTCAGCAACGTCATCAACTTCTATCGCAGCCTCACCGGACCCCAGCCCCGCCAGGGCGATCAGTGGCTCGGTCTCTCGCGCGTCGACTGGAACCTGACTCCGCGCAACCAGATCTCCGCCACCGTGAACATCCTCCGCTGGGATTCACCCAACGGCATCCAGACCGCGCCCACGCATCGCTATCACGAGAGCGGCAACGGCTCCGACATCGTGAAGACCGAGACCCTCATCGGCCGGTGGAACGCCGTCGTCACCCCCAGCTTCGTCAGTGAGGTGCGCGTCCAGTGGGGCCGCGATTTTGAGTCCCAGGTCCCTAACGCCCCCGGACCCTACGTCGCGGTCACCAACGGCATCGACTTCGGCATGCCCGACTTCCTCCCCCGCGACGCCTACCCGGACGAGCGCCGCTGGCAGGTCTCCCAGAACCTCAACTGGCTCACTGGGCGGCACTCCTTCAAGTTCGGCTATGACGTTACGCGCGTCGCCGACAAGATGATCAACCTCTTCCAGGGAGGCGGTGTCTACAACTACTCCGTGCTCAACGACCTCGCGCTCGACTGCTCGAATCCTGCCCTCCCGCTCCCCCTCCAGGGTTGCGTCGCCACCTCCGGCACCGGCATCGCCGGCAAGCACTACACAAACTTCATGCAGCAGTTTGACACCCTCGGCCAGGGCGGCAAGACCGAGTTCAACACCGTGGACCTCGCCTTCTACATCGAGGACAGCTTCAAGCCGGTCTCCACCCTTACTGTGAACCTCGGGTTGCGCTACGACCTGCAAACCGTGCCGGAGCTTGCCGGCAATCCGGATGTCCCGGCCACCAGCAAGATCAACAAGGACACGAACAACTTCGGCCCGCGGGCCGGCATCTCCTGGGATCCGTTTGGAAAGCACAAGACTGTCATCCGCGCCGGCGCCGGAATGTATTACGGGCGCACACAGAACTCGACCATCGCGAATTTCATCACCAACAACGGCGTGCGCTTCAAGGGCTACACTTTCGTTCCCGCCAACGCCGGTTCGCCGGTCTTCCCCAACGTGTTGACGGAGATCCCGACCGGCGCCGCCGGACGTCCCAACGTGCTGTACGCCGCGCCCGATTTCGTCAATCCGCTCATCTACCAGACCGAGTTCTCGATCGAGCAGGAGGTTTTCAAGGACTTCACTCTGTCTGCCATCTACCTCGGCACCCGCGGCCAGAAACTGCCTTTGTTCCGCGACACGAATCTCTTCCCCTCGACACGGACAAACGTCTACCAGATCTGCGGCTCGCCGCAGGCCGGCTCCAGCACCGCCTGCTCGAACGTGGTCGGCGCCGTCGCCGTTCCGTTCTTCTCCGGCGCGCGTCCGAACACGAAATATGGCTTCATGACCGTCGCCGAGAGCGCAGTGAACACCTGGTACAACGGCTTCGTGCTCCAGGCCAAGCAGCGGTTCTCGCACGGCATTCAGTTGCAGGCCGCGCTGACCATCTCCAAGGCGCAGGACAACGGCCACAAGTCCCAGACCTTCTCGACGAGCAACCAGCCGTTGAATCCCTTCGATTTGAGGCAGGAGTATGGTCTCTCCGATTTCGACCAGCGGAAGCGCTTCACCATGTCCGCCTATTGGCAGCCGCCGTTCGCCCGCATCTCCTCGAAACCGCTCCGCCGCGCGTTTGATGGCTTCCAGTTCTCGGGTATTCTGACCCTCGCCGACGGCCGTCCTTACTCCGGTATGGTTTCCGGCAACCCCTCGCCCAGCGGGGTGACCTCCGGTCTTCTCGGCGTCGGCGGCAATGCGCGGTTCCCCGGCGCCGGCCGGAACACGTACGTCGCCCCCGGCTCGGCCATCGTCGATTTCCGCGTGGCACGGGAAATCAAGCTGTCCGAGCGGCTGAGCTGGCAATTGATCGCGGAGGCGTTCAACGCGCTCAACCGCGTCAATATCACCAGCATCAACATGACCCAGTACAACATTCGCGGCGCCGTGCTGTTCCCACGGACCGACTTCCAGTCGATCTCGGCCACCGGCACCAACCTCTCGCGCGAGCGCCAGTACCAGCTCGGCACGCGCTTCACGTTCTGATGAACCGAAAACCCGGGGACTGGCTCCATTTCGCCGCTTTTGCGAAATGGGTGCCTCTCCCCGGTTTCTTGCTGCCGGCAGTCGGGGAGCCCGCCTTGTCCCTCGCTCACGGCAGAGGTGCCGCCGTGTTCGTTGGGGCTGTCTATTGGTAGGCGACCGTGTAGATGGTGTTGATGTCAGCGACGCCGATGGTGCCGATGTCAGTGCCAGGAATACTCAGGGGCTGTCCGAAAATATACTGGCTCATGAAAAACGAGCCGTGGGGCCCCGCGGGGCCCACGCTGTAGGTAGGTGGTAGCGCCGATAGCACACTGGCCGGGATCGTAAAGGTCCCCGCACCACCGTCGGCGGTGCATTGGAATGACGCACCGACGTCACCTTGTGGCCCTGAGTCATATGCCGACTGGCCGTAGATGTACACCAACGCGCCGGCAGTTCCGCCGGTCCAGGTGACGGTAAACGGCTGATTGCGATTAATGGTTCCGGGAAACGAGGCTAGCTCGTTCCATGTGAATGTGGCGGGGTGGTTGATGGACGCGCTGTGAGCCCCGACATTCGCGCCGGCTGTCACATTGAAGGCGTAGGTCCCGGCCGTGACCAAGGTCCCGTCCGTCACAATATTCGGAGCAGCCGGAAACGTCGGGGCAAAAAGCAACTGGTAAACCCCGGTTGATGACATAGGAATTACCCGGTTTCCGACCGGACCGTTCACTGTGACCGACCCTGCGCCCAGCGCTCCAGGAATCACAAAACTAGGGACTGGAAACTGCATAACGGCGCAACTACCTATCGGAGGCTGACCTGGAACTTTTAACAACGCACTGGAGCTGAAGCTGCTGTATGCCGCCGTAATGTAATCACTGCGGTAAGGGGCCCCGTCTCCTCCAATCCCGCCGCCCAGGTTTCTATTAAATATCCTTTGTACAGCCAAAGTGCCGATGCGGACGTTTTGACCGGAGAGCAGGGTTTGCCACTGGCTTGACGAGTAGCCACCGGGATCGCTGCAGACGTTCCCCGTGCGCGCAATCGCGATCGTGACGTAATTGCTGACCACATTGTCCACCACGACGGAGACCGGGATGTAGCAGCCTTCCACGCCTTCCGGTATCGTGAAGACGATCTGATCAACTCCTACGCAGCAGCCGGAGCGGCCCCGGTACTGAATCGAGGCTTCCTTGCTCCCCACGAAGACGCGAGTGTTGACGCCGGGCATATTCCCGGGCAGCGCGCCTCCGGGTTCGTTGCCGCTGACGGGTCCGATGCCTGTACCCCATAGAATCATTACCTGCCCGGGACGGGCAGGGTGATCGAAGGCATTGATAGGACGGTCTGCTTCGGAATTCACGTTTTGGATGATCGCGGGACCGCTGCCAGCCTGATTCAGCGCGAAGGTCCCGAAGGACCTCGCTACCACCCGGATGGGCACAGTATTGCTGTCCTGCCCGTTGTATCTCACCCGCACTGTACCCGGGCCGAGAGGAGTATTGGACGGAAGCACGGCCGCCACCTGCGTCTTCAGCGTGTACAGCATGATGGCGGTCACAGTGGTTTGGCCCACAGTGACGGTGACCGAAGTTCCCGCCAGCCCTTCCGTGGTGGGCAGCGGAAACGCACTCACCTGCACCAGTGTCGCCGGACCCAGGTTATCGCCGAAAATGACGAAGATGGAGCCTTGCGCAATTCCGCCGTTTGGAAGTCCGGAGCGCGCGTAACTAGCTCCGTTGAGTGCACCGTCGGCAGCCCGGATGGTAGGCGTTTGCGCCTGTGCCGGCAGTATGAGCCAAAGGCCGAATACTATTAGCAGAAAGATACCGCTCGAGCGCCTCATCGGATCGTCCTCCTCCGTAGTGACACCACTCCCGTCGGATGTTCAGTAAGTCAGGCTCAAGCCAGACGTGGAATTTCTTCGTCGGCTTCCAGTTGCCAATCAGTATACACCCGTTTGTCTCTTGATCAAGCCTTTCTAGCAAATTTTCTTCGTCAGGTTTATGTCGTGCGACCAATGAAGAAGAACGGTCGGCGCCGTAACTGCTGTTGCAACTGGCTACCGTTCGTATACACCCGTCCACCTTCTCTTGATTCCCCGGTTCAGGCAGAGGAAAAGTTCTTAACTTTGACTGCTTTCGGCCATTCCTGAAGCAGCACGCCCGCTGACCCTAAACTCCGGTTAACTTTCCGCCGATTGAGACACCGGCGATGGATACTCCGGCTCCAGAGTGTGTTCGCTCCGCTGGTCAGGCTCCGCCCGAGCCGGCGCAGGGGGATGAGCTCAGGCGTTTGAAGGCCCAGTTTCTCGCGAGCCTGAACCACGAGATCCGTACCCCGCTCAGCGGCATCCTCGGCATGACGGACCTGCTGCTTGAAACGGAGTTGGACGAGGAGCAGAAGGACTACGTCGGCTCGGCGCGGGTTTGCGCGGAGAACCTGCTGGCTCTTCTGAACGCGACCCTCGAATACTCGGATCTCTCGGCGGGAAAGCTCGCCGCCGAGGAAGCGGAGTTCGATCTCCGCGAAACCCTCTCCTCAGCCGTCTCGCAGTACGCTCAAAAAGCGTCCGCGAAGGGCCTGGAGCTTGCGTGCAGCTTCAGCCCGGACCTTCCGGCAGTCGCTGTCGGCGACGCACTGCGCCTGCGGCAACTGTTCTCCCATCTTCTCGACAACGCGGTGAAATTCACCGAGCGGGGCGAGGTGCATTTCCGCGCCTCGTCGCGGCCCGCCGGCGGCGGTTTCCTGCTCCGCGTCGAAGTGAGCGATACGGGGATCGGCATCCAAGTGGAGAAACTCGGCGCGATCTTCGAGTCCTTCCGCCAGTTGGATAGCGGGCTCTCGCGATCCTACTCCGGCCTCGGACTGGGCCTGGCGCTGTCGCAGAAACTTGTCGAGCTGATGGGCGGCGCACTCTCCGCGGAAAGTGAGCCCGGTAAGGGCAGCACCTTTTCGGTCACTCTGCCGCTGCGGCTTCCTGACGATCAGGGGTCCGCGCACCTGCAATCGGCGGGCGCGGCGTCCGGCGGGAACGGCGCGCGGAGGATCCTCGTGGTGGAAGACAATACGGTCGCGCAGCGGGTGGTTACTCACGGCCTGAGTCGCGGCCCCTATAAGGTTCATTGCGTGCCGAGCGGCTCGGAAGCGGTCCGGGTGGCCTCCGCCGAAAGCTTCGACCTCGTCCTCATGGACTTGCAGATGCCGGACATGGACGGCATCGAAACCACCGCGCGGCTCCGGCGGCTTCCCGGATACGCGACCGTTCCGATTATCGCCCTCACCGCCAACACGACCGACGAATACAGGCGGCTCTGCCGCCGCCACGGGCTTCAGGGCTTCCTCCCAAAGCCCGTCGAGTCCCGCAAGCTCCTCGAAACCGTCGCCCGGTTCCTCGGGTGCTCGCGCGGAGCGGGCCATCGGCCTGCGGGAGCCGTGGAGTGAGTGACGTGAACCGATGGCAGGGCTTCACAGCGCGGCATAGCCGCAACCAAATAAAGACGGCGTTTCCGATCTCGTAGGATGGGTTGGTTGTTCCAAGACCACTCATCGGAGGAGAGACAGAAACGCCATGCACGAGTTTATCGCGAGACACGAGGAGAAGGTTATCGGCACACTGTCCGGTTTTGACCGGCTCGTCTTTCGAGGCACCCTGCGTTCGATCTCCCACCGTCAGGGGATGGAGGACTATCTCTGGGCAAACCAGGTCTTACTGAAAGAGTTCGGCCCGCATGTCGAGCGGGTGAGCCGGCGGCTGAAGGAGGCCTCGCTGGCGGAGGCGGAAGCTTTGGGGCGGCCGGTGAAGTATCTGACCTCCAGCCAAGTGAGCAAGGAAGAGATGGCCCGTGGCATCGTGGCCAAGGAAGGGATTCGCGACGGGTTGGTGTGTGTGCTGACCTGCGTGGAGCCGTGCTGGAGCTTCGAGATTCACCGCAACCGGGAGAACAAGAAGCTGGAGTTGGAGCCGCGCTACCGCAAGTGCCTGTTCCTGTACCACTACTGGATGCACCCCGTCCTCGGTTTCATGAATGCACGCATTCAAACTTGGTTCCCCTTTCCCGTGCAGATCTGTTTGAACGG
Source organism: Bryobacteraceae bacterium (assembly GCA_035455185.1). Lineage (GTDB taxonomy): Bacteria > Acidobacteriota > Terriglobia > Bryobacterales > Bryobacteraceae > JAEHDI01. The sequence goes on along the minus strand of DATIFQ010000304.1, from coordinate 1,293 downwards.
GCGGGAATGGCTGGCGCGGCAGATGGAGACGGCCGGAGTGGAGTACGCGCGACAAGACAACTGCTTTCCCTGGATCGCGGACTGGGCCAAGGCACAACGACTGATGGACCGGCAACTGAGGGTCAACTGGCCGAAGTTGCTGGACGGCGTTGCCCGGCAACTGAATCCCGCTCACCGGGAGATCTTCAAAAAGCATCCCGTCGCCTACTACTGGTCGACCTATCAAAGCGAATGGGCGATCGACATCGTTTTTCGGGAGGCGGCGGAGTTGCGGCGGCTGTACCCGCGGCTGGTCCACCACGGTATGACCACCTTCGCCAGTCCGGACGTGATGCGCTACCTCGGCAAACGCATCCCGTTGGGCGGGGACGTGCCGAGGCGCTTCTCGGGAGACGTGGTGAGCGACTGGAAACGCCGGCAGGAGGGGGTGCGCATCAAGCATAGCGTGAACGGCAACTCGCTGAAGCTTTACGACAAGGCGTTCACCGTGCTGGGCAGTGTGCTGCGCGCCGAGGCGACCATCCACAACGGCGACGACTTCCGCGTCTATCGGCCCAAGGAAGGGGACCCGGAGGGAAAACTGGCTTGGCGGCAGATGCGGCGCGGCATCGCCGATCTCCACCGCCGGGCAGAGGTTTCCCGCAAGGCGGCCGAGCGGTACTTGGACGCCTTCGCCAGCGTCGACGAAGACACTACGCTGGAAGAACTGATCCGGCGTCTCGGACAATCCAGGCAGTGGCGCGGCCGCCGGGTACGTGCGCTTCGTCCGTTTGCCGATGACAGCGCGCTCGTAGCCGCCGTCAGCCGCGGCGAGTTCGCCATCACCGGATTCCGCAACCGGGATCTGCAAGCCATCTTCTTTCCCCGTGCCGCCAACTCGCCGGAGGAAGCCCGCCGCCGCTCGGCCTGGGTAGGCCGGAAGCTGCGACTGCTTCGCGCTCATGGTCTCATCACCAAAGTCACCGGCACGCACCGTTACCAACTGACACCCACTGGCCGCAAAGCCGTGACCGCCATTCTCACTGCACTTCGATCTACCGTCCGGCAACTCACTCCGATGGCCGCATGAAAATCTTCGCTGCAGGAAAACATTCCAGGCGTTAGTAGTACAGAGAGTGGGTCGCCAGACCCGCCATGACGGCAGTCTAGCCCGGATGTTTCACTCGGAGGGCGAGTTCGCTGTTGACAGGCGACAGAGCACGATGACGGCGGCCCGTGAAGCGGCAAGACAGTGATCTTATAAAAGCGCTGCAGTGGGCATCGCGTGGCGTCGCGTGACGCTGCACAATGCCC
>DATIFQ010000303.1:0-20574 GCA_035455185.1 Bryobacteraceae bacterium | reverse complement strand
GCATGGCATTGGATCCGTCGGCGTCGCATGCCCAGATTGCAGAAGTCCCCGACCGGTTCGACACAAAGGCGATTCTCTGGCCGTCCGGGGAATAGGCCGGACACCAATCCGACAGAGTGGATGCGATGAACCGGACCGGCGCGCCCGGTTTGCCGCCCGGTTCGCGCAAGTCAATCCGCCAGATGTTGGTGTCCGACCTTTCCACCGAATACGCCAGACGGTTCCCCTGCCTCGAAATTGCAGGCGCGACGGCATTGTCCGGCCCGAAAGGAAGCCTGCGCGGCGTGGCGGTTTTGGACGCCGCCATCCGCCAGAGACCTTTTCCGGTTCCAAACACGATCTCGTTGCCATCCGGCGTCCAGGCTGCACCGTAGCGGTACGGGTCGTCCAATCGAACTCTCTCCGGCTCTCCTTGCGGCCTGTATCCCCCGGCCAGATGGAGCAAGTAAGAGTCCGATCTGAAATATCCCTCCAACTGTCGGGCAAACGCCAGGATACGGCCGTCCGGTGAGAAGGCCGGAGCTGTGTCGCCTACCACGCCCGCGGGAGGGTTGGTCAGCTTTCGCTTCTCTCCAGTCTCGACGGAGTACAAGTACAAACTGCATCGTCCCTTTCCGGCATCTGGCCTCGGACAGACGAGCCATCTCGAGTCCGGAGTCCAGGCCAGGTGCGGCCCGTCCACAAAGTCGCCCGGTCCAGACGTGTCCACTTCCCCCAGCACCCGCTCACGTCCTCCCCTCTGAGGGATGAGAACCAATGCGAACCTGGTCGCAGCCCCGGAAAGCTGGCGGATGAATGCGATCGTCCGTCCATCCGGAGACCAGGCGGGGCTGAACTCAATCGCCGGGGTATCCGTTAGCCGGGAGGGTTGCTCCACGCCGATTTGCATGACGTAGATGTCGCAACTCTTTCCGGGGTCTTCCGGACACCACTGAAAGGCCACCTCCGTGCCGTCGGGGGAAAAACTAGGGGACCCCTCTGTTCCCGGATAGCTGGTGAGTGGGACAGCCGCAAGCGGTGCTTCTGACGTCGGGGTCCTGGAGCGAAGAAACCATACTCCCGCCATCGCGAGGACCGCCACGCCAACCGCGGCGGCTGCCCACAGGAGCTTTCGGCGAAGCTTCGCCTTCGCGTGCCCCTCGGGCTCCAACGTCCCGGAATCGGATTCCTCCTTCAGCTCTTCCAGCGCCATCTTCACGTCCACCATGTGCTGGAAACGCCGTTCCGGATCTTTTCGCAGGCAGCGGGATATCAGCCGCTCTACCTCTTTCGGAAGACCCTCCACTACCTGGCTCGGCGGCGTCGGGTTCTCCTTGATAATGGCCGCCAGTGTCGAGACCACCGAGTCACCCTGAAACGCCCGCCGGCCGGTCACCATCTCATACAGCAAAGAGCCGAACGAGAAGATGTCCGACCTCGCGTTGACCTTCTTGCCTTGCGCCTGCTCCGGCGACATGTATGCCGCCGTGCCCAGGATTCTGCCTTCTCCGGTGCGCGGCCCTTCCTCGTCCCGGATCGTGCGCGTTTCGAAGTCTTCCCCGCTTTCTCCCGTCTCAGTCAGCTTCGCCAACCCGAAGTCGAGCACCTTCACCTGACTCTTGTCCGTCACCATGACGTTGCCCGGCTTCAAGTCGCGGTGCACGATGCCCGCTCCGTGAGCGGCCGCCAACGCATCGGCGATCTGCACGCCGCACTTGAGTGCTTCGCTCAGCGGCATCCCGTGCCGGGGGATCAGCCGGTCCAGCCTCTTGCCGGCGGCATACTCCATGGCGATGTAGTCGATACCATCGGCCTGATCAATGTCGTAGATGGTGATGATGTTCGGATGGTTGAGCGCCGAGGCGGCTTTCGCTTCCTGCACAAACCGGCGCTTGCGCTCGGGATCGGCGACCTTCTCCGACGGCAGGACCTTGATGGCGACGAAACGGTCGAGGTGGGTGTCCCGGGCCCTGTAAACCACACCCATCCCGCCCTCGCCCAGCTTGTCGAGGATCTGGTAGTGCGAAATGGTGCGGCCGGTCATGGGCGGCTCCAAATTCGGAAAACGGAATCGGGATATCTCTGTCAGATCGATTGTAACGCCGAGTTGGTCAGCCGGTGCCAGGAAGGCGACGAAAGATGCCGTGGAATCGAAACTGCCGGGGGCCGACGCTCAGCTCCGCGGCCCGATAGCCTCGGTCCGTCCCGCCAGCGGGCGTACTACCGTCCCGCCGCATACTCCAACGCCACTCTCGAGCAGCGCCTGTAGCAGACTGGCCAGCACGGAATAGACGACTTGCTCCGTGACCGGCTGCTTTCCGGGAAGACGGAAGCTTTCCGGAAGTTCCTTCGCGATCTGGAGCCGCACGGAATTCGGGACGCTTCGTCCGCCGCGGTCCTTCAGGTTGGCCAGCGAAATAGGAGTCTGTAGCACCGCCCCGGTCTGCCCGTCCACATAGAACTGGCAGCGCGAAAACCAGCCGAGGTTCCCCGGATCGGCAGCGTCGAACAGCAGCAGAGGCGCCTTGCGATCCTCCATCGACAATTCCGCAACGATGCTCCTCGGGTAGTCCTCGATCTTGCACGCGAAACCGCTCTGCGTGGCGATCCGTTCCACCAGTTCGGTTTCCAGTTCGAGCAACAGATATCTTTGGTTTCCTGCCTGTAAGACCTGCACGTAACTGCTATTCTAGCTGCTCGCCGCCGAGTCCCGCCAGCGCCCGGTCGTAGATCTCGTAGTCGGACTTCGAGAACAGCACAACGAGAGCCTCCCTCACACTCCCCGTCCCGCTCTCCAGGTGCGCACTGATTTTGCGCAGGGCGATGGGCGCAGCTTCCTCAATCGGATAGCCGTACGCGCCGGTGCTGATGGACGGAAAGCTGATGGAGACCGCCTGGCGCTCCTCCGCCAGCGCCAGGCACGTGCGGTAGCAGGATGCCAGCAGCTCCGCTTCGCCCCGCCTCCCGTCGCGATACACCGGCCCGACGGCGTGGAATACCCAGCGCGCTGGCAGAGCCCCCGCGGCAGTTGCCACCGCACTTCCCGTCGGGCAGCCGCCCGCACTGGCTCGGATCCGATCCAGTTCCCGCATGATCGACGGCCCGCCGGCGCGGTGGATCGCACCGTCCACTCCGCCGCCGCCCGCCAGCGCCGAATTCGCCGCGTTCACGATCGCGTCCGCCGGTATGCTCGTGATGTCGCCCGTTACCAGCCGGAGCACGTTTCCGTTCGGGAATCGCTTCTCCATGCCGCTATCGTAGTCGAGAATTGTGGCGCGGGCCATCGTCTTCCGTGACCCGCGAGGGCGGCAGACGACAAAAGAAAATCGTCTACCCGGCACTAGAAACTGAACCTTAGTTGAAGTTCGACGCGGCGGTTGGCTGTCGTCGAGCTGAAAGGACCGAAGCCCCCGGCGAGCGAATTGGACGTACCGAACAAGGGCGAGCTCAGATTTCCGATCGGAGACCCGAGATTCACGTGATTCAGCAGGTTCCGCGCCGAAACCGAGAACGTCAGGTTGTAGCGTTTTCCGGTGGATGCTTCGCCAAAGATGCCACCGGGTCCTCCGCGGAAACCACCCCCGCCTCTCGGCCCGCCGCCGTGCCCGCCAGGGCCTCCAAGGCGCGGGCCGGAAGGCATGCCCTGCTGGGACGCGTCCGCCGATCTCGCCGTCTCGCCGCCAAACCCAAACGTCTTGCTCAGCCGCATATTGATGGTGAACTGACCCGGGCTGTCGCCGTAATTCCTCGGAATGATGATCTGCCCCGGCAGCGGGTTCGTATCGAAGATGCCGTAAGCGGTCCTCACCACGCTCGCCCGGCTCAAGTCGGTCGCGAGCGCCGGCCGGTCATTGAACAAGGAATCCCCATTGAGGTCGCGGCCGACGGTGATGTCGAATGGACGCCCGGAGCTCGCGGTAATGAACGGACTGAATCGCAGGCCATGCGGTGCAACGATTGAGCCTCCGATGAACGTGCGGTGGCGGACATCGAATCCCGCGCGGCCCCATTCCGTGCTCAAGTCGTACTGGTTTGCTGGAAAACTCGCCGCGCCGTCCGCGTTACTCTCCGCCTTGCCAAACACATAGAAACCGAACAGGGTCAGCTTCGGACTCACCCGCGCGTTCACGTTTGTGATGAGCTGGTTCTGTTTGAACATGCCGCTCGATTCGTACAGGTAGATGTCTCCCGCATTGCCGTACGGGCGCACTGCACTCGCCGGGTCCAGGGGGTCGTACGTGCCGGGGAGCGGTGCATTGATATTGCGCGAGCGCAACACGTTGAGCCCCCGGGAATGTGCGTACGTCAAGGACAGGGACACGTTCTTTGGCAACTGCCGTTCGACGCTGATGGCCGTCTGGGCGACGTATGGGGACCGCAACCCGGCATCCATTTCACGGATTGCCGATGGTAGCCGGTTGGCAGCCAATTCGGCGACGGAAGGAACGTTCGGGTAGAACTCCGGGTACGGTACCAGAAATTGCTGCTGGTTGACGCCGTTGAGCCGGATCGCCTGAAGAGTCAGTTGCTCGCCGATTCGGTCGTAAAAGATCCCGAATCCGCCACGGATGACCGTCTTGGGCTGCCGTCCCTTGCCGCCGATCCCCCAGGCGAAACCCACACGAGGAGCGACGTCCTTGTGGTCGCTGATGTTGTTCTGTGTCTCGTAGCGTAAACCCAGGTTGAGCGAGAAGTTGGGGTGCAGCCGCCAGTCGTCCTGGACGAACAGCCCAGCGTCAAACTGGTCGACACCGGCCAGCGGTCGGCCTCCGAAAATCGAGAACTGGCTTGGGCCGCCTCCGGCGGCGCGGATCTCCGCGGGCGTAAGGCTGTTCTGAAGGCCAAGCAGCGTGATCCGGTATGCGTTCAGTGACGTGAACGTGAAGGTTCCGTTGTAGTTCTGCATGGAGGAGTCGGAGAGCGACGAGCCCCTCAGGCGTCCGCCGAACTTCAGCGTGTGAGTGCCGGCCGTCATCGCCGTGGAATTCTGAAGCTCGTAGCGATCTTCATTGGTGTACGAATTTCCGACACCCGCGCCTCCACCCAGGAATGCTCCCAGAACGCTGATGGACGGGTCGGCACTCAGCGCGGTCTGGTCGCTCCGCGTTCTCAGAAATTGGAAGCGGGTCTCGTTAACGACTCTGGCACCCAGCACGGCCGTCTCGGTCACCTGCACCGAATGTTCGGTATTTTCCGAATCGAACGCTCTCGATGGCAGCGAGAGTTCCCCGATACCTTCGTTCTCCATGCTGCCGCGCGTATAGCTGTACCGAGTCACCAGGGTGTTGTTGGGCGACAACTGGTAGTCGATCCGCGGGCTAAATGAGGTCCGCGTACGCGGATTCAGGACCGTCTGGCTAAACGGCGTGACGTTGAGTGACGGATCGAGGGTAAGAGCGCTAACTACAGCGGCTTCCCCCATCGCATGGCGGTCGAAATTTACGAAAAACGAGGACTTCTTCGTGATCGGTCCGCCAAGGCTGCCGTCAAACATCTTCGTCTGGTACGACGGCTTCTCGATCGAGAATGGATTCCGCGAGTTGAAAATGGAATCGCCGAAGTTGAAGAAGACCTGCCCGTGATATTTGTCCGAGCCCGGCTTCGTGAAAACCTCGATGCGTCCGAAACCGAGCTTGTCAAACTCGGCCGAAAACGGATTCTGGTTGATGCGGACTTCTCGAATTGCGGACTTCGGTGGCAGGTTTCCGCCCGTGAACCCGTCGATGTAGATTTGTCCTCCGTTCGGCCCTACCGATGGCCCCGCCAGCGCCTGGAGATCCGATTCGAGATCATCCGGGTTGTCCGAGAGCGCGTCGAGATCTTCACCTTTCAACACAATCGCTCCCACATTGCTCGAAGGGTCGACGTCCACCTGCGCCCTGTCGGACACGGTGATTTCCTGCTTCGTTACGCTCAGCTCCAGACGGATATCGAGCGTGCGCGCCGTTGATCCGGCAACTCGCACATCCGTGTTCTCGTGAAGCGCGAATCCTTGTGCCGTGGCCCGAACGGTGTATTTGCCCGCCGGAAGGTTCGTGATGGCGTATCTGCCGTCCACACCCGTTGTCGCCACTTTTACCGCGCCGCCGTCGCCGGTCGCGGTTACCATCGCGCCAGGAACCGCGGCGCCGGATGGGTCGGTCACCCGGCCGTTCAGGGATGCCGCCTGCGCCGCCAACTGCACTGCAGAGAGGAATATCAGGCACACCGCGGCCAGCGCCGGAATGTTGTCAATCAGTCGCTTGTTCAGTTTCATTCGCAGTCTCAATGCTCCGGACCCACCGCTTTACGGCTGGTCCATGTTCATGTTCAGGTTGAGATTCCACGAGCCATTCAGCATCTGCCGGCCGCCCTGTGGCGTCGCCGTCAGCAGCGGCTCGATACCGGAGAGAATCGTAATTGCAGTCACTTGTGAAGGATCCGCACCGCGCGTGCTCGCGATGGCGATGGCGGCGCCCGGTTTCAAGTCGGCCAGCGTCACAGCCGGCATCCTCTCGATCATCGATTCAAGGTCCCGTGGACGGTCAGGCGTGCCTGCCGGGCTGTTCATTCCGGGCCGGACCCCCTCTGGCGGTCTTTCCGAAAAACCTGGTCGCCCTCCTTCCGGTGGGAGTCGTCCCTCAGTACCCGCCTCCCCAGCACTCCTCATTGCCAGCATTCGCGCTAGGAAGGGTGGAACCATGCGCAAGTTCGATTCCGGCGCCACTCTCACCGTCAAGTGTTTTTTTGTTGCCAGGTCCGACACCTTCACCATGCTGCCGCCTGGATTCACCTCATCCACCGTCGCGGCGATGTTCAGGAATGAGCCGGAGACAATCTCCTCCGCGGTGAATCGTGTCCCGTCATCGCTCCTGGTTCCCATCGCCTTCACCTGATCGCCTACCCCGATTTCCTCGAACCGGCTCGGCCTCGCATCGCTGAATTTCACCGAGTCGGGCGCATACCGTCGCCACACCGCGTTTCCCACTGGCGTAATGATCGTGATCTTGGAACCCATCAGGCCGGGCACGGAGATCGTGAGTTCCTTGGCCTCAGGCCTCAGCGCGGTAACGATTCCGCCGATCCCTCGTCTCTTCCATTCCGCGCGATCGGCGGCGTGCTTCTTGTCGATGTCAGCCTTGCTCATGACAATCACGGACGATGCGGCGACCGACTTCGAATCGGCTGAGGTAGTTCCGCGCACGAGAATTCGGTCTCCTACGCCGACATCGGTAATCGCAATCTTCACGGCGTTGTTCAAGTTCCGTTCACCGGGCGCGACCCGAAGGAAGGCGGTCTGTTTATCGAACCGGACCAGAACGTCCGGTCCGGAGTCCGTGTGGAGAGTGATCGAACTCGCGCCGGCGTCGATCGCTGTCACGACCCCGATCGGGCGCGCCGTCTGGCCGGACGTTGTTACTGTGGCAGCCAGGATAACTATTGGAATCCAAAGTCGTTTCTTCATCGACCGGGGCCCGCGGCCCCTTACATGTAGAAACGACTTTGGACGCGATAGGGTTATGCTCGGGCGGTAAAGACCGGGTAAAACTCGCTTTACATCGTCTTAACAATCGTGAAGGACTGATGAACGGTACCGGAGCTTTTCACCCGGCGAACTTATATCCGAGGCCGTGAACCGTCACGATCAACTGGGGCTGCTTCGGATCGTTCTCGAGCTTCTGCCGGAGCCATGCGACATGAACATCCACCGTCCGCGTCGACATGGTTTCGCCGTAACCCCAGACATCGCTCAGGAGTTTCTCGCGGGACAATGTCTCGCCGGGGTGTTCGATAAAGTACCGGAGCAACTGGAACTCCTTGGCCGACAGAGGCACTTGCTTTCCATCTCTCAGGACTTCCGTTCCCCGCAGATCGACCTGGATCGAGCCGAACCGGTGCGTCGATCCGGGCTGCGCCGGCGCCTGGCGGGCGCGCCGGAGCAGCGCCTCGATCCGCGCCAGCAATTCAGGCATCTCGAACGGTTTGGTCAGGTAATCGTCCGCCCCGAGCTTCAGCCCGATCACCTTGTCGACGGTCTGGCCGCGCGCCGTCAGCATAAGGATCGGTGTCGTGAATCCACGCTGGCGCAAATCCCGGCATACATCCAAGCCGCTCTTTCGCGGCAGCATAATGTCGAGAACGATCAGATCGAAGGGCCCGCCCGCGGCACGCTCCAGGCCCTCTTCCCCATCGGCGGCCGTCTCCACTTGATAGCCTTCGCTGTGGAGCCGGTCACTGAGGGTGATGCGCAGACCCGGTTCGTCCTCGACCAGCAGGATGTTCTCGTTCATGTCACACCTTCTCGCCCTTTTGCCGGTCATCGTCTTTCATCGCAGGCAGATGGAGAGTGAAGGAGCTGCCCTTGCCGGGTGCGCTTTTCACCGTGATTCGGCCACCCATCGCTTCGGCGATCCTCGCTGCCAGGTTCAGTCCGAGCCCGGTCCCGTGAATTTGTGCCGCCCTGGCTGCCCTGCCGCGATAGAACGGCTCGAAGATGTGACGCAACTCCGCAGGCTCGATTCCCATGCCTCTGTCCTCGACCGTGATTCGAACCTCGCCGTGATTACCATTCGCGCGCACGCCGATCCACCGTGCGTTCTCACCATATTTCAAGGCGTTGTTGACGAGGTTCTGGAGACATTGTTTCAATGCGGCCCCGTCCACCAGGACCCGCGGCAGACCCGGTGCGATCTGCGCCTCAACGGAGAATCCGGCGGCCTGAATCGCGGAGCCCGAGTCCTCAAGCACGCCGTCCACCAGTGCGGCCACCTCTGTGGGGCGCAGCTCGTACCTGCGATCGGTCTGTCCTGCGGCAAAATGGAGAATCTGCTCCACCATCGCGCGGAGGCGGCGCCCTTCCGCCCGGACCAGTTCCCCGTATTGCTGCACCTGCGGCTTCGTATCCACCACCCCTTCCGCGAGGTTGTCTCCGGCGGAGCAGATCACCGCCAGCGGCGTGCGAAGCTCGTGCGAAACACCCGCCACGAAGTCGATCTGGAGTTCGGCCAGCCGTTGAGCCCGCCGCGTGGAGATGGCCAGCATCGTCAAAGCAGCGGTCAAGAACAAGAGGACACCAAAACTCACGGCGAGATTGCGCCTCCGGATGCGTGCCACGACCGCATCGAGCGAGCCGAACCGATGCCACACCAGCAGTTGCCAACTCTCTTCTTCATTCCCGGGCACGAGCACCGGCGGAGGCCCGAGTTCCTCTGCGCGCCCTTGCTCCAGCGCGGGTCGAGGCAAGATGTAGTTCTCCGGCACAGATCCCGTAAGATCGACCCGGACGATTGCTGAAGCGGCGGCGGCTTCGCTAACGGCCGGTTCGGAACGGTAGATCGGTTTCGCCGGAGTTTCTTTGTTCAGAATCGCAACTTGGTATGCGCGTCCGTCGCGGGAGCCAAAATGCCTCCTCGTCAGCTCCGGGAAAAGCCTTTGCTCAAAACAACTGGGGTTCAGTTTTACGATCAAGAATCCAGCCACGTGGAACTGCGGCCTCTCACCCGGCGTGGTGGGTGGTGTGAACTGGAAGAGCAGGTGTGTCAATGCGGGCGCCGCCTCGTGCAACGTCCAGGCACGCAGGCGAACGTCCCGCCGGCGGCTGTCGCCCAATTCGCGCCGTTGCTCGTCCAGTGTGCTACGTAACGCTCCAAGTTCGGGTGGCCATTCCACCGCCCGCACTTCTCTACTCTGCATGGTGACTCGAATCAGGCGGGATCCGTCGATATGCTCGAGCTCCCACACAAACACGTCTCCGGCCAGGTCGGGGAACGAAGTCGTCCGCCTCCACTCGTCGTAACGCTTGACGTACTGACCCCAGTCGCGGCTCGCGACGATCCCAGGCTCGGGCCGGAAGGCGGTGCAGACACGGTACAATTCGCTGCGGTAGTCTTCGAGGAACTGGCTGACCGAAGTGTTCAGCCCGATCTGCATCCGTTCGCGGTCGGCCTCGCTCGCCTGCCCAATCCAGCGATATTGGAGAACCGCCAGGACCACCACGATCAGCGGCAGCATGATCAGGCCGGCCACTGAAAGGGCGGAACGCACAGGCAGCCACCGCGGGGCCGGGGAGCGCTTCTCCATGCCGCTATAGTAGTAGAGAATGGCCTCCCGCAGAAGCTCTCCGGCGGACGCTCTCGTCCTGTTTGACATCGACGGTACGCTGATCCGGCGCGCCGGGCCGCATCATCGTGAATCGCTCATCGACGCCGTTCGGCACGCCACCGGACTTGCAACCACCACCGACGGCATCCCGCTCCACGGCATGCTCGACCCGGACATCCTCACCGTCATGCTGAGCAACGCCGGCGCTTCCCGCCGCCTCATCCGCGAGGCTCTGCCTGAAATCCTGCGCCGTGCGCAGTCTCTTTACGTCCGCCGCGTTCCAAGTCTTGAGCGCAAGACATGTCCCGGTGTGCGAAGGCTCCTCTCGGGCCTGTCCCGCCGTGGTGTTCCGATGGGCCTGGTCACGGGCAATCTTCCCCGCATCGGTTGGAAGAAAGTGGAGCGGGCTGGCTTGAAGCAGCACTTCACCCTTGCCGCCTTCGCCGGAATGCATGCAACCCGAACCGGCCTCGCGCGCATCGCAATCCGCCTCGCCCGCGAGAAGGACCTCATCCGCAACGGCGCCCGCATCTCTCTGATCGGTGACACGCCGGCCGACGTCGAGGCCGCGAAAACCAACGGCATCCAGGCGGTCGCAGTAGCTACCGGACTCTCCAGTCTTGAGGAGCTTAGCGGCGCTTCGCCGGACGTCCTGCTTCCCGATCTTCGCTCGTTACGACTGAAAGATCTCCTGCCGTGACTGCCGTGATCAACGCACTCCCAGGCGTCATTCAATGACGATCAACAGGTCCTTCGACTCCACCTGCTGGCCTGGCTGAACCAGTTTCTGCATGACCCTACCGGCAACGGGCGCATACACGGTGGTCTGCATCTTCATTGCTTCCATCACCAGCAGCTTGTCGCCCTTCTTCACTTCCTCGTTCAGTTCCACCGCCACCGCCGTCACCACTCCCGGGATGGGCGCTCCGACGTGTCCCACGATGCCCGGGTCCGCCTTCGGCTGCTCTGGCGCCTTCACTTGGAGCGAACGGTCCCGGATGTTCACTTCCCGCGGCTGACCATTGAGTTCGAAGAACACCGTACGGAGTCCATCGGGGTGCGGCTCTCCGATCGTAAGGAACTTGATCACCAGTGTCTTGCCTGGCTCCAGGTCCACCGTGATCTCCTCGCCCTTTTCGATGCCATAGAAGAACTGCGGCGTTGGTAGACTCTCCATATCGCCGTACGTCTGCTGCGTCCGGGCGAACTTCAGGAACACCTCCGGATACATGATGTAGCTCAGCACTTCGTCCCGCGCCGGCTTCCGCCCGAGTTTCTTTTCCAGCATCGACGCGGTCTCGTCCAGATCCACCGGCTTCAGCCGCGCTCCGGGCCGGCCCCGTTGAGGTTTCGCCCCGCGCAGGATTACCTTCTGGATTTTCTTAGGCCAGCCGCCGTCTGGCTCACCCAGCGCCCCGGAAAACATTTCCACTACCGAATTCGGAATCGTCAGGTGATGGTCCGGACCGAGCCTCTCAAACTCCCGCACGCTCATGCCGTGGCTCACCAGGAAGAGCGCCATGTCGCCGACCACTTTGCTTGACGGTGTCACCTTCACGATGTCGCCGAAGGCCATGTTCACCTCGGCGTATGTGCGCACGACTTCCGGCCAGCGCTCGCCGAGCCCCATCGCCTCAGCCTGCTCCTTGAGATTGGTGTACTGCCCCCCGGGCATCTCGTGCAGATACACCTCGGCCGATCCCGTTCGTGGACCCGTGTCAAACGGAGCGTAGTAGGTCCGCACTACCTCCCAGTAATCGGCGCAGCGGTTCAGCGCTTCGATGTCGATCCCCGTGTCGCGCCGCGTATGCGCTACCGCCGCGACGATCGAGTTCAGGTTCGGCTGGCTCGTCGACCCGCTCACGGACGCGATCGCCGCGTCCGCCACATCCACCCCGGCGTCGCTCGCCTTCAGCACACTCGAAGCGCTCACGCCGCTGGTATCGTGCGTATGGAAGTGGACCGGCAGGTCCGTGACATCCCTCAGTGCCTTCACCAGCTTTCCGGCCGCATACGGCTTACACAGCCCTGCCATGTCCTTGATGGCGATCATGTGCGCGCCCATGCTCTCCAGTTCCTTTGCCAGCCGTATGTAGTAGCCGAGCGAGTATTTCTCGCGCGCCGGGTCCAGGATGTCGCCCGTGTAGCAGATCGCCGCTTCGCATACCTTGCCCGTCTTACGCGCCGCCTCCATCGACACCTTCATGTTCGGCAGCCAGTTCAGCGAATCGAAGATACGGAAAATGTCGATCCCCTGCGCCGCCGCCTCGTAGATGAACGCGCGCACTGCGTTGTCGGGATACGCCGTGTATCCCACCGCGTTCGACGCTCGCAACAGCATCTGGAAGCAGATGTTCGGAATCAGTTCCCGCAACCGCCGCAGCCGCACCCACGGATCCTCGTGCAGAAAGCGCATGGCGACGTCGAACGTCGCGCCGCCCCACATCTCGAGGCTGTAGAGACCGTGCAGGCGGTGCGCCACGTAGTCGGCGATCGCCGCCATGTCGTACGTGCGGAAACGCGTCGCCACCAGCGACTGGTGCGCGTCGCGGAACGTCGTGTCCGTCATCAGCAGCCGCTTCTGCGCTCGGGTCCATTCGCAGAACTTGTCGGCCCCCAGTTCGTTCAGCAGTTGCCGCGTTCCCTTCGGCGGCGTGCTGACTTCGTGCGCAGGCGCCGGCGCCGGTACGATCCGGTCCGGCCGCTTTTTCCCCGCTACCTCGGGGTTCCCATTCACCAGCACTTCGCCCAGGTAGGTCAGCAGCTTCGTCGCTCGGTCCTTCCGCGGCGTGAAGCGGAACAGGCCCGGCGTCTCGTCAAGGAACGACGTCGTCGCCTGCCCGGACTGAAATACCTGATGGTTGACGACGTTCTCCAGGAACTGAATGTTCGTCTTGACGCCCCGGATGCGAAACTCCCGCAGGCACCGGTCCATCCGCTGGCACGCATGGACGAACTCCCGCCCCCATGCCGTCACTTTCACCAGCAGCGAGTCGTAATACGGCGTGATCACTGCGCCGCCGTATGCCGTCCCTCCGTCCAGCCGGATGCCGAATCCCGCCGGCGACCGGTACGTCGACAGCTTCCCGTAGTCGGGAACGAAGTTGTGCTCCGGATCCTCGGTCGTCACGCGGCACTGCAGCGCATAGCCGTGCTGCGGCACCTGCTCCTGAGGCGGCAGGTTCATTTCGGGTCCATGCAGCGAAAGCCCCTGCGCGAGCTGGATCTGGCAACGGACGATGTCGATTCCGGTCACCATCTCCGTCACCGTATGCTCCACCTGGATGCGCGGATTCACCTCGATGAAGAACCACTCGCCGGTGTCGACATCCACCAGGAACTCCACCGTTCCCGCGTTGTAGTAACCTGCCTCCCGCGCCAGTTGTACCGCCGCGTCCGCTAACGCCTTACGGATCGAGATGTCCAGCGAGACTGCCGGCGCCGCCTCCACCACCTTCTGGTGCCTCCTCTGTACCGAGCAGTCGCGCTCGTAGAGGTGTAACACGTTGCCGTGCCGGTCACCCAGGATCTGCACCTCCAGATGTTTCGCCCGCGGGATGTAGCGTTCCAGAAACACCGCCGGGTTACCGAATGCGGCCGCCGCTTCCTGCCGAGCCTCGGCTAGGCGCGGCGCGAATTCCTCTGGGGAATTCACCACCCGCATGCCCCGCCCGCCGCCGCCGAATGCCGCTTTGATGATCAGCGGGAATCCGATCTCCTGCGCCGTCTTCTCGGCCCTCGCCGGATCCGAGACCGGTTTTTCCGTGCCCGGCACTACCGGAATGCCCACTCGCTGTGCCAGTCTCCGCGCCGCCGTCTTATCGCCCAACAAGTCGAGCAACTCGGCGCTCGGCCCGATGAATGCAATGCCTGCCTGGTCGCAGGCCCGCGCCAGCGCTGGGTTCTCAGAAAGGAAGCCGTATCCCGGGTGGATCGCATCAACGCCCTTCTCCTTGGCCAATCCGACGATGCCGTCGACGTCGAGGTATGCCTCCACCGGCCCCTTGTTCGGACCCACGAGGTACGCTTCGTCCGCCTTGAAGCGGTGCAGACTGAGTCGGTCTTCCTTCGAGTAAATAGCGACTGTTTGGAGCCCAAGTTCATTAGCCGCCCGCAAGATGCGGATAGCGATCTCGCTGCGATTTAGCGCCAGTAGTTTTTTCATGAATACCAGAGATGAAGGGGGTGAACCTTCAGAATATCATGCGCCTTGCCGGCGTTATTCCCGGGTTAACAAACGGAGTTATCTGCTAGCAGTCCCTAGCCGAAAGATGGCCAAAATGGACATTGACGGAACCCCCGGCATCCCTTACGCTCCATTACGGAGGGCCGCTGCCGCGATCGATTCCGCGGCTCCTGGGACGCCCCGGGCGTGAGCGTGGTCCCGCCGCGCCACGCCCGGTTTTTTCGAATCTTGTCCCATGCAAACCGAGCCGTGGCCGCAGGGAGCGGACGCATGCAGTTAAGGAGCGTAAGCTACAGCGAACTTTCTTAAGGAGCACCCACAGGCCGCTCACACACTGGAGGAAATAACATGCCCATCACCATGCAAGGCTCCTGGACCGTCTCGGTCAAGTCCAAGAGTGCAGCGTTTCCGCAACGTTTCGTCATCGAGGGCGCCGCCACCGGCAACGGAACCTATCCCGGTGACGTCGCTGCCGCCCCGGTCTTTGTCACCGGCGCCTCCTGGATCGTCCGCATCCAGAACAACCCCGGAACCGGCTTTGTCGACTCTGCCGACCGGATCAAGTTCCCGGCGGTCGTAGCCGGTCAGTACCGCTTCGACATCGAGAGTGATGACGGCGGCGGTTCCGACATCGACTTCAACGACCTCGTCCTCACTTGTTCCACCCCCGTTACCGCCACCGACTTCCTCGTTTACGGAAATGTCCTCGCCTACAGCGGCTGCCTCATCAACCCCTGCATCCGGCGCTGGATCGTCATCGAGACCGCCGACGCCCTCATCGACGCCCTGAAGAACCCCGTCCTCCGCGTCCCCATCGAAAGACTTTATCCGGAGCGGATTCCACTCCCGCCGGTTCCGCCCGGTCCTCCCCCCGACCCGCCGCCCTTTACACCCCTCGTCATCCCTCTCGCGGAGGAGGTCGCCATCCCCGCCAGGCGCGTCCAGATTGTCCCGCGCGCGCCCGCGGTCCGCGAAGTAGGAGCGGTGGAATCCCCAGAGGCCGAGGAGGAAGTGCGGTCATTCGCGGTCCGCTCCGTTGCCGTTTCGGCGCCCGCGCGTCTCGCCGTGGACTTCGATCGTGTCGCCGCCGGCCGAATCGCCGATGCAATCCGGCCGCTCTGTCTTACCGATCCGCTCGCCGGCTACGTGCTCCGCTTCCAGGAGTACGACCGTACTGCCGCCGAACTGGCCGGTGGCCCCTACACGGGCACCGGGTCTCGCGAGACCCTCGGCGCATGCGCCACCGACCGCAACGGAAACTATATCTTCCGCTTCTCCCGCTCGCTCGCCCAGTTTTTCGGCGAAGCCGATGTGGATGTCGCCGCCGGAGAGGACGAGGTCGTCCAGGCGATGCCCGACCTCATCGTCCAGCTCCTGGATGCTACCTTGCCCGGCGGCGTGGCTTTCGAAACTGCGCCCTACTGGAACGTTCCGTTGCTGAAACGCATCGACCTCTGCATCCCCCGCGGCCGCCTTCGCCGTCCGCCCACCGGATGCCAGGAGGATGCGCTCATCTACTCCATCGGGAACATCCGAATCCGCGTCGCCGCCACCACGTTTGACGCCGCCGGCCGTGTCACCTGCACGGACGTCTCTCTGCCCGACATCCCGCAGGCACGGTGCGCCGCCTGGGGAGGCGCGCTCCGCTTCTTCGCCTGCTTCAACAAGGACCTTCCGGTCACCCAATACACAGTCCGTCACCGCCACCGCGTGGGCCTCGGTTGGTCTGCATGGGAGTTCTACCAGGAGCCGCTCCCCCTGCTCAAGATCACCATGGTCACCGAGCAAATCGGGCCTTTTGACCGCATGCTCGAGTTGACCTCGGGCGGGCCGCTCCAACCGGCCAAGGCGTATAACAACATCCAGAACAATCTCAACTTCGCCGGTTCCGAACGCGAACTCCGGGCCGTCGTTAGCTCCGCAGGAGGTTCGCCGCCGTACGCCCCGGCGCCCGGAACCGTCCAGTTCCGGATTCAGGGTTACGACGCTTCCGGCATGCAGGTGGCCGGCGCCGTGGACACCGTCACCCTCTACATCGACAACACGATTCCGGAGCTTGCCATTCCCTCCGTCACCATGGGCTCCCAAACCGGCGGCGACTGCGCGCTCTTCAGCCTCTCCGGCGAACCCTCCCCCGCCCGCGTCACCGTGCGATTCAAGGCGCTCCAGCGGCAGGGCTTTCTCCGGTCCTACGACCTCACGGTGCGCAAGGGCAACATCGGCGGCTTCGGGATCGCCACCACTACCGGGCCGGGGGGCGAAACGAGCGCGCCGATTTCCAGTTCCTACGTCCACGGGGGAGGAGCCTCCTGCAACCAGTTGTTCGGTACGCTCTTCCCGCATGAGCCGCTGGCCGACGCCGGCGGTTTCGTTACCGCCTATGTCGTCCCTGCCAGCGGTAACTGGCTCGCACCTGGGCAGCCGTTTTGTACATTCGCCTTCAACGTAGGCGCCGTCCTGCGGGTGACCAACGGCTACAACACCGCCGAGTACTCCTACGGCCCTGTGCAGTACCTGCTCGGCATTCAGCAATGAAGTTCTACTGGCTCTTCCTCGGTATCCTCGCCGTCTGGCGCGTCACGCACCTGCTTGCGGCAGAAGACGGCCCGTGGGACGCCATCGTGCGGCTGAGGCGCCTCGCCGGCGTCGGATTCTGGGGAAATCTGCTGGACTGCTTCTACTGCCTAAGCCTCTGGCTGGCCGCTCCGCTCGCCCTCCTGCTCGGGGAGGGTTGGGGGGAGCGGCTCCTTTTGTGGCCGGCCCTGTCCGGCGGCGCCATCCTGTTCGAGCGCCTGATCCCGAGCGCTCCGAAAGCGCTTTGGACCGAAGATCCTGAGGAACGTCACGATGCCTTGCTGCGGCCAAAAGAGACAGCTTCTCGTTACCGAGCCAACTGATCCGGCTGCCCGCCCCGCGCCGCCGCCGCCGGAGCCTGTCGATTTCGAGTACACCGGACGCACCGGCCTTACCGTAGTTGGCCCGGTCACCGGTGCGCCCTACCGTTTTGCCTTTTCCGGCGCCGTCGTCCCGGTCGATCCCCGTGACGCCCCCTCACTCGCCGCCGTCCCCCGCCTTCGCCGCCTCTGAGCCGGCCCGCACTCGACGGAACTTCCGATCTGCTGGTTGCGTATCTCTCCAGCGAGGTACGCGAACATGCACAAGTCAGCATTTGTATTCCTGCTCTCGGCGGCGTTGGTTAGCCTCGCCGGATGTGATTTCGAGGAATGGGGCAACGCCCAGCGGTTTCAGGAGGATTTTAGCCAAAGCCATCCCCTGAAGGCGGGCGGCCGCCTCTACGTCGAGACCTTCAACGGCTCCGTCGAAATCTCCGGCTGGGACCGGGAGACCGCCGAAATCAGCGGCACAAAGTACGCCAGTACCGAGCAGGCCCGGAACGCGTTGCGCGTGGACATCGTAGCCACGGGCGACTCCGTTCGAATTCGCACAGTGCGTCCCACCGGACACCGCGGCAACATGGGCGCAAAATATGTGATCCGGGTCCCGAACCGGACCAATCTGGAGCGTGTCGAGACGTCAAACGGCGCCGTGCGGATCGACGGGATTGAGGGAGACGCGCGCGTCCGCACCTCGAACGGCTCCGTCCACGCCGAGCGCCTCAAGGGAGCGCTGGAGGCGACCACCTCCAACGCGGGCGTGGAACTCGACGAGGTTCAGGGTGCTGCGGTCGTCGAGACGTCGAACGGCGGCATCCAGGCCTCGCTGCGCGAAGTCACGCCACGCCAGCCCATCAAGCTGACCACGTCGAACGGCGGCATCGAACTGGAGATGGGATCGTTCAAGGAGAATGAGATCGAAGCGGCTACGAGCAACGGCGGCATCACCCTGCGCCTGCCCGCCACCACGGCGGCGCGATTGAAAGCCAACACCTCGAACGCCTCGATCTCCAGCGATCTTGAAGTCAAGAGCGCCGGAGAACCCGGCAAGAACCACCTCGATGGAACTATCGGCGCCGGCGGCCCTCCCATCACACTGACCACCTCCAACGGCGCCATCCGCATCCAGAAAATGTGACGTCAGCGCTGACCGCTGATGGCTGACCGCTGATTGCTGACCGCTGATTGCTGATTTTCCTCCTTCCGGCTGGATCCGAGGCCGCCCAGCCGGAATTTCTCCGTTTCCGCCCCACCGTTGGCATTCACATCCTTCGCCTCAAGCTATTTCCTTTTATTTCAACAACTACACCCACGAACCGACGCCGGTCTTCTTCGCCCCCGTGGTATTGGGTAGTCAGATGGTCCCCCGTGCCCTTGGGACCGGCTGACGGCTGATCGCCGATAGCTGACCGCTGGTACCCCGTACCCGCGAACCGAGATTTCATACCCATATGAGTGAAAATACCCTCACCCTTTCGTGGGGCTGTGGAAAACTATGTTTCTCTGTAATGGAATGAAAAGGGTAGATTTATCCGAAAATTGGCTTTGTTTGGTCAATTTCCGGAACCGGGCTAGGGCCGGATCGGCAAAAGTATGAAATCCAGTGACGCATCTTGCGGAAAATGCGTCCCTGCACCGAGTCTTGTCACAACAAGTGATTTGAAATCAACGCATTCACTCGTGCGCCGCGCGAACGCGTTGTTTTCGAGAATGCGTCCCTGGCCGGGCTTAGAACACGTACAGCGGCGTGCCCACCGGCGCCGAATCGCCTCCCGCGCCGACAAGCTGCTCCTCGGCTTCCTTCACCGGACGGCAGTACAGGCCCGTCTCGCTCAGGTAAACCTCCAGCTCCGCCGGCCGCGGCAGCGACCCCTGAATCAGCGCCTCCGAGAGCGGGTCCTCAATGTACTTCTGGAGCGCCCGCCGCAACGGACGCGCCCCATAACTGCGGTCCGTGCAGGTCTTCTCCAGAATGTACTTCGACGCCTCCGGCGCCAGGTGGATCTTGATCTGCTTCGGCTCCAGGTTCACGTTGATCTGGCCCACCAGCAGGTCGATGATCTTCACCAGGTCTTCGTCGGCCAGGGAGTTGAACAGGATCACGTCGTCCAGGCGGTTCAGGAATTCGGGATTGAACGCCCTCTTTACCTCCGCCATCACCATGTCCTCGATCTTCTGCGGGATGCCGCCCTCGCCTGTCGGCGCGGAGAAGCCGATCTGCACCCGCTTCTCCAGGTGCCGCGCCCCGAGGTTCGAGGTCATGATGATGATGGTGTTCTTGAAGTCCACCGTGTTGCCGAGGCCGTCGGTCAACTGCCCGTCCTCGAACACCTGCAACAGGATGTTGTAGACGTCCGGGTGCGCCTTCTCGATCTCGTCGAGCAGGATCACCGAATACGGCGACCGCTTCACTTTTTCCGTGAGTTGGCCTCCCTCTTCGTACCCCACGTATCCCGGCGGCGAGCCGATCAGCTTCGAGACCGAGTGCTTCTCCATGAACTCCGACATGTCGAACCGCACCAGCGACTTCTCGCTCCCGAACAGGAACTCCGCCAGCGCCCGCGCCACTTCCGTCTTGCCGACGCCCGTCGGCCCGAGGAACAGGAACGATCCTGCCGGCCGCTTCGGCGACTTCAGCCCGGCCCGCGAACGCCGGATCGCCCGCGCCAGCGCGCCGATCGCCTTTTCCTGGCTGATCACCCGCTTGTGCAGCTCCTCCTCGATCCGCAGCAGCTTGGCGACCTCTTCCTCCTTGATCGCCGTCATCGGCACGCCCGTCCACCGCGCCACCACGTCCTCGATGTCGTCCTTCGTCACCACCCCGGTCGACGTATCGTCCAGGTTGTACTTTTCGCGGAGCAGCCGCAGGTTCTCGCGTTCCTTGCGCTCTTCGTCGGAGTAGAAACGCGCCTTCTCGAACTCGTGGTTCGCGATCGCGTTCTCCATCCGGTGAACGATGAACTTGATCCGCTTCTGTATCTCCGACACCTCGGAGGGCAGCGTCGTCTGCCGCAGCTTCACCCGCGCGCCCGCCTCGTCGATCAGGTCGATCGCCTTGTCCGGCAGGAAGCGGTCTGGAATAAAGCGCGTCGACGCCAGCACTGCCGTCTCAATCGCGTCGTCGGTATAGGCAACCGCGTGGAACTTCTCGTAGCGCTCCTTGATTCCGAACAGGATCTTGATCGCATCCACCTCTGTGGGTGGCGGCACCTTCACCGCCTGGAAGCGACGCTCAAGCGAGCGGTCTTTCTCGATCGACTTCCGGTACTCGGCCGGAGTGGTCGCGCCGATGCACTGGATCTCGCCCCGCGAAAGCGCCGGCTTCAGGATATTTGCCGCGTCGAGCGATCCCTCGGCCGATCCCGCGCCTACCAGCGTGTGCAGCTCGTCGATGAAGATGATGGCGTTCTGGTTCTCCATCAGCTCCTTCATGAT
>DATIFQ010000302.1:0-18418 GCA_035455185.1 Bryobacteraceae bacterium | reverse complement strand
CGCCGCCGAGAGCTGGACCGGTCCGGAAACGGCGCTGAGCTCGCTCGTCCAGTCGAGCCACACTGCATCTTTGGAAGAGATGGGCACGGCAATGGTGCGCCGCTCGGTGAGGAGCGTTTTGCCTTCGGCTACCCAGTCTTCGAGTGAGACAAGCCTGTCCTTGCGAAGTCCCGCGAACCGCCGGTGGACGATCCGGCCGTGCTTGCCCGGATTCTGCTCTCCCCAAAAGTCGAAGCCGTTGACATCGCTCCAGGCCAGCATCACCCCGCGATGATGTACGTGGTCCGCCGGGCTGTCGAGGGTGACGTTCCCGTCTGGCGCGCAGAACGGGTGAACATAGGTCTTTGGGGCTTCTGCGGAATATCGGTACTCGAAAAGAAGCCGAGCGTCCTGGTGGAATGAGACTTTCTCACCCTTGACGTGGTCACTGCGGACGGCGGCATTCGTGAGGGGGAACAAAGCTCCCCCGACGAGAAAAGTGCGGCGGGTAATCATGACATTCTGATCTCCTCTTTGTCGGCGTCGAAGGACGCCACTCTTCCTTCCACGTACGAACGCATCCCCATGATCAGCGCCGTCTGCACGGCGTAGCCGAGCTCGATGTCGCACATGGGTCGCTGGCGCGTTCGGACACACTCGATGAAATCGCGCATGTGGTCAAGTCCGGTGCGATCCGTCGCGATCGTGCGCCGGCGTTCCGGAGCGCCGGGCTGCGGGGACACGGACAGTTGCGCCTCGCCCGAGAATTTCACGGTACCCTCTGAGCCACGGATGACAGTCTCGATCATGGTGTCATTCACAATCGTGCCGAGTAGCGACACCGTCATACCCTGGGGGTACTCAATGAGCATGTCGAACGTGTCCGGAACATCGCGGCCGCCATCGTAGAAGAACTTGCCGCCGAAGGCGACGACCTTCTTCGGCATCCCCACTCCCAGAGCCTTCAGTAGCCGGGTCAGCGGGTGCGGATAAAGATCCGTCACGGGACCACCGGAATAGTCGGCGTACATGCGCCACTGGAAGAAACGCGACACGGTGAAGTCGCGGCGCGGCGCATCGGCCTGGAAGGCCTCCCAGTCGAGCCCGTGGCCCGCCTGCGCGTTGGGGTCGTCAATCGGCATGCCGCGCTCGCCGCTGTCGCCGTGGCGGAAGTAGCCGGTCTGCGCATGGACAACTTTGCCGATGACGCCGCCCCTGATCTGCTCAGCCGCGCGCGCCCACATCGGGTCGGAGACCCACTGCGCGCCGACCTGGAAGACCGTTTTCCGCGCCCGCACTTCGCGCACCAGTTCCTTAAGTTTGTCGAACTGAGCCCAGTGCGTGAGCGGCTTCTCACAATAGACATCTTTGCCGGCGCGTACGGCTTCGAGCGCATGGTGGACGTGCAGCCGATCTGGCGTGGCGACGATGACCGCGTTCACTCGCGGATCGCGAATGAGTTCAGCGGAGCGGCTGTATTCCTTTGCTTTCATACGCGTCGCAAGGCGCTCCAGCCTCGGCTGGTAGATGTCGCACACCGCAACGACTTCCGCCGGAACGCCGACTTCATTCAGTTGGCGGGCGGTCTGAATCAGGTGTGAACCCCGGCCGCCGCAGCCGATCAAACCGACTCCGATGGGCTTTCCGCCACCGGCCGGAGCACTGCCTTGCACGGCTACAGCACCCGCGGCGAGCGGCGACGCGCCCGCGGCGAACAGAAACTCGCGGCGTTTCGGATGAGAACTGGAAACTGGATGTTTGCTGGCTACCATGTACTTTTCCTCGGTACGCATTATCATACTTCGAGGCGATGTTTCGAGAGATTCTATGAGACAGGCTGGGGGCAAACCCACACAACTCCAATGACGAGCGCCCTCGGACTATTGGACTGGTCGATCATCGCGATCTACCTCGCCGGAACGATGGCCACCGGGCTGGCGATGCGGCGCTACGTCGGCAAGGTCGAACATTTCCTCGTCGCCGGCCGCGAGATGGATGTATCGCTGGGCATCGCCTCGCTGGCGGCCACGGAGTTCGGCATCGTCACCGCGATGTACACGGCCGAGCTCGGTTACAAGAACGGGTTCGCCGGCGCCATCCCAGGGATACTGCTTACCATCGCTATCGCCGCCGTCGGCTGGACCGGCTTTGTGATCAAACCACTGCGGGCTTCCGGCGCGCTCACAATTCCGGAATTGCTCGAGCGCCGCTTCGGATCCCGTGTGCGCTTGCTTGCCGGGCTGGTCATGGTGCTTGGCGGTCTTCTGAACATGGGAATCTTCCTGCGGGTGGGAGGCGAGTTTCTGACGATCGTCACCGGAATACCGATGCGCTACCTGGAGCTCACGATGACCGGCCTGCTACTGATGGTCCTCGTGTACACAGTGCTCGGAGGGATGCTGTCGGTGTTGGTGACGGACTACCTGCAATTCCTCGTTCTCGGCGGTGGTGTGGTGCTGGTAACGATCCTTGTCGCCGCGGATGCGGGGTGGGAGAAGGTCGTCGCCGTTGTGGCCGCGGAGCGCGGCGATGGCGCGTTCAATCCGTTCACCAGCCCCGGGATGGGGCCCGGTTACGTACTTTGGCAGGCGCTGAGCATGCTTGCGGTCGTGCTGACGTGGCAGACCTATATCCAGCGGGTGCTCTCGGCCAAGGACCCTCAGACTGCGCAGCGGATGTACACCCGGACCAGTATCTTCTTCGTGGGCCGGTATCTGATTCCGGCGTACTGGGGAATGGCGGCGCTGGCGATGCTGGGAGCAAGAGGCGAGTCCCTCAGCCCGATTCATGCCATGCCGGCCTACCTTACACGGTTGCTGCCTGCCGGACTGCTCGGACTTGTTGTGGCCGCCATGCTGGCTGCTGAGATGTCCACTGACTCGAGCTACATGCTCTCCTGGGGCAGTATTCTCTACAACGACGTGATCCGGCCACTCAAGAAGAAAAGGCCCTTTTCCGAAAGAGGCGGGCTGTTGGTGAACCGGGTTATCATCCTCGGCATCGGGCTGTTCCTGCTCGCGTACGGGCTCTGGTACGAGATTCCTGGGCGTGCGTGGGATTATCTCGCAATCACATCGAACATCTACCTCTCGAGCATCTCGGTTCTGCTCGTCGCCTGCTGCTACTGGGAAGGCGCCAACAAGACCGGCGCGATCGCCGCCATTGTCGGCGGGGCTGTCAGTCCGATAGCTTTCCTGCTGTCAGGGCTGGCGAGGCACGTAGAGGTGGCCGGACTTGCCTCCTTTGGTTTGGCAGCAGCCGGAATGCTCGCCGGTTCGTGGGCCGGCAGGAGAAGGAAGGCGGGCTGAGGAGCGTCGATGCCGTCACGACCATTCTGGTTTTTGCTCACTTGGGGGTGCGTCGCCTGGTACGCGGTTGTGGTTGTGGTCGTCGGGTGGCGGGGTTTCCTCGAAATCCGGCGGATGATCCAGGATCTGGAGGCTTCGGGCCCCCTCGAGCCGGACAGCAACTCCTCGGAACCAACTGCCTTGTAAAATCGTCTATTGTTTTGTGGAGAGTGGATCTCTTGCGGCTAGTGTATGCTACAATTTTCCGTAGGGTAGTGTTGCATGGAAGGGAGAGCTCTATGCAACGACATGGGTGCCTGCTCCGTCCATGAAAGGGGAGCGTGGAAGCGTTTCTCTTCTGTCTGGGAGGGGCTGGAAGAGAGCTGGCAGTGACATGGCAGAGCAAGAAAAAAACGACGAAGTCCGGGTTGGCGATACACAGGATGGCTTGCCCGTCTTAACAGCGGACGACCACCTGAAACATTTGCTGCCTCTCGAAACCGCAACGCCGTGGTATGTCTCAGTTGTTCGGAACCTGAAAGATCTCATCTTTCCGGAGAAACTGCCGCCGCTGAAGTTGACCTCCAAGCCGGTCGCAGTGAAGGACATCTGGGGATTCTACGGCGGCTATAAGGCCAGGGCCGGAATCGGCTCGGTTTTGATTCATGTCTCCGTTGTGACTCTTGCCTTCTCACTAGCGGCCAATGACACCATCCGGAATAAGGTAAAGGAAACCGCGATCAGCCTGGTGGCGCCGGATATCGCGCCGTACATCCCACAGACCCCGAAACCGCAGCCGATGGGCGGTGGAGGCGGTGGCGGTGACCGCTCGCCTTTACCGGCCAGCAAAGGCCGCCTTCCGAAACTCGCCCCGAGGCAGTTCACACCCCCAATGGCCGTGGTCAACAATCCAAATCCGAAGCTCATCATGGAGCCTACGATCGTGGTGCCCCCGGATGTTAATCTGCCCAACGTCAACATGGCGCAGTACGGCGACCCTCTCGGCAAAATCGGCCCCCCGTCCAACGGACCTGGCTCCGGCGGCGGGATTGGTTCCGGTTCGGGCGGCGGCGTAGGCCCTGGACGCGGTCCGGGTTACGGTCCCGGCGAGGGCGGTGGCTTCGGTGGGGGCGTGTTCCGGGTAGGCGGCGGCGTCAGCGCTCCGACGTTGGTCTTTAAGGTTGAGCCTGAGTATTCCGAGGAAGCCCGCAAGGCGAAGTTCCAGGGAACCGTTGTGCTCTACTGTGAGGTGACCGAGCGCGGCACCTGCCAGAACGTCAAAGTCCTTCGGGCTCTTGGACTTGGCTTGGATGAGAAGGCAATCGAGGCGGTCAAGAAGTGGAAGTTCCGCCCCGGTGCGAAGGACGGAAAACCCGTCACGGTTGCGGCAACCATCGAGGTTAATTTCCGCCTGCTGTAATTCGGGGCCCTACCCTGCTTCTCCGGTGCATTCCGGGCAGCCGCAGATTCTGCGAAGATACTCCCACGAAAAGATCCCAGTGTCGTGGCCGTCATTCCACTGAATGCGGATCGCGTAGTTACCCACAGGCTCGACTCCAAGCATCTTCAGCGTTGGCTTGTACATCTGGAACGGAGATGCAGACTCGGGCTTCATGGGCTCTGTCCCGTGCGCTCCGGAGCAGGTGGCGCACGGACAGTGGTCTCGTAGGAACCGGAGACTGTATTCACTGCGGTGAGAGTCTTTCCAGTCGATCTTGATCCCTTTCGACTTCGAGACGGCGATGTGCTCCGGTTCCAGAGGGACAAATTCGGTTGCGCCGTGGCTGGCAGGCATCATATCCGCTCCACGTCACGAACACCCGAGAGACGCCGCATTGAGGTTACAATCCGCTCAAGCTGTTTCTTGTCTCTCACGTCGACGGTCATGTCGATCAGGGCGCCATCGCCGCCGTGTTGGTCGTCCATCCGCGCTTCCAGCGTGCGAATATTGCTCTCTTCGTCCGACAGAATTGACGTCAACTGGTGCAACATTCCGGGCCGGTCGTCAGTGTGGATGATCATCTTCACGGGGAACGGTTCGGCGCCGCTACGCGCCCACTCGACATCGATCTTCCGCTCCACCTCGTACAACAGGTTCTGCACATTCGGGCAACTGCTGGAATGCACAGCGACACCTTTGCCCCGGGTGATGTAGCCCACGATTGCCTCGCCGAGAATCGGGTTGCAGCACTTGGCGCGGTAGACCATGAGGTCGTCGATGCCGCGGACCTTGATGACCAGGTCGGTGGCGTCGACAAGAGACGGCTGTATGGGACCCGGAGGCGGCGCCTTTGCCTGTTCGCCGGGCTGGGTTTCCGCGGTCGCCTGGGGGACCAGCTTCTGGAGCACCTGGCGCGCTGAAAAGCGGCCGAAGCCGAGCGCCGCGTGCACGTCTTCCATCTTGCTGCAACCGTACTCGCCGGCCACTCGGTCCAGGTCTTCCCTAGCGATTCTCTTCAGTGAAATACCGAGCCGGCGCGCCTCCTTCTCAAACAACTTCTCGCCTATTTCGATCGCCTTTATCCGCTCGGTGACGTTAATGACGTGCTTGATTTTGTTGCGGGCGCGCGAGGTTTTCACCAACGCCAGCCAGTCCTTGCTTGGAACGTGGCCTGGCTGGGTGAGAATCTCCACTACGTCCCCGTTTCGGAGATTGTATTTCAGCGTAACGATGCGGCCGTTGACCTTGGCTCCGACACAGGTGTGCCCGACATCCGAGTGGATGGAGTACGCAAAGTCGATCGGGGTAGCGCCTCGCGGGAGCGCAATCACCTTGCCGCGCGGGGTAAAACAGTATACCTCCTCCGGGTACAAGTCCACCTTCAAGGTGGACATGAACTCACTCGGATCCCGCATCTCCTGCTGCCACTCGACAAGCTGGCGCAGCCACGCGATCCTCTGGATTTCGTCGGACTGGCCCCGGTTTCCCTCTTTGTATTTCCAGTGAGCTGCGATCCCCTCCTCTGCGATGCGATGCATTTCCTCGGTGCGGATCTGCACCTCGAACGTGCGCCCCTCGGGCCCGACTACGGAGGTATGTAGCGACTGGTACAGGTTGGGCCTCGGAATGGCGATGAAATCCTTGATGCGCCCGGGGATCGGATGCCACTCGTGGTGGATCACGCCGAGTGCGGCATAGCAATTCTTGACCGAGTCCGTAACAATACGAAGTGCCATCAGATCATATACTTGGTCGACCGCGATCTTCTGGCGCTTCATCTTCTGATAGACGGAATAGGCCCGCTTGAGGCGGCCTTCGACTCGGGCCGGGATCCCCTCCGCCCTCAATTTTGCCTCGATGGCCCCTTTAATCTGTTGCAGGTAGGCCTCGTTCTCTTGGCGTTTGCTTTCAATCAGCCGGGCAAGTTCTCCGGCCGACTCGGGCTCCAAATAATGAAAGGACAGATCCTCGAGTTCGCCGCGGATCTTCCCCATTCCGAGGCGGTGAGCGATGGGCGCATAGATTTCGAGCGTTTCCCGGGCGATCCTCTCTTGCCGCTCGCGCGAGAGGCAGTCGAGGGTACGCATATTATGGACACGGTCCGCCAGTTTGACGAGGATGACGCGAATGTCGTTGACCATCGCCAGGAGCATCTTGCGAACACTCTCGGCTTGACGGTCTTCAGCGGAGTAGACGCTGAGTTTGCTCAGCTTGGTGACACCGTCTACGCAGTGCGCTACCTCCTCGCCGAACACTCTGCGAATCTCCTCGAGACCGGTGCCTGTGTCTTCGACCACGTCGTGCAACAGCCCCGTTTGGAGACAGAGCATGTCCATGTTCATGTCTGCCAGTATCCGGGTCACCTCAAGCGGATGGACCATGTACGGCTCACCCGAGGTCCTGGTCTGTGCGCCATGGTGCTTCGCGGCAAACCGGTACGCCTGGTCGAGAGGAGTGAAGTCTTCCTTCGGACGAAGTTCCTGAAGAAAGGAGCGCAGACTGAGGTAGTGCCCATCGACGGCCGGCATGTTGCCGATCGCCTCCGGAGTGCGGGGGATGGCCGTGGTCGGCTCCGATGCCATAGAAGAAACGACGGGCAGGGAGGTCCGCCGCCCGTCTACTTCAATTATATCGGAATGATGAAAGCCGCTGAAAAGAAGAGAAACTACTGCCCTTCCGCGGTGATCCCGCCTTGAGGCGTCCGCGATGCCTTGATCTTCTTCGTATCGAGGGTCTTCTGGACCCAGTTGTCCGCCTCCTCGGTGTCCTTGTTATAAGCGCCCTGCGTCTCCTGCAGGTCCGCCCGCTCACGAAAGAGGAGGTTCATGTACGCCATGGCGTCGTCGTACTCCGGGTCGATCTCGAGGGCCTTCTTCAGATGGTCCAGCCCGGACTCGACAACTGGTAGGTTCTTTTCGGCGAGCGCCTCACGGACTTTCTTGTCCTTGATTGGCCCGGGATCCTCAGGTCTCATCCCGAGCTTCGCACGGGCTTCCATCCTCGGTTGGAAGGTCTTGGTCCAGGCGATTACGCCGAGGGTGTAATGCGCCTCCTTGTACTTCGGATCGGCTTCGATCAGTTTCTGATACCACTCCTGGGCTTCGTCCAGCTTCTTCTGGTTGAAGTAAAGCAAAGCAATCGAAGCAAGCGCAACCGTATTCTTCGGGTCTGTTTGCAAAACCTGGACAAAGTGGTCGTGCGCCGCCTGAGCCATCCGCATGTTCTCGTCGGACTCTGCGCCCGGGATGTATTGCATCATGTAAGCAGTCGCAAGATACAGCCGAGCCGTGGGGAACTGCGGATCGAGTTCCACAGCTTGCTTGAAGAATTCGACCGCTTCGGGATACGAGGCGTTACGGAAGGCATTAACCCCCTTGTTGAGCTGGTCGCGGGCCCTGAGCTTCTGGCAACCCGTTCCGGCTACCACCAGGAGGAGCGTTAGGATGACGCCCAGTACAGTAATGACTTTGCGATTCATAGCATGCTCCTGATTAAAGTCCGAGTGACCTCGGGAAAGGCCGGATCAGAGACCGGCCTCCACCTTAGCAGTCATCAGACCGATTTTGTCGATCCCGGCACCTTTGGCGATGTCGATCGCCCGGGCGACGAACTGGAACTCAAGGTCCGGGTCACCCTTCACGAAGACGACACGCTCGGCTCGGGTCTTGAAGATTTCCTCCAGCCGCGGGCCCAGTCTGCCCTCATCGGTCGGCTCAGCGTTGATCATCATACTACGGTCCCGGTTGATGACGATGACCACAGTACGCTGCCGGGACTCGTCTGCCTGCTGACCCGGCGGAGGTGGCTGGGGAACCAGCGCATCGAGGCCCCTCGGAGTGAGAGGCGTGATCACCATAAAGATGATCAGCAGCACCAGAAGGACGTCGATCAGCGGCGTCATGTTGATATCGGATTTCGGGCCGCCGCCGGGGCCGCCCACTGCCATTGCCATGGTTGTTGCTCCTTTCTCTTGCCACCGATGCCGGCTAGCCGGCAGGCGGTGCGGCCGCCGCTGCGGCGGCGCCGCCCTTCTTCTCCTGGATCAGTTCGGTCAATAGCCCAACCTGGTCGACGCCAGCCGCGCGCAGATTGTCCACGACCTCAACGACTTTCTCGTACTTCGCCCTGGCATCACTGCGAATGTACACCGTCTTGTCCAGCTTGTTGACGAGCAGGTCCTTCACCTTCGGCGCCAGTTCATCGGCCTTCATCTGCGTCGTGCCTAGGAATACACGCCCTTCGCGCGTGAGGGCGACCAGGACCGCATCTTCTTTATCTGCTGCCTGCATCGCGATGGGGTTCTTGGTCCTGACCATTTCGACGCTGACACCCTTGGACAACATCGGCGTGACTACCATGAAGATAATCAGCAGCACGAGCATCACGTCGACCATCGGGGTCACATTGATGTCGGATACCGGGGGCGTTGCTTTGGGTTTCGCCATTTCGATTTCCTCCCAACTCCCCGCGGGTTCTCTCCAGGGCGACGGCGGGCGCTTACAGGCGCCGCGCCGCCGTCTCCCGCATTCAACTCGCGAGGTCTGTTATGTCCAGCGCGAACAGCCGGATTCTATTTGCTGGCTCCGGACCGCTGCTGGGACCGCTTCAGGAAGTAGTCAATCAGCTCGGAACTGGAGTTGCTCATCTCGACGTCGAACCCTTCGACCTTGCCCGCGAAGTAGTTGTACATCCACACCGCGGGGATGGCCACGAAAAGGCCGATAGCGGTAGCCACCAAGGCTTCGGAAATGCCGCCGGCCACCGCGCCCAGACCAGTCGACTTCTCGGTCGAAATGCCCTTGAACGCGTTGATGATGCCGACTACCGTGCCGAACAGTCCGACAAACGGAGCCGTCGACCCGATCGTCGCCAGACCGGCCGTGCCTCGCTTCAGCTCGGCATGAACGATCGCTTCCGCGCGCTCGAGAGCCCGCTTAGAGGCTTCGATATCCTCTCCTGGAATGTCGTGACTCAGTTCGTGCGCCCGAAACTCCTGGAGTCCGGCTACAACTACCTTCGCCAAGTGACTTTTCTTGTACCGGTCGGCAATCTTGATCGCCTCATCCAGCTTGCCTTCGCGCAAAGCGCCGGCAACGGCGGGAGCGAATTGCCGGGACTGCTTGCGGGCGCCGCTAAACGCCAGCATCCGATCCAACATCACTCCAATCGACCACGCGGACATCAGGAACATAACGACAACCACGAGTTTCGCGGGGATGCCCATCTGTGCCCAAAGGGACCTGATGTCCCAACCTACGGCGCCCTCCTGAAGAAGGAGGAACGCCCAAACCTGCATTTGCAAAAGCATTGTCTGTATCTCCTGCGAGTTGAATTTGTCTTTACGACATCAAAACTACTGGCTCAACGTGAAATTCACGTCGATCTGCGTGATGACTTCCACCGGCTCTCCGTTGAGGAGGGTCGGCTGGTAGACCCACTGTTTAACCGCTTCGAGGGCCGATGGGACCAGAAGCGGGTGGCCATTGACCACCTGCAACTCCTGAATCGTCCCGTCCTTCGCGATCACGGCGGTCAACCGGACTGTGCCCTGGATGCGAGCTTGCCGCGCCAACGGCGGATAGACCGGCCTCGGTTGGCGCACTAACTTTGCCTGCTGCACGTTGCCGCCCACGCGAATCCGCTGTGGAACGACCGGCTTCGGCGCTTCCTTCACTGGAGGAGGAGGCGGGGGAGCGGCGGTCGGAACAGCACCGATGATGCCGCCAATGACGCCGCCCGGCGTCCCACCGGGCACCCCACCTGGAACGCCGCCGATCACACCTACGGCCCCGGACGTCGGAGGAGGCAATTCCTCTTCCTTAATCATGGCGATTTCCTTCGGGATCGTTTTCGGCGCCATCAGGCGGCCGGCGTCGAACTGCCGCGGGATCACTTTTACGACCTTGACGGGTACTGCGGCGGGCGGAGGTGGAGGTGGAGGTGGAGGCGGAGGCGCGACCAGGAAGCTGGTCAATTGCGTTCTCGGCAAGGTGTCCGTATAGATCAGCGGGATCAGAACGGCGATGCCGACCAACAGCAACTGGAGGATGAACGAGACAAACACGGTCAACGGCTTTCTCGTTTTCCCGGTTCCCTCTATGAAAGTCTGCTCAAACATTTCGTTACCCTTTCCAAGCCGCGGGCTACGGCGCCCGGACTCACTTCACAGTTTTACGCGGCTCCCTCCCGGCGGCGGCGGCGACCGGCACCGTCCGTCTCTTTCGGCTCTCCAGGAAGTTCTGCCAAAACACCAGAATTGTACTCGCAATAAAGACCGAGGAATATGTCCCCACGATGATGCCAATGAACAGCGCGTACGCAATTCCGTTGAGCACGGGCCCACCCAAATAGTACAGAGCCAGGGTGCATAGCAAGGTGGGACCAGCCGTAATGACGGTACGGCTCAACGTCTGATTGATGCTCTTGTTGACGAGATCCGGCAACGGCATCCGATGCATCACCTTCAGATTCTCACGGACCCGATCGAAGATGACGATCTTATCATTCATCGAGTAGCCGATCAACGTGAGCACGGCGGCGATTACGGTCAGCGAAATCTCCCGGTCGAAGAAGGAAAAGAAGCCGATCGTAATGAGCGTGTCGTGAATGATCGCCAGCACCGCCGCAACGCCGGCGATTAACTCAAAGCGGAACGCGATATAGACAAGCATCCCGCCGAGCGCGTAAAGCGTCGCCAAGATCGCCTGGCGACGAAGATCCCCGCCGGCCTTCGGCCCCACAATCTCGACTTGCCGGATGGAGAAGGGGGCGACGGCCACTTCCTGCTTAATGACATTCAGAATCGCCGGCGTCACTCCGGGAACGGCACTCAGTTCATCCAGGTTCCGCACGAGCCCTGAGCGGTTCTTGTCGCGGAAGTTTCGGAGGTTATCGACCAGGCCCCCCAGTTGCTCCTCGGAAAGTCCGGTCCCGGCACGCAGCAGCGGATCCCGCAGCCGATCGGCCAATTCCTGGCGACTGGCGTTATTGAGGTCGAGTTTGGAGCCGGTGTTGCCGAATCGCTCCTCGAGTGTTTTGGTGATCGTGACGCGAGCGGCGTCGAGCGCGCGCTCATCCCTTAGTTCCGTTCCAATAACGACTTCGTCGGCCTTCCCCATAGCGGCGTCGCGAACCGTCGTCACAGTAACCTCGCCCGACATGCGCTGCCCCAGCGCGCTCCGAATCTGCTGAACCGGAGGAGTGCCGGCAAACTTCACGTAAACCAGCGTGCCGCCCCGAAAGTCGATGCCGTAGTTCGGCCCCCCCTTCGCAATCAGGCTCACAAAAGTCGCCCCGATCAGCGCCAGCGAGATTCCGAGTGCGAGCCACTTCCGGCTCAGGAAATCGATACTCGTCTCTTTAAACAGTTCCATCTGCGCAGCTCACGCTGGCGTCCAATTGATTTGGACACCGGCTGTTGCCTTTCAGTTCCCAATCTCCTGCGACGAATTCCATCCCGGTCAGATACTCAACTCCGCCATCTTCGGGTTCCGATAGAAGGAGAATTCGAACATCGTACGGGACACGAAAACGGCCGTAAACACGTTTGCGATCAGTCCGATAACCAGCGTCACTGCGAACCCCTTGACCGGCCCCGTACCGAACATGAAGAGAAAGGCGCAGGCTACCACCGTGGTCACGTGGGTGTCAATGATGGTCAGGAAGACACGATCAAATCCAGCAGAAACCGCGCTAGGGGCTGCCTTGCCGGCCCGCATTTCCTCCCGGATCCTCTCGAAAATCAGCACGTTGCTGTCAACGGCCATACCCAAGCTGAGGATTAAGCCGGCGATGCCTGGGAGCGTCCAAACCGCGTCAAAGTATCCCAGCATGGCGATTGTAATTACGCCGTTCAGAATCAGAGCGACAACGGCATTCACGCCGGCCTTCCGGTAGTAAACCAACATCACCAGGATCACCAGCGCCAGGCCGACAAGACCGGCGACCACGCCCTGCCTGATCGAGTCCGAACCAAGCGACGGGCCTACCGTGCGCTCCTCCAGGTAGACGATACCGGCCGGCAGCGAACCCGCCCGGAGAACCAGAGCCAGGTCCGACGCCTCCTGCTCGCCAGAGAGGCCCGTGATTCTTCCGCTGTCTTCAATCCGAGCCTGGATTGTCGCCACGCTGCGGATCTGGTTGTCGAGGATCACGGCAAGCCGGTTCCCGATATTGGCTTCTGTAAAGCGGCCGAAACGTCGGGCGCCGTCCTGGCTCAGAGTAAAATCTGCTTCCCACTTCTGGAACTCGTCCCGTCCCGGCCGCGCCGTCCGCAGATCCCGGCCGGTGATGACAGGAGTGCGCGTGAGCAGATACCAGCTATCCCCCTCGCTCTTTCCAGGGGCCATCTTGACCAGCTTGGTGTTCAGCGGAAGCACACCGCCGTGCTTGGCCATCGCCTGTTCGGGACTGGCAAAAGGACCGTCCTTCACCTCGCTGATTTCCAGCATGGCGGCAGTCTGCATGATTTGCTTCACACGCGCCGGATCATCTACGCCAGGCAATTGCACAAGGATCTCGAACTCGGCGTCGGTGCGGCCGTGCTGCTGGATCACGGGTTCCGTCAGGCCGAGACCGTTGATGCGCTGCTCGATCGTGCGGATAGAACGCTCGACGGTGTCCGACTTCAACGCCAGAAGTTCCGACGGGCGCATGTTCATCCGGTAATCGGTGGAGCTGACCGGCGTCAGAACCCATGT
Source organism: Bryobacteraceae bacterium (assembly GCA_035455185.1). Lineage (GTDB taxonomy): Bacteria > Acidobacteriota > Terriglobia > Bryobacterales > Bryobacteraceae > JAEHDI01. Next base: position 5,012 of record DATIFQ010000302.1, on the reverse strand, counting down.
CGCGAAGCGCTCGCTGACGATGCGCCTCAGGTCGCCCGACTTCTCTGCCGGCACGCCGCGAATGTCGATCTGGATGGAATCCGCCTGTTCAATTGTCGTCGGGTCGTTACGCTCCATCGAGGCGTAGTTGACACCGGCTTTCCGCAACTCGTCTTTCAGCCTCTCGATGGCTTGGTCCGCCTCTACCTTGGCGGCGTCCTGCACCTGGACCTGGAGGATCAGGTGGCTTCCACCTTTGAGGTCGAGACCGAGCCGGATGTTCTTATCCAGGTTGGTCTTCAACTCGGCCATCGATTTCGGCAGTCCGATTACTCCATACACGGACAGAAGCAACACGATGGCAATCAGTGTCCATCTCCATCTCAAGCTCTTTTGCATGCGCTCACCTCACCGGCTACTTCTTCTCCGGCACCAATCCGGCAACGGAACTGCGGGTCACTTGGATCTTCAGATTGTCGGGTTTCACCCGCAGGATCACCGTCTCGTCGTCCAGCGAGACGATGGTGCCCATCACGCCACCGGACGTCACGACCAGGTTTCCCGGCTGGAGTTCCCGGAGCAACTTCTGCTGCTGTTTCCTCTGGCGCTGCATCGGCAGGAAGAGCAGGAAGTAAAAGATCGCGAAGATGAGGAGGATGGGGAGAAAACCCAGAATCGGGTTGGAGGGAGCTTGTCCCTGCACGAGAAAACTCAGTACCACCTTTCACCTCGGCTCAAGGTTCAGGATATAGCGTCCAGGCGGCCAGCTTTCGCGGGTTCGCTGAATCGGATGGATTCAAAACACGAGAGAGATGTCCGGCCGGCTAGGCAATTTCCACCGGCGCTGAACGCACTGCTCGCAAATATTCCGGAAACGTCCCGAATACTATAGACTGCCTGACTTGACGCATGATGTCAAGGTAGCGTCTGATATTGTGCAAGGTCGCCAGGGTGGCGTAGAGGATCTCGCCGGCCTGGAAGAGGTGCCGGAGGTACGCGCGGGAGAAGTTCCGGCACGTGTAACAGCCGCAATCCCCGTCAACCGGCAAAGGGTCCTCCTTATACCTCGCGTGCTTGATGATGATCCGCCCCTTGGACGTGAACAGGCAACCGTTCCGCGCATTCCGGGAGGGAAGGACGCAATCCATCATGTCCATGCCGCGGGCGACGTACTCCGGCAACTCCTCGGGCATGCCGACTCCCATCACATAGCGGGGGCGATCCCACGGCAGCAGTGGGGCCGTTACCTCGACCATTTCCAGACTGAGCGTCCGGGGTTCCCCGACCGAGAGCCCGCCGATTGCGTAGCCCTCGGCATCGAGTTCGAGCAGGGCGGCGGTGCAGTCGCGGCGCAGATCGGGAAACATCGAACCCTGCACGATTGGTAACAAACGCCGCCCGGCCAACGCTTCCGGCTCTTCGGCAACCCGCCGGCGAAAGTGGCGGAAGGCGGCGCCGGCCCAGCTAATCGTGCGCTGGATGGACTGTTTCGCCGATTCCTGGCTGACCGGGTAAGGCAGGCATTCGTCCAGAACCATCAGGATGTCGCTGCCCAAGGCAAGTTGGACGTCAACCGTCGACTCCGGCGTGAACATGTGGGCGTCACCATTCAGGTGCGACCGGAACAGGACGCCGTCATCACTCACTTTCCGAAGACTGTCAAGGCTGAAAACCTGGTAGCCGCCGGAATCGGTCAGGATAGCCCGGTCCCAGCTCATGAACCTGTGCAAGCCGCCGAGGCGGCGGACCACTTCGTGGCCCGGCCTCAGAAAAAGATGGTACGTGTTGGCAAGCAGGATGTGCGCGTCGAGCTCGCCGGCGAGGTCACGCTGCATCAGCCCCTTAACAGTCGCCTGGGTGCCTACCGGCATGAAGACCGGCGTCTCGACGACGCCATGCGCCGTGTGCAGCAAACCGGCCCGCGCGCCGGTCGCCGGGCATTCGGCCACGACTTCGAAGTGAGGCAAAGGCAACTCACTATTGTAGAATTAGACGCGCGTTAAACCGGCAAGGAGTCCACTGATGAATCGTCCCGTCGTCATTCTCCTGGCGCTTACGCTGCTCTCCGCCCAGGCCCAGAACACATCCGATGTTTACTCGACAGCCAAGAGGCCGCGAGCCCTGGCGTTGATCGGAGATCGCTACCACAGCCCTGTCTATATCCGCGACAGTCTTTCCCCAGCGCTCGTCCGCGAGAACATTCCCGTGACGTTCATTGAAGAGGTCACCGCCCTTAACGCGGAGGCCCTGAAGTCCCATCAACTACTGATCATCCTTCGCGACGGCATGAACTGGCCGAACGGTTACGATAAGCCGCACGTTCAATGGATGACAGATGCGCAGCAGAAGGCGATCTGGGACTTCGTTCAAGAGGGTGGAGGGTTCCTGGCGCTGCACAACGCACAAGGAATCTACCCTCCCGGCGGACTGTACTACAAGCTGTTCGGAGGCGATTATGGCGGGCACCCGCCGCCGTACGTGTTCACCATTCGCGTGGAGAACAAGAATCATCCGATTACGGCGGGCGTCGAGGACTTTGAGATCTTTGACGAGCAACATACGGTCAAGTACTACCTCGACCGCGAGCACCTGCTCCTTCGTTCGCTGGCGAAGGACAATCTGGCCGCGGAAGCCGGATGGTGGCGAGAGGTCGGTAAAGGCCGGTTCTGCTACCTTGCGCCCGGCCACACCACGGAGGCTCTGACGCACCCGATGATGCAACGTCTGATCCGCAACTCAGTTCGTTGGCTGCTCCGCATGGACGAACGAGCTGCAAGGTAGGGCGTTCGTGGGCAGGATGTTAGGATAGTTAGAAAACCCGGCAAAACAATGGCTTTGCGCTTCTATAATACGCTCTCACAGCGCGTCGAGGACTTCGCGCCACTTCACGATAATGTCGTTCGGATGTACACCTGCGGGCCCACGGTCTGGAACTTCGCTCACATCGGCAACCTGCGCACGTTCACGTTCGTAGACATCCTGCGACGCTGGCTGCGGTACCGCGGCTACCGCCTGGACCACGTCATGAATATCACCGACGTGGATGATCGCATCATCCGGGAATCGCTCGCAGCGGGCAGGACGCTGACGGAATACACCGAAGAGTACACGAAGGCCTTCCTCGAGGACACCGGTGCGTTGCGGCTTGAACGCCCGGAGCGCCTCGTAAAGGCCACCGAGCACATTCCCCAGATGGTCGCGCTGGTCAGGCGCTTGATCGACGGAGGCTTCACGTATAGCAGCGACGGCTCGGTATATTTCCGGATCGCCAGTTTTCCGGGGTACGGCAAGCTTTCGCACACCGATTTCAGCGGCATCCGCGCGGGCGTCCGCGTCGACACCGACCGGTACGACAAGGCCGACGCTCGGGATTTCGTCCTTTGGAAGGCGCGCAAGGAAGGCGAACCGTCCTGGGACACGGAGATCGGCGCGGGGCGTCCCGGATGGCACCTGGAGTGCTCGGCTATGGCGATGGCGTATCTCGGGGAGACGCTCGACATCCATGCGGGAGGCGTTGACCTCACGTTCCCTCATCACGAAAACGAGATTGCGCAGGCCGAGGCGGCCACCGGCCATACGTTTGCGCGTTTCTGGCTGCATTCGGAACACCTGATGCTCGACGCACAAGTGATGTCGAAGTCGCTCGGCAATTTCCTCACGCTTCGCGATGTGGTGGCGCAGGGCTACAAACCGGAAGCGATCCGCTACCTGCTCTCTTCGGTACCGTACCGAAAGCAACTGAATTTCACGTTTGACGCCCTGAAATCCGCTGACACCGCTATCGAGCGCCTGCGGAACTACAAGCTGCGCCTCGATACGGGCAAATTTCCTGGGGGCGAAAGCGAGAAGCTGGCTGCGCGAACGGCCGAGGCCTTGAAACGAATCGAAGAAAGTCTGGATGACGACCTCAACACGGCCGAAGCTCTGGGCGCGGTTTTCGAGTACATCAGGGAGACAAACACGGCTATGGACGCGGGCGAATTTCCGCAAGGAAACGCGGCGTCCGCGCTGGACCTCTTGGCGCGGTTCGACTCGGTCTTCGACGTTTTGCGGCCAACGGTGACCGGAGGCGTGCTTGCCGACGCTGAAATTGAGTCGCTGATCGCGGAACGTAACAAGGCGCGGAAGACGAAGGACTTCGTCCGCGCTGACCGGATCCGCGCCGAACTGCTTGAGCGGGACGTGATTCTCGAGGACACGAAGGATGGTGTCCGCTGGAAGAGGAAGTAACTTGAAGATTCACACCAAGGCGGTGCACGCCGGAGACCGCAAGAAGGCCCCCCGGCAAGTTCCGGTTACCACTCCCATCTACACGGCATCGAGCTTCTTCTGCGAGAGCCTGGAAGACCTGGACCGCATCTTCGCGCGCGAGGAGGACGGGTTCTGCTACTCGCGGTATGACAACCCGACCAACGCGGCGTTGGAAGAACTCGTGACCGCACTCGAGGAGGGCCACGGAACGCTGGCCTGCGCGTCGGGGATGGCTGCCGTTCAGACGGCCGTGCTGACGGCTCTCACCGATCGGCCGAAGAGGATCGTTGCCGCCGACGCTCTCTACGGGGCGACGATCAGCCTGCTGTTCAAAGTGCTCGAACCTCTGGGCGTGGAGACTCGGTTAGTCGACATCTGCGACCTGGACGCCGTAGACAAGGCGATCGGCGCACACAAGCCCGGCTGTGTGTTGATGGAGACTGTGTCCAACCCGCTGCTTCGCGTCGGCGAAATGGACCGGGTCGCCGTGCTGGCGAGGTCGGCCGGGGCTGCACTGGTTGTGGACAACACCTTTGCAACTCCCTGCCTGGTCCGGCCGCTCCAGCTTGGAGCCGGCCTAGTGGTCCATAGCGCAACAAAGTATCTCGCCGGCCACGGCGACGTTCTCGGAGGCGTGGTGGTCTCCGACAACGACCATTACGAGACTCTGCGCACGCTGTCGCGGGCGTATGGCCCGGTTCTCGGTCCGTTTGAGAGTTATCTCACGATGCGGGGCCTGAAGACTCTACCGCTGCGGATCGAGCGCCAGTGTGCGAACGCCT
>DATIFQ010000301.1:0-11852 GCA_035455185.1 Bryobacteraceae bacterium | reverse complement strand
CGTTGGAGCCGTCGGGGTCGCATGTCCAAATCTCGCCGTCTGCCGAGCGAAGGGAGGTGAATGCGATTCGTCTCCCGTCCGGAGAATACTGTGGGTCAGTGTCCCACTGAGTGGAAGGCGTGATCCGGCGGGGAGGAGTGTTCTCGCGAGGGGGTATCTCCATCCGCCACAGGTTGTACGCAACGCTCACCGCGGCATACACAAGGCGACGCCCGTCCTTCGAAATTCGAGGGGTGACTGCTTTTTCAGCGGGCAATGCCAGCGGCTTCGGCTCACCGGGCCCGGAGGCCGCCACTCTCCATAGTCCCTTCTGACCTATATAGCCGGCAGAAAAAACGACTTCGCGGCCGTCCGCGGTCCAGGCTGGGGAGTTGACGGTACGGTGCGGGAGGCCGAGGCGCCGTGGTTCCCCGACGGGGCGCAGGTCTTCGGAAAGGGAGAGAAAATGGAGACTATTGACGCCCGCGCCGGGACTTCGGATGAACACCAGCGTTCTTCCGTCAGGAGAGAGCGCCGGGTCCAGATCACCGAGGGATCCGATGGGCGGGTCAGTCAGCTTTCGCATTTCTCGGGTGTATCGGTGTTATCCTCTTCTCCCCCGTCCGGGCTGGCATTGCTGAGAGGCCCGGAGGCGGTCTATGCAACTATTTCGTACCCCCGGGTACAGAGATGTATTGCCCGCCAGGTCATATCAACGGCGTCGGCTGGACAGGTCTTGGGTCATGCCATGGCCCACGAGGTCGGCCACATTCTGCTGGGTGTTGGTTCTCACTCGGAGAACGGCTTGATGCGCCCAACATGGGACAGCCGTGTGCTCAACGACGTATCAAGAGGGATCCTCGGCTTCTCGCGCGATGAGGCGCGCCGAATTCAGGATGCGGTCGATCGGCGGACTGGCGGCGACGTCACACGAGAAAAATGAGAGAAAAATGAGGGCTCTTGTCATAGACTCGGACCCGGAGTACAATTAGCGCGGCTATCCTCGAACAGCTTGAAACTAAAGTCCACTCACTTCCCGTTCCAGCCGATCTGGGGCAATGGACCTGCTTTTGAACGCCCCTCAAGAGGAGGTTTCTGAGTGTGTCGACCTCCGCAGGCTTGGGCGGTTGGCTTTGTCTAAGGCGAATACGACGGCAATTTGTCCTCACAGCTAAGCGCGTATTTCACGTTCTCGGCCATAAAATTTGCGAAAGGAGTGCGTATGCTAACACCTGAGCAGGATCAACTGACACAACGGGTGGACGAGTGGTACGAGGCCATCCGGAGTGGCAACCTTGCGAAACTCGACGAGATTCTGCACCCCAATTACACGAACACGGAAGCTACGGGGGCCGTCTTGACCAAGCAAACGGATCTCGCTAACTTCGAGTCCGGCCGTTACAAGGTATTAGAGTTAACACCCACAAGGATAGGCCCACCTGTTGTCCACGGAAATTCCGCCCGGGTCGACGGGGAGGACGTGTGCACCGCGACGTTCAACGGCCAGACTGCCACCAATACGTATCAATGGACGGATACCTGGGTCAAAGACGACAGCGGCAACTGGCTGTGTGTGGCCTCGCACAGCTGGAAGATCTGACAAAAGTAGCCGATCGCCGGCAGTTCAGTCTCATATTTGGTCTCCATAGGGAGTAAGCGGTACAGGTCCGCGCAAGCGGCGTTGGCCGGATCTGCGGGCCCCGGCTCTGCGAATCTGTGTTCGCCTCTCTATTCGACACACTTCCCGCGCGCCAGTGACCGGTAGAACGCCTGTGCGTCCGGATCCACTAAGTCTTCCAGCGGCTTCCCATACTCGGGCAGGCCTCGGAAGAAATCGTCCACTCTCTGCCGGTTTCGCATTCTCTTCCACGTGTTGTTCCCATGCCGGACGAGGATGTAGTGTTCCGGGGCGCAGACCGGTACGACCTCGGGCTGAAGATCCCTGAGAAACCAATCGTCCTCATCTACCGTTACGTCGCGAAACTTTGCCCGCTCCCAGAGTTTACGGGAAAAGCAGAACGTGCCTCCAGCCACCCAGCCATGTCCGGAATGACGGACTCTAGCCTCCCCTGCCAGCAGGACGAGGAAACAATCCCAGCCCACCATGCAATGAGCTCGATTCTTGTCTGGCAAGCGGGAGACGGCGAGTTTCAGGAAGTCGGGATGGTAGTAATCGTCGTCATCGAGTTTCTGAATCACCGTCCCCCTTGCCTGTTTGATTCCGATGTTTAGCTTCGTGCCGGTGGGGGTCAACCGGGACAGCCGAACATAACGCACGCGCGGCGAGCGGGAACGCAATTGCGCCACCGGCCGTTCTCCGTCATCCACGACGATCAGTTCCGAGTGCCTATAAGTCTGGCGCAGGAAACAGCGGACCAACTGGCGAAAGAACCGTGGCCGGTCTCTGGTTGCCACGACGCAGGAGACAAGTTCGTCCACCGCCACATTATAGGGCTCTGATTGACATTCAGAACTATCCTGTCGGGATCGTGAGACAATATCCGAAACTGCCGTCGGCGAGTTTTGCGATTGAGCAGGCCGCGCCCAAAGCTCCGCTTCTTTATTTGCAGCCGGGATAGACCGCAGGCCCTGGGGCTTTGCGTCGAGAGCCTGAGCCGATCCCTCCGGGAAGCCGCGCCAGAGTTCTCCGCGCACTGCTACATTTTGGATGATTCGACAACGCCTGCGCTCTCGGGCGAAGCGCACCGCCGTGCCACCGCCGGCGCCTCTCGGGAGCTGCACCTCGAGATCATCGATCGGGCACGGCAACATGCCGTCTATCGGAAACTGACAGGCTTGAATCTCGAGTCCTGCCGGCTTCTGAGGTCCACATGCCGAATGCTCGGCCAGGGCCCTTGGGATCTCGCCGGGGTACGGAATTTCGCGCTCTTGATCGCATACTGTTATTCCAGTGACGACGACCTCATCGTATTTCTGGACGACGATATCTTGCTTACCAGCAGCGCCTATGGGGGCCACTTCATAGAAATTGACGGAGCCTCCGTCATCCGGCAATTGCTCTCCAGTACTCCCCCCGGGCGACTGGTTGCTTCAGGTACGGAGTATTTCGGGCGGTTTGATGGCTCGATATTGGACCACTTACGCCTGCTTTTCGACGATCTAAGCAATGGTTGTCTCCTCGGCCTGTGGGAGGCCGAGTCCAGAGTTCAGACAACGGCACGCCTGAAACAGGCCAGTTTGTTTCCATCGACATTGCCAACGCGGCTGGCACTCCCGGGCGCGCCGGTCCTTAAGCATGGACCGGGCATCAGCGGAGCGCTGCTCGCCACCACGCCGGCTGCTTTGTTTTCGCATCCTCTCCCCCGCTGCTATAACGAAGATTGGATCTGGCTTAGTCTGCTCGGCCGGCCGGGAGCCGCCATTCGAAGGGTAGATCCCAAGGCGCTCCACGCAGCTCCACCGCAACCCCCTATCGAGAGTCGTTTCGTCGCCTATCAAAACACCGGCGAGGTGGTTTATCGTGCGGTCCGGGCTGTCATGAATGACGCTCCTTCGCGCTGTAATGCCCTTGAATGGTGTGAGAATGCAATCTCTGTGGATCACTTCTTGTGGGCGGCGGATGCCCTGGTGAGAGAAATACAGTCGCTACTCCAGACCGGGGCGAAAATCGACAACTCGCTCAACGGGACGGGACCACTCTCGGGAGAGCCTCACCTGTGCGCATCGGTGAGACGCGCCATTCGCAGGATCCGGCGTTGCGGGCAGGACACTCTCGAATCCGTAGAAGCTATGGATCACGCAGCGCTGCATCGGTGGTTCCGGAAATATCTGCGGCGGGTTCCAGTATGGCGGCGGCTATTGCAGGAGAGTCGAGAGGTCCTACTCACCAACGCGCGCGGTTCCTAATCTTGGCCCCGCGTGCGCGTGCAGTTGCCGAGCCGCGACCGGGGGGAGCAGAAGCTTAGCGGGCCGCGCTGGCATAACGCGGAGCGGTCAGTGGAAGTTCTCCACCAGCCACAGGTCCGAGTTCGGATGATCCGGATGCGTGTATAAAGCGAAGCGGCCATCGGGCGATACGGTGAGGCCAAAATCCCAAAAGAGGAAGGGACCGGCGAGTGTGGCGACTTTCGTGGTTCGGCCAGTGGCAAAGCTAAAGAACCGAAGCGAGGGAACGCTACGAAAGTCCGGCCATTCGATGAAGTAGATGCCGTCGGGGAGAACTGCAAATCGGCGGCCCCCTACGGACTGGAGGACCTTGGTCTCTTCACCCCCGGCCACCGGAACTCGCCAGACTTCGGAGAATCGCCCCTCGGATTTCTGATAGTAAAGAACGTCGCCGGCCTCGAAAGGACAAAGCCCGCCTTTCCGGGTCACTTGTATGGGGGCCCCTCCTTCCGCCGGCATGCGCCAAACTTCCCTCGAGCCCGTTCTTCTTGATGAGAAATAGATCGTCTTGCCGTCCCGGGAGACACTCGGCGTCGAGTCGTCGGCGGGATCGCTGGTCAGGCGCTGGGGCGCGCCGCCATCGGCATCGACAACATAGATGTCGAAGTTGCCCTCTTTGTCGGAATCAAAGACGATACGCCGGCCGTCGGGGAACCAACTGGGGCTCCCACTCTCAGACGCATTGAGTGTGGTGAGCTGCTTTGCATTCGAGAGGCCGGCGTTGCAGAGCCAAATCTCGAAGTTTCCCGAACGATCGGAAGCAAACACGATCTTCTGTCCGTCCGGCGAGTACTGAGGATTCGTGTCCGTTTGAGTCGAAGCGATGAAGCTCACTGGAGGAGTAATCTCCCTCTGTGACGAAAGCTCAACGCGCCAGATGTTGCTGTCCCAGGCCGGTAAGTTATACACCATACGGCGCCCCTGCCGCGAAATGTCGAGCTGGTCTCCTACGAACGGTAACCGCGCAGGTCTTCCGGACCCGCGCACCGCTACCCTCCACAGCCCCTCAGCGGCGGAGAAAACGATCTCCCGCCCATCCGGGGTCCAAACAGGTTGAGACAGCCTCTGGTGCTGAGAGACCAAGAGCCTTGGTTCCCCGGATGGTCGCAAGTCCGGCGAGAGGGAGAGCAGGTAAAGGTCCCTGAAGGAATAGGTGACTGCGCGCGTGAAGGCCAGGGTCCGGCCGTCCGGCGAAAAGGAGGGATCTGACTCTCTCATCAGCGGTATCGGACACGTCGTCAGCCTGCGTTTTTCTCTAGTTACAATAGACAGCAGGAACAGGCCAGGAGGCTCATCCGACGCAGGTTTGTCGTAAAACACCAGGTGCTTACTATCGGGCGACCAGGCAACTTCGCGATTCGGATAATCACGATCGGGAGTCGCGAGACTTAGCTCAAAGAGCTTGGTCTCCAGACCACCGACCGAGGGAACCGAAAGCAGTTCAAGGTGGTCCCTCTGGCGACGCAAGAAAGCGATCTGGCGGCCATCAGGTGACCAGGCGGGACTGAAGTCATCGGCAGGATCGTCGGTGAGCCGATGAGGTTCTCCTTCTCCGATCAGCTTAACGTAGACATCCCAATTGTCCTGCTCCACCCCATTCCAGCAGAAAGCAACACGGCTACCCTCGGGAGAGAAGCTCGGATCCGCCTCCCAGCCCTGATACATGGTGAAGGGGACCGCTTTGAGTGGAGCATCTACCAACTGGTGCCAGGAAATGGCAAACCAGATTCCGGCGGCGATGGCAACGGCTCCTAGCACACCGGCGGCCCACCAGATGTGCTTGCGTCCCTTCCTGATAGATCCCGCGTCACGACCGGAGACGCCGGGCTCGGATTCCTCCTTCAACTCCAGCAAAGCCAGCTTTACGTCGTCCATGTGCTGGATCCGGCGCTCGGGGTCCTTGCGCAGGCAGCGGCTGATCAGCTTGTCCAGGTCGTGCGGAACTGCGGGGGCAATCTCGCTCGCCGGCCGTGGATCCTTGTCGAGAATCGCCGCCAGCGTCTCAGCCACCGAGTCCCTCTGAAACGCCCGGCTCCCTGTCAGCATCTCGTACAGCAACGCCCCAAAGCTGAAAATGTCCGACCGCGCATCCACGTGCTTTCCCTGCGCCTGCTCCGGCGACATGTAGGCCACTGTGCCCATGACCGTTCCCGTATTGGTCTGCGTGGTCACGACGTCGCCGGACTCTCGCTCCGCCAGCTTCGCCAGGCCGAAGTCGAGGATCTTCACACGCCCCTCGTCGGTGACCATCACGTTGGCCGGCTTCAAGTCACGGTGCACGATGCCCGCGGCGTGCGCCGCCGCTAGTGCGTCCGCCATCAGGATGGCGTACTTCAGCGCCTCAGCCACCGGCAGTCCCTTGCGGCCGATCCGCTCGCCCAGCTTCTGACCCGGCACGCACTCCATGGCGATGAAGTCGATGCCTTCGGCTTGGTCGATGTCGTAGATCGTAATGATGCCGGGATGGTTCAGCGCCGAGGCAGCCCGCGCCTCCTGCTCGAACCGCCGTTTGCGCTCGGGGTCGGCCACGCTCTCCGGCCGCAACACCTTCAACGCCACATCCCGCCCGAGCCGGGTGTCTCGTGCCCGGTACACTTCCCCCATCCCACCCTCACCAAGGCGGACGATCACTTGGTACCGGCCCAGTTTCATCCCCGACAGATCCGGCGCAACCGCCCCGACGCAATCGCGGGCGGTAGCGTCCAGAGCGTGACCGTCCAAGGGTCCGGTGGATTGCCCCGCGTTTCCGAGCATCCGCTCCACCTCGCGGCGCAGTTCCTCATCCCCGGCGCAAGCCGCGGCAAGATAGGATGCCCGCTCGCCCCCTTCTCGGGACAGCGCCGAATTGTAGATCTGCTCGATCCGTCTCCAGCGATCGGGCATCATGGATTCAGCCCCGCTTTATCTCGCGCAGCAGCCAGGACCGGGCGAGCTTCCAGTCCCGAAGGACGGTCTGTGGGGAAACCTGCAACACCTCGGCAATCTCGTCGGCCGTAAGACCGCCGAAGAACTTCAGTTCGACCACCTTGCTCTTCCGGGGATCGAAGACGGCTAGTGCATCGAGCGCCTCGTCGATCGCCACCAGGTCGCAGCCCTTCTGCGGCGACAGGTCCAGATTCTCGTCAAGTAACACGGTTTGCGCGTCGGCTCCGCGCTTTTGGTACCCGCGGGAGCGGGCGTAATCCACCAGAATGCGCCGCATCAGGGTGGCCGACACCGCAAAGAAGTGAGCACGGTTTTGCCAGCGGACCCGCCGGCAGTCCACCAGGCGAAGGTAGGCTTCGTTCACCAGCGCCGTGGTCTGAAGGGTGTGCCCTGGCCGCTCACCCGTCATGTAGCGGTGAGCCAGACGGCGTAACTCTTGATAGACAAGTGGGATAAGCGAATCCCGCGCCGCCTGGTCCCCCTGGCCCCATGCGACCAGCAATTGCGTCACTTCCGGCGCGGACACGGCCATCCCCTCTCCTGCCTGACCGCGGCCTTTCGGTTGGCCTGCCTCAGTATAACACCGGACCAAGGTGTCTTAAGCGCGATTGTCGTTTTCGGTCCTGATTCCCGCCTTCCCGGACGGACGGGGAGGAAACATGGGAATCAAAGATACGGTCATTTGGGCGGTGGTAATGGCGGCTGAGGTTGGCCTTGCCGCGGGCCGGGCCCAACAAGGTAGCCAGGCGGAAGGCGGCCCTCTGCCGATCTTCGTTCACGACATGGCGGGTGTTCCGGACGAGGTTCTGTCGACTGCCCGGGGGGAGATGGCGAGGATTTTGTCGGACGCCGGCGTCCGCGTCGCTTGGCTTGACTCCGCCAACGGGCGTCCCGCCGGCACGATCATCCTGAGAATCGTGCCCGCGACGCTCGACTACGTTGACAAGGCGGCGCTCGGCTTGGCACTGCTGAGCGGCCCCGAGGCGGTCTATGCAACCATTTCGTACCCCCGGGTACAGAGATGTATTGCCCGCCAGTTCATATCAACGGCGTCGGCTGGACAGGTCTTGGGTCATGCCATGGCCCACGAGGTCGGCCACATTCTGCTTGGTGCCGGTTCCCACTCAGAGAACGGGCTGATGCGGCCAACATGGGACGAACGGGCGCTCAATGACGTGTCAAAAGGAATTCTTGGCTTCTCTCGTGACGAGGCTCGGCATATCCAGGGCGAAGTCGATCGGCGGACCGGCGGCGACGCCACACGAGGAAAATGAGAGTCCGGCTGCGCCGGTTCGGTGGTATTCTGACCCTAACAGGTCCGAATATGCCTCCAGAGGAGAAGAGCTGGTATCAGAAAGAGGACGAATTCTGGAACCGGCTGCATGAGCGGGATGCCAGCCGCCGGGGCTCGATCTGGTGGATTCTCGCGGTGATCGTGCTCGGCCTTATGGCCCTGGGCGGGTTACGCGGCCCCTTTACCTGACAACGCCGCTAGCGCGGCCGTGCGCCGCGGTCTCACTGCTTCGGGAAGATGACGTCCGTCAGGTCCTCCCGCACCTTCTGTTTGCCCTCGTTTCGGTAACCTGCCGCCGCCGATAATACGGCAAGGACAACCACTCCGATTGATAACGCATCGGCGCCCACGCGCCAGAAGACTCCGAAGCCCGTGACCGCAGTTCGCAGGACCCACGCTGTCAGGACCGAATCGCGAATTTGGTTCCTCCGTTTCCGGGCGATGGCCTTTCCAAGCGAGTACGCAAAGAAAACGCTGAGCACCCCGAGAACGACACGCAGGACCATCACGTACGGGGGCATCCCTATCAATCTGGCGCAACGCTGCCGGTGATGCAAGGGGAATGAAACCGGAGACGGCGTGAAGAGACCACCCCGGCACGCTCCGGCGTTGCGGCCTGATCGATTCCCGCACCTTCACCTTGACATTCTACATGAAACTCCTGTAGAATGTCTTCATGAGTGATTCGCCGAAGACCGATCTTCTCCAGGGCACTCTCGATCTGCTCATCCTAAAAGTTCTCGCCCCGGGACCGATGCACGGATTCGCCATCTCCCAGCGTATCCAGCAGGTCTCCCGCGACATCCTGCAGGTGCAGCAGGGCTCTCTCTATCCCGCGCTCCACCGTCTGGAACGTCGTAAGTGGGTGAGCGCGGAGTGGGCCGCATCGGAGAATAATCGCAGGGCGAAGTATTACCGGCTGACCGCCGCCGGCCGCCGCCGCCTGGAAGAGGAAGTATCGAACTGGGAGCGCATCGCCTCGGCTGTGTCCCTGATTCTCGAAAACGCTTAGAGGAGCCAACATGTTCTGGCTTGATCGATTTCGTAGCCGTCGGTTCGAGCGCGACCTCGACGACGAGTTGAAATTCGACCTGGAGTGCCGCACCCAAGACAACATCAGCGCCGGCATGACCCCCGTCGAGGCGCACCGCCAGGCTCTGCTCTCGCTCGGCGGCTTGGAGCAGACGAAGGAGGAGTGCCGCGACGTGCGCCCGCTCGCCTGGATCGAGGTGGTAACTCAGGATGTGCGTTACGGTCTCCGAATGCTGCGCCGCAACCCCGGCTTCACGCTGATCGCAGCACTCTCGCTGGCTGTGGGCATAGGCGCCAACAGCGCCATCTTCAGTTTTATCGATGCAATTGCCACGCGCCCAATGCCCGTGCCTCGCGTCTCGGAGATCATCCACATCAGCACGACTTCGCCGCAGTTCCCAGAGGCGGGTGTATCCGGCGCCGACTATCTGGACTATCGCAACGCCAGCTCGCTTGCCGGCGTAGCCGCCGTGGATTACCGCGGTCCGGTGCTCACAATCGGCGACGTTCCTGAAGGCACCTACGCCGAAGTCGTCTCCGACAACTTCTTCACGCTCTTGGGCATCGAGGCTGCTGTCGGTCGCACGTTTCGCGAGGAAACGATCCCGCCTCCCGTCATCGTTCTCGGCCACCGGTTCTTTCAGGCAAGATTCGGCGGCGATCCCGGGATCATCGGCCGCGGAGTGAGAATGGGTGGCAGGATAGTGACCATAGTGGGCGTTGCCCCTGCGTCCTTCCGGGGAACGCGCAACGACATGTCGGCCGATCTCTGGGTCCCCTTCAGCACATGGGGTTCCTGGGTTTTGCACGAACGCCGCATCCCGCAGCTCGCGGTCATCGGCCGGCCGCGGACCGGCGTTTCAATCAACCGGGCGAAGCAGGAGCTCACGAGCATCGCATCGAACTTGGCGCGTGCTTACCCGGCCACAAACAAGGGCCGGACCGTTCGTGTGGAATCCGATCGCGCACATCGCATGCGTGCAGCCGGAAGCTTCAGCCTGGTGCTGATGGCGCTCGTGGGTGCGGTGTTGCTTCTTGCCTCGATGAACGTCGCCATACTATTGCTGGCGCGCGCCGAGACGCGGAGGCGAGAGATGGCCGTCCGCCTGGCACTCGGCGCCGGCCGGGTCCGCCTCGTGCGCCAGCTCCTCACTGAAGCCTCCCTTCTCGCAGCTCTCGGAGCGGTTGCCGGCATCGCTCTTGGAGGCATTCTCATCCAGGTGTTGCCGTCAGTTCTTCGCCTTGGTTATTTCGTCGGGCAAGCCGAACTCCTGCTCGATTCCCGCGTGCTTCTGTTCTCGGTCTTTGTTGCTACGGGAAGTGGGTTGCTTTTCGGCTTGGCGCCAGCAATTATCTCTGCTCGTGCGGACCTTGCTCCGGTACTCAAGGGTGCGGAAGTGGCGGCTGGAACGTCCGGCAGCCGGGTCAAGGCTCGGAACGTGCTGGTGGTGCTCCAAGTCGGCATTGCGCTCGTGCTGGTGGTCGCGGGTATCCTGCTTGCGCGCAGCTTCCGTAACGGGCTCAAAGCCGATCTCGGGTTCAGTCACAACAACGTACTCGTCCTAGAGATCCCAAACCTGGGCGAAGCCGGAACGGGGCAGCGCGATTTGCTCTATCGCCAGGTCACCGCCAGCATACGGGCTCTGCCAGGAGTGCATAGCGCTGCTGTCGCTATGAGACCGCCGTTGGGCGGCTCCGGCGGTGGCCGCACCGAGAGGATTCTGCTGCCCGGACCCCGACCAGAGCCGGTTGAAGTTCGGATGTCGGTCGTCGGCCCCGGCTATTTTTCGCTGCTCGGCACACGGCTACTGCGCGGCCGCGAGTTCGACGACCACGACGGCTTCTCGGGGCGCAAGGTGGCTATCATCAACGAGACCGGCGCCCGCCGCCTGTGGCCCTCCGAAGACCCGATTGGGAAGCTATTCCAGACCGGCGGTCCGGACGGCCCAGCCTGGGAGATCGTGGGCGTGTCCCGTGACGCTCGCATAAACTCCATAAGCGAAGCGCCGAGCCCGTATCTGTATTTTCCATTCGCTCAACTGAACTCCGGCGACGTGAACCTGCTCGTAAGAACTGACTCGAGCCCGGCGACCCTCGTCAAGCCCGTGCGAGATCAGCTCAAGGAGATCGATTCGGGCCTCGTCGTGTATGCTTCGTTCACTCTGAGCAGCCTCGTTGACTCGGCGCTCGGGGAGTTTCGCTTGCCTTCACAGCTTGCATCCGCCCTCGCGCTCGTGGGTGTCTTGCTCGCCGCCGTGGGCCTCTACGGCGTCATTTCCTATTTCGTCAGCGCGCGCACCCGTGAGACCGGCATCCGAATGGCGCTCGGGGCCCGTCCGGGCGACGTACTCAGCTCCGTGCTCGGTCTTACCGCCCGGCTGGCGGCTTGCGGTATCGCGCTCGGAATCGTATTCACTCTGGCGGCGGGGAAGGGTCTTTCGAGCCGGCTCTATGGCGTGAGCGCAAGGGATTGGTCGGCTCTCGCCGCGGCTTCCACACTGATGCTTCTGGTTGCGCTCGCCGCAGGCTTCGTCCCGGCCCGGAACGCCACCCGCACTGACCCGGCGTTGACCCTCCGCCATGATTGATTTGCCGGAGGAATTGTGAGTCGCTGGTGTGTCTCCGGTTTGTGATTCACATGCGACGCCGGAGTTTCTCGCGGGCGTCGGCGAAGACCTTGAGGATGCGGGCGAAGCGCTCGTCATCGGGACGTGTC
>DATIFQ010000300.1:0-8155 GCA_035455185.1 Bryobacteraceae bacterium | reverse complement strand
GTCCGGATTCTCTTCGAGGAACGAGAACAAGTGCCCGATATTCAGAACCGAGTTCCGGTCTGGCCCATCGAACCGAGTCCATTTGTTCCCGAAGCTGCGATCGAGAATGAACTCGACGGTCGAGCCTGCGTTTTTCAGGACATGATAGTGCAATAGGACGTGGCGCATTAGAACCTGCTTCGTTTGAATTCAGGCATCGAAGCCACCGGCACCGCATGCCGCGGCCGACAACCCGGAACCCGTACTTTAACAAATTCCAAACGGGCCAGTGCCGTTCCAACTTTTCCCGGCTAAGAAGCCAGCGCCACACAGCGAGGCGCTACCGTCGGAACGGCACCAGCCTTGGGAAGGGCCGCCGGAACGAACGAATCCGGGCGGCGTGCATCAGGTGCTCTGAAGGCCGCGGTATACTCTTCTGAACTCATGGCAACGCAACGGCTGGTTTCGCTGGATGTGTTTCGCGGGCTGACCATGGCGTCGATGATCATGGTCAACAACCCGGGGTCGTGGGAGGATGTCTACGCGCCGCTGCTTCATTCAAAGTGGCACGGGTGGACCTTCACGGACACCATCTTCCCGTCGTTCCTTTGGATCGTCGGCGTGGCGATGACGTTCTCCTTCGCCAAGCGCGTCGAGCGCGGCGACGACAAGCGCCGGCTGATGCTGCACGCGCTCCGGAGGGCGGCGATCATCTTCGGGATCGGACTGTTCCTGAACGCCTTCCCGTACTTTCGGCTGGCCACGCTGCGGATTCCCGGCGTGCTGCAGCGGATCGCGATCTGTTACCTGATCGCGGCGGTCATTTTTCTCTACACCGGGCTGCGGGGCAGGGTGATTGCGCTGGTAAGCGTGTTCGTCCTCTATACGCTGCTGATGCAACCGGGAGGGTTTGAGCGGGCGGACAATTTTGCGAAGCACGTGGACTCGATCTTCCTCACCGGCCATATGTGGGGTGCGACGAAGACGTGGGACCCCGAGGGCATCGTCAGCACGCTGCCATCGATCGGCACGGCACTGTTCGGAATTCTAGTCGGGATGCTGCTGCGTTCGGGGATGGGAGCGGCCGAGAAGACGGCATGGATGTTCTTCTCAGGCAATGTGCTTCTGTTCCTGGGAGCGGCATTTCACGGCGTGCAGCCGATCAACAAGAATCTCTGGACGGTTACGTTTTCCGTCCTGATGGCGGGGATCTCTCTGCTCGTCTTCGCCTGTTGTCACTGGCTGGTGGACGTACAAGGCTGGAAGCGGTGGAGCAAGCCATTCGTTGTATACGGCATGAACGCTATCACGGTGTACGTTCTCTCGGGCATTCTTGCGGACTGCCTGTCTCTCAACCTGTTCGGTGGCCGCTCGCTTCACGACATCCTTTATCAGAATGTGTTCCTGGCGGTGGCGAGCCCGATCAACGCGTCGCTGCTTTACGCGCTGGCGAACGTCGCGGTGCTGTACGTGGTGGCGTGGGTGATGTACCGCCGCGGCTGGTTTGTGAGATTCTGACTAGCAATGAGAACCCGGCTTCTTGTTTCCCTGCTGCTGGCCTGCCTGGGTGCCCCAGCGTCTCAACTTCCTCGCGCCGTCCCGGAAGGATACGAGCTTCCGAACGGGTGGCGCATCACGCCGCTCGGGAAGGCCATTCCGACCGAGGACATGCTGCTGAACCTCTCGGTGGCGCCGGACGGCAAGGCTGTCATCGCGACCCACGGAGGATTCAATCCGCATGGGCTGGTGGTGATCGATCCGGCCTCCGAGACGGCGAAACAACGCATCCCGCTGAAGAGCGCGTGGCTGGGTCTGGCGTGGCGTCCGGACGGCCGGAAGTTGTACGTCAGCGGTGGAAACGCCAGCGGCCGGAATCCGACCGCGGCGCCGGTTTACGTTTTCGATTACGCTGAGGGGAAGCTTTCGCCGAAGCCGGTGTCGGAACTCCACGAGACGGTGGACATGACGCAGATCTACTGGTCAGGGCTGGCGCACCACCCGTCGAAGCCGGTTTTGTATGCGGCGAACCGGGGCGGAAGCAATCTGGCGGGACACGTAGTGCTGTTCGACACGGGCTCCGGCGCGCTGAAGAAACGGATTCCGGTTGAGATCGCGCCGTACGACCTCGTTCTGTCGCCCGACGGCGGCACGCTTTACGTTTCCAACTGGGCAAGCGATTCGGTGAGCGTGATCGATACCGCCGCTGAGCGGGTGGTGGCGCGCATCCCGGTGGATGACAACCCGAACGACATGGCGCTCCACGCGGACGGCAGGCTGTTCGTTTCCTGCGCCAACGACAACAGCATCGTGGTGATTGACACGGCCGTACGCAAGCCGGTGGAGCGGATTTCGGTGTCGGTGCATCCTCGCGCGCCCGCGGGCACGACGCCGAATGCACTGGCGCTCGACGCGGCCGGAAAGATGCTATTCGTGGCGAACGCCGACAACAACGCGATTGCGGTGATCAACGTCGCGGAGAAGGGCGAGAGTGACGTGCTGGGATTCCTGCCCGCGGGGTGGTACCCGTCCTCGCTGGCGCTGCCCGGCGGCAAGGCGCCGAAACTTTACGTGGGCAATAGCAAGGGCATGGGCTCGTACTCGAACATCCGGGGGCCGAACAGCCCGCTGCCGCCCGGCGACGAGGGGAAAGGGTCCGTCAAGAGCCTGCAAAAGGGCAGCGTGAATATCATGCCGCTCGGGGATCTGCGCGCACAGCTTGCGGGTTGGACGAAGCAGGTGTACGCGAACACGCCGTACCGGGATGATCTGCTCCAGCGGGCGGTCCCGGCCAAGGGGCCGACCATCGTGCCGGAGCATGTCGGGGTGGGCTCGCCGGTGAAGCACGTCATTTACATCATCAAGGAGAACCGCACGTATGACCAGGTCTTCGGGGATATCCCGAAGGGCAACGGAGATCCGCGGATTACGATTTTCGGGCGTAACGTGACACCGAATCAGCACGCCATCGCAGAGGAGTGGGTGCTGCTCGACAACCTGTACTGCGACGGTGAGGTGAGCGTGGACGGTCACTCGTGGTCGAATTCGGCGTACGCCACCGACTACAACGAGAAGACGTGGCCGCCGCAATATGGCGGGCACAGCCGCACGGTGATCACGAATGCGTACCGCGCAAAACTGCACCTGTGGGACCTGGCGGCGGAGAAGGGCCTGACCTATCGCAGCTATGGAGAGTACGCGGTCCGGTCGAGCGACGGCACGCAGATGGAGGCGGCTCCGGGGGTGGGCCGGCTGCTTGGGCATGTCGCGCCGCGTTTCAAGTTACCGGGAATGCGCGACACGGACAACGTTCGCGAGTTCATCCGTGAGTTCGACGAATACGAGACCCACTACGACAGTCCGGACCCGGAAAAGCGCCTGCCGAATTTCGTCGTGATGAGCCTGCCGGAGAACCACACGCGGGGTACGCGGCCGGGCGAGCTGACGCCGACGGCGATGGTGGCGAACAACGACTGGGCGGTCGGAATGCTGGTGGAGCGCGTGACGCACAGCCGCTACTGGCCGGAGACGGCGATCTTCATCATCGAAGACGACGCGCAGGACGGATCGGACCACGTGGACGCGCGGCGGACGGTGGGGCTGGTGGTCAGCCCATACGTGCGGCGCGGAGCAGTGGACAGCACACTTTACACGACGAGCTCGATGCTGCGGACGATCGAGCTGCTCCTCGGTCTGCCGCCGATGACCCAGTACGACGCGGCGGCGACGCCGATGTACGCGAGCTTCATGGAGAAACCGGACCTCGAACCGTACCGCCACGTCAAGCCGCAGGTGGACCTCGATGCGCGAAACACGCAGACGGCGTGGGGAGCGCGGGAATCCATGGAGATGGAGCTCGACGAGGTGGACCTGGCACCGATGTTCGCGCTGAACGAGATCATCTGGAAAAGCGTGCGGGGCGCGGACTCCGAGATGCCGCTACCGGTTCATCGCTACTGGTTCGCGGGCCGGCCCGCTCAGCGTTGACAGGCGGGACCGCTGCATACAACGAATCACTGAACCTACACGGCGAGGTAGAATACCTCCGTGCCGGAAACGCTCGTGCGGCTCATCGAGAGCCCTCTGTTTGGCTTGTTTATTGGCCTGTTCTTGGCGTCTATTGCGATGACTGGCAGATTCAGCCATCGCATTGCTAGCTTGCTACTGATGGCGGCTGCTATTGTGGGATCATTGGCCTGGGCATACGGGATTGGAGAGTGATTGTCGGTGGAAGTCTGATTGTTGTTGGCTGTTGCTTACTGGCGAGTTACTGGGCGTCACCTCCGAAGCCAAGAGTAGCTCCAGTTATGGCAACCCCAGTTGATCAGAGGCATCCAGCCGAGGTAGCCAGGGAGCGCCTGGAATTTCACACGTTCATCGCGCCCGATCATGTCGAACGCACGTTGATTGGCGGGGTAGAGTGGCGGAAGGAGTTCACAGACGTCCGCCTGCACATAACCAACCACAACGACTTTGACCTTGAGAATGTTGATTTCCTGGTCAGGTTCGACACCGAGGTTGCCAAAGCCGCACAACTGAGCGAAATCCCAGATGTCAATCTCTTGGCTATATCAGGTGATCCCCCGGGCCTTGTTTACAGCTCCCTGAAGTACAAGGACGCCAGCGGAAAGGAGGTTGAAGAGGAGCCCGCCTTTAGGGCCATCGCTGTGCCAGCCTATAGAGTTTTGTGCAAGAGGTTGCTGCGCGGTCATCCCCTGCAAATCGTGTTTGCGACGGCTGCGCTAGAAACCGAAGAAAAGGATGGAGTTTCTCTCACGGCAATCGATCGTTTCGCGTACCCACGAAAACGCCCGACAACGATGCAGATCTCTGGTGTTTATGAGGGGACTAACACAGATGGAAAACACATCCATCGTGACATCGGCACCGGCACGTTTAAGTATTAGGTACTAATGAGACCGGTGTGCTTGTCCCTCAGAAACCCCCATCTGCGGATTTTTGTTGCGTGCCGACGAGCGGTGCACTCCGGTTATCACAAAAAGGGTGGTCATGACTGAATTGCCGAGTTGCGGTCCTCTGGTCATCGACAATTGGCGCGCCTCCGGGGATTCCCAGGAACCGCCTGAGGTCCTTGAATACCCCCTGTTCACTGACGCCTGGATGACCGGAGGAACTACAGCGTTCGGACCATATGAATTGTTCAATACGATTGCTCATGCCGGGATGCCCAGGGATTCTCTCAAGCCAGCGCTTGTCCTGCGAGTTCAATACCACTTCCGGCACGAACTGCCATCGATGGAGAAGACGAATGTAGGGAGCTACCACGGCGGTGAACTTCAGGACGAGGTTGCCGCACTGGTGTCACTCGTCCTGGGTATTCGACTTAAGGCTGGCCCCGCAAGTCGCGAGTTTCCACCGCATGGAAGCGATCCAAGAGGTGTGCCGATCGCGTATTATGGCTTCCGCGAGCCGGTATTGATCACAAACAGTTGTGGCCGCATGTTGCCAAATGCCTTGGGTGCTCATTCTTTAGACAGTCTCAAACGATTCCCGATCCTGCCCGAGCTCACGCAGTCTGACGGTACAGCCCTTGTTCGGTCCGCAAGACTATACCAGGAATCGGTTTGGATCGCTGAATCAGATCCAGCTATGGCGTGGCTTCTGATGGTTTCTGCGGTTGAATGCGCCGCGCATCGCTGGGATCAGCGCTATGAGACGCCGGTGGAACGACTCCGTGCCTCCAGACCTGACCTTGCAAAGATCCTCGAAGAACGCTGTCCGGATCTCATCGACGAGGTTGCGCTCCGCCTTGTTGAGTCACTGGGAGCTACCCAGAAGTTCGTGAAGTTCCTTCTACGGTTTCTGCCGGAGCCTCCGCCGGCTCGGCCACCGGTAACCTTTCGTGTGCAATGGACAAGCAGACAATTGAAACGAATTTTGTCTATGGTCTACAAATACCGCTCCCAAGCACTGCACGCCGGCATTCCGTTTCCGGCACCCATGTGTGAACCTCCGCGTCGCGTCGCTCACGATTGGCCGGCACCGCCAGAAAAACCACTTGGGCTTGCAGCGAGTGCGCGGGGCGGCGTCTGGGTTGCAAAAGACGTTCCGCTCCACCTTCACGTCTTCGAATACCTTGCCCGCGGTGCCCTTCTTAACTGGTGGCAGTCTCTAACAGGCCAAAACCCATGACATCCGCTGAAGCTGAGGCCCCTCATTCACTACCCGCTCTCCGGCATCAACGCAAAGCCAGAGCCACGGGGATGTAGGCCGGCCGCTCACCGGTATTTTCAGGAGAAGGGATGCGCCCGAACACATGCTCATTGTCACTTGTGCGCCGGTTCACGACGCAGCCAGCAAATCCATCAACGCCAAGATCCGGGCGGGTAAATGACAAAGCGCGGACTTTCGCGGCCAAACAGAAGCTCGCTCAAGCCATCTACTTTTAGCGTGGTGGTTTCGACTTGGCTACGAAGCCACTAAACAGCCGGAAGCGCCATTCTATTAAAGCAACGAGAGTCCTGGAATCAGTCTGATGAATCTGCCCAGACAGCCGCCGAGTCAGATGCCTTCCGCCAACGATAGCCGATCGGCATCAAACAGCAGGGCTCTTCACTAGGCAGTGGTCGATTCACGGTTCCCCAGCTGGGGCTTTGGAGAGCCTCTGGACCACCGTTCGGCCCTGCCGCGGCAGCTTCGAGGACACAGACGGACTCAGGTACGCCCTCGAGGTCAAGGCCGACTCGCTATTCGAAGAGGTCGACCTGGCGCCGATGTTCGCGCTGAACGAGATCATCTGGAAGAGCGTGCGGGGCGCGGATTCCGAGATGCCCCTGCCGGTGCATCGCTACTGGTTCGCGGGGCGATCGGCTCAGCGCTGACGGCGACCGGCGTCCCGCCCTCGAGCAGACTACTACTCTGGCTGACCCGGCTGCACGGGTCCAATGCGGTACGGCCGCATCATCTCGTTGTCCTCATGCTCCACGATGTGGCAATGCCAGACGAACTGTCCAGGAGTGTCGAACTTCAACCGTACGCGAGTGACTTGTCCCGGGTAGGAAATCACCGTGTCCTTGAAGCCGGTTTCCCATGGTTCAGGTCCAGTCGGCGGAGATGCGGCGTCAACGATAACCGTTTCTTCTTCCTCTTCTCCTCCCTCTCCTCCCTCTTCCTCGACGATGATCGGCTGCCGGTTGACAACCTCGAAGACCACCTCATGGATATGCATCGGGTGGGCGTCGGCGGTCGTATTGTAGATTTCCCAGACCTCCGTGTCGCCGATAGCCGGATTCTCGGTGACGGGATCCATCCATAGCCGCGTCTTCAGGACACCAGGAGCGACGTTTGGATCTCCGTCGACCGTGCCGAGCCCAGCTTCCGCAGGTGAGTCTTCGAAGAACTCCGACGCTTTCTCGACTAGCGCCAGGTGTCGGGTGTTGGTCTCGGCCGGAAGGGGGGCGATGGGCGGCAGCACCAGAAACTGCGGCGGCGTGGTCGGGTCGGGGGCGACCGCCGGCACGACACGGAACTCCATCACCTGGCCTGTACTGGCAGGGTCAGCCGGATCGAAGTCAATGCCCGGAATGCCACCACCAAAGGGCTCGTCCGGACCGACGTTGCCGAGCACGTAGCTGCCCACCGGAACGTTCGTGAAGTCGACGATCATGTCGGCGCGTTCCGCCAGCCCCATTAGCAGCCGGTTGCCGTTGTTCGCCGTGATGTTCACGGGCGCCGCCAAGAAACCGCCTTCGTTGCCGATCTGCCACACTTCCACGCCAGGGATGTTGTTGAAGTCCAGAATGAGGAAGCGCGACTGGCATCCATTCAGGAAACGGAAGCGGTAGCGGCGCTGCTCCACGGTCTGGAACGGCCAGGTGTTGCCGTTCACCATTATCATGTTGCCGAAAAACTCGGGGTTCCAGATCGGCGAAAGGTCGCTGCCCGGTATAAACGGACCTTCCACTTCGTCGAAGAACGCGCGCGTGTCAGGGTAGAAGAGTGACCCGTCGGTGTTGAACGAACGGTCCTGAATTGCGATCGGAATCTCGTAATAGGTCTTGTTGGGTGGGAACATGTCGTTCGCCTTGGGCGCCGGGCCCGGGAATACGGCCGGGGTGCCAAAGCGGGAGTCGAGGACGGTTTTGTCGCCAGCCGGACCTCCGCGGATGAGGTAGAAACCAGCCGGACCGGCATAGACGTTGAGCCGGGTCATGCCCAG
>DATIFQ010000299.1:0-2350 GCA_035455185.1 Bryobacteraceae bacterium | reverse complement strand
CACGCGGGGACAAGAGCCGGTCCCGACGGGGTGATGACGGCGGGCGGGCGGGTGCTGGGGGTGACGGCATCCGGGGAGACGCTGGCGGCGGCGATCGAGAAGACGTATTCGGCGGTGGCGAAGATCCGGTTCGACGGGATGCAGTATCGCAAAGACATCGGCGCGAAGGGGCTCAAGCGGTGGGTGTCGCCCTCAGAATGAGAGCGGACTGCCGCCATTTGCTTGCCGACCCGCCTACTGATGCCGCAAGCGGGCCGCAAGATTGGTTCGCATGCTTTCCGCCTCCGCCCGGTTAAATAACAGCCGGCCTTGGGCTGCACGTTCCGTCTCTAGCCCGCTCCAAGGACTCCGCATGATGCCGGCAGCAGAATGTTTCGAAGTGCCAAGTAGAAGGTGCCCCAGTTCATGCGCCATGAGATGGCCCAGCATGACGCCCCTGAGCGATTCACCTCCGTTCGCCAGCAAATCAGCGCCGCCGGCATATACGTCAGCGTACGTGCCGAAGCCGCCCCCTTCCGGGATGAGAGCGTAACCGAATACAGTGGAGCGGCCCACGAGAGACTTGGGGGCACTCCCCGGACGGAGCCGGAGTACCAGTCCAAGGAATTGCGGCAGTCTCACGCAGTCCGGATACTTGTCGACCTCAGAGGCCATCACCGGACAATCGACCCACTCGGCTTCTGTTCCTGCCCGGCTGAGAATTCGGCCCGCCGCCTCCTTGGCCCGCGCCAACGCCTCGCCGTCGATCCCGGCGTAGTTGTAAATCCAAACCGTGATATCGGGATGTACCGGTTGTTCAGCAGATGGCGCATTCGTCGCCAGCAGAAAACCTACAGTCCAGCAATTCCTGAAAACCCAGTTCATTTGGCTCACCTCTGCGCTTTCGCGCTGTGAGCCCAGAATTGGTCAGGTGAGCGGGTACCTCCATCAGGCGGCAGCTCAGGAGTTCCTCAACTGTCCATCAGCCGGTCATCATCAGCTAAGCTGCTCGTAAAACGAGACTTGCCCATCTTAGACATTGAAGGAGAACGTCTTTGGAAAGACCCTGACCGGGTGATATAATCCGTCCAAGCCGCAACGGGCGGAACCTCATCGGGGCTAGTGATGGGTGGAAGATCGGCGCGTGCGATCCGTTTCGGAGTCTTCGAAGTAGACCTGCAGGCGGGGGAGTTGCGCAAGAACGGGCTGAAGATACGAATCCAGGAGCAGCCTTTACAAATTCTGGCGGTGTTGATTGAGCGCCCGGGAGACGTCGTCACGCGGGAGGATCTGCGTCAGAGGCTCTGGCCGACGGATACTTTCGTGGACTTCGACCACAGCCTGAACACGGCCGTGAACAAGTTGAGGGAAGCGCTGGGCGACTCAGCCGACAGCCCGCGCTATGTGGAGACACTTCCCCGCCGGGGTTACCGCTTCGTTGCCCCACTGGAATTGCTTGGAGAGGACCTGGCGGAGCCCGCTCCCGGCCAGCCGGAACCACCGCCCACCAGAACGAGGCGGCTCCTGCCTTGGGAGAGAATCGCCTTCATCGCGGGCCTGGCCGTCGCGGTGGGCATCATCGTGACGATGTGGCTCAGCAGGAGGGGCACGGTTTCCGAGGCGCCGGTTCAGAGGTTCACGTTTGCACCGGAAGGAGGCGCGACCACACCGGTGATCTCCCCAGACGGCAAGCACATTGCCTACCTTTCCGGAAGCGGTGATGATGCCAGGGCGATGGTGCAGGATCTCGATCGGTTTGCGCCGAGGGAGATTCCCGGTTCCGAGGGTGCGAAGGAGTACATCTTCTGGTCACAGGACAGTGGTCACATCGGCTTCGCCGCGGGAGGCCGCCTATGGAAGGCCCCGACACCTGGCGGCGACCCGGCTGCCATTTGTCAGCTCCCCGGTGAATACCTTGGCGGCGCCTGGAGCCCGGATGGGCTGTCCATCGTCTTCTCGGTGAGCCACAAAGGCCTTTACGAAGTCCCGGCCCGAGGGGGCACGCCCAAGCTAATCGTCCCCGTGGACATGAACCGGTGGGGAGACCACTTTGAACTCCCTTGGTTTCTGCCAGCGAGCGGTGGAGGCCGCGTTTTCCTGTATACCGCGCAAACCCGCGAGAGGACACACGTAACCGTGCTCCATTCTCTCGGATCGGGAGAACAGAGAATTGTGGCTCCGAATGGGCTCGGCGTCTTCTCACCGACAGGCCACTTGGTGTATTGGAACAGGTCCTTGCTCTGGGCTTTGCCGTTTTCATCGAACACAAAGAAGGTGACTGGTGACGCCTTCCCGATCGCCGGGACGGCGGTGTTCACATATGCCAGTGTTTCGCTGGATGGCACGCTGGTGTACTTGGAATCCGGAGATC
>DATIFQ010000298.1:0-9354 GCA_035455185.1 Bryobacteraceae bacterium | reverse complement strand
ACGACCTGCTTCCAATTGCTGTACGAACGCGGCTGATGGCGGGAAGCCGCCGTAGCTGCCTTATCTCGGGCCTCCGGATTCGTGTCACAAACAGCCACCACCTTAATGTTGTGCTGTTCGAGTGCCTCGCTGAGGAGGCTGCTCCCACGATTGCCAGCGCCGACGAAAGCCGCACGAATTTCTTGTCTTTCCTGCGCCTTTGCATCCAGCTTGGCGGCCGCAACAGCGGACGAGAGCAGAAAACTTCGCCTGTCGAGTTTCATGGATTGTGGTTCTCCTGAAAACTCGGCCATTGTACCTCTTCCGTCACTGCGTTGGAAGAACTTTAAGGATCAGTCATATTCCTGTAACTTATGTAAAATTAACAAGTCGAATACTTTACTGAAAGAATTAATATGTATCGCCTTGACTCCATCGTGAATAGGGTAGTATAAACCTGTTAGCGGAGCTAGACTTCGAGGACTAAACATATCCGCACATCGGGGGTCCGAAGAATGCCAAAACAGAAGAGTTATGCGCCTCCCAACAGGCGAACACCACTCGGGATTCTGACCTGCTTGGTGGCGTTGTGTCTATTCGTTGCTGCCATTCCTGCCGCTGCCCAGATCGCCACCGGCACCATAAGCGGGTATGTGAAGGACCCGACTGGGGCCGCGATCCCGACTGCAACTGTCACAGCAAAGTTGGTCTTGCAGCAGGCTGTTCGGACGACCGACACCAACACCGAAGGCTTCTACACGATGCAGGCCCTTCCGCCCGGGACTTATGAAGTTACGTTCGAGAGCAAGGGCTTCCAGCGCCAGACCCAGACGAATGTTCAGTTGACGGTGAACCAGAACTTGCGCCTTGACGCCGCTCTCGCGGTTGGCGCAGTGGAGACCCAGGTGACAGTCGAAGCAACGGCGCCACTGGTCGACACCACCTCGCACACCCTCTCAGGCCTCGTGGACGATCGCCGGGTCGTTGACCTCCCGCTCAACGGCCGCAACGTGATCGCTCTCGCCCGCATCCTGCCGGGCGTCCTGAACGTAGCCGCTCCCCAGCAAATGAGCGACGCGCGCGGCGGACCGGAGATGAACGTCAACGGCGGCCGCTCCAACATGAACTTGTTCACCTTCAACGGCGGCTATTTCAATAACCCCTCGCGCAACACCGGTATGAACTACCCGCCGCCGGACGCCGTTCAAGAAGTCCGCATTCTCACGCACAACTTCGCGGCGGAGTACGGGCGCAACCCGGGTTCGCAGGTGACCGTCGTCTCCCGCTCCGGCACGAATGAATTCCACGGCTCCGCGTGGGAGTTCCTCCGCAACGATAACCTCAACGCGCGCAACTTCTTCTCGTCGCGCGTGCCCACGCTGATTCAAAATCAGTTTGGCGTCGCGGGCGGAGGGCCCGTCGTTAAAGACAAGCTGTTCTTCTTTGGCTCGTACCAGGGTCTCAGGGACCGGCGGGAAGCGCAGACGGTTGAAGCGTTTGTCCCGAGCGCTGCTCAGCGTAACGGCGACTTCACTGGTCTCGACTTCGAGCTCACGAACCCGGCCAACCCGATCACCGGTGCTCCGTTCACCGATTCAGCCGGCCAGCCTTGTGTGCAGGGCAACAAGATTCTATCCGGCTGTATCAGCCCGGTGGCGAAGAACCTGCTTGAATTCGTACCGGAATCGCCGTCGGGGTCGGTTAGTTCACTCGCTGCCAGTCCACGCGATGGCGACATGTGGATGGTTCGAGGCGACTGGAATCAGAGCAACAACCACCGCATCTACGGCAGCTACTTTTCCGACCACAACAAACGGGCGAGCCCGTTCGCCGCAGGTGGCAACATTCCCAACTATATCTCGGAAAGCTTTGTACAGGACACCCGGCACCTGACAATCAACGACACTTACACGATTAGCCCGACCCTGTTGAACCAGGCGACGTTCACGTTCCTCGACACACCGTCCGATCAGGTGCAAACGCGGACCATCGATCCGAAGGACCTCGGCATCAACATGCCGCAGTACCTACCGACGGGCGCAGTTTCGGTCGATGTGGGTGGCGGATTCGTTCTCGGCTCTGGGTTCACAACCCGGTTCTACAGCCGAAACTGGCAGTTCCGGGAAGCATTGACCTGGATCAAGGGTAAGCACAACTTCAAGTTCGGTTATGAGGTGCTCCGGCTTCAATTCCGCCAGGTCTTCATCGGTTCCCCGGGCTTCTCGTTTTCCGGATCGCGCACCGGCGACCCAGTGGCCGACTTCATGGTCGGGGCGTTCGACAGCCTTTCGCTGAACTTTGGCATCCGCGACACGGACGCGCGGACTTGGGCGCACGCCGCCTTCTTCCAGGACGAGTTCAAGGTCACGCCTCGCTTCACTCTGACCCTCGGGATTCGCTACGAGCCGTTCCTCCCGTGGATCGAGAAGGACGACCGCATCAACACCGTCGCTCCAGGGATAAAGTCGAAGGTTGTTCCGGACGCACCCGTCGGGGTCCTGTTTCCGGGCGATGTACCGCGGGGTCTCGCCGACAACGACCTGAACAACTTCGCGCCGCGAATCGGCTTTGCCTGGGATATCTTCGGCAACGGAAAGACAAGCCTCCGGGGAGGTTACGGGATCTTTTATGAGAGCGTCAATGGGGACTCTCTCGCCCAGGAGAATCCGCCTTTCGCGGGCTTCTCCAGCGTGTATAGCGGGCGAGTCGAAGACCCGTATGGGTCGGTCGGGCTGACGCCTCCGCCCGCGCAAACCACATCGAAGTTCGGCTGCGTCGAGATCCCGACTTACCCCGGCTACGATTGCCCGTTGTTCCCATTGCCCATCGGTGGAGTGTTCACACAGCGCAACGTGGTCGCACCGTACATTCAGTCCTTCAACTTGTCCGTCCAGCATCAATTGACTCCGACACTGATGGTGGAGACCGCGTATGCCGGCAAGATCGGCACCAAGATCGAAGCGCTTCGCACGTACAACCCGGCGCGCTTCATCAACTCGCCGGTGGACGGATCGCCGCCGTCGGACCAGAACATCAATGACCGCGTGATTTTCGAGCCCGGTATTCTGGGCCCTCAAGGGTTCCTGCTCGGAAACGACTTCCGGAGTTGGTACCACAGCTTCCAGGCGCAGGTCACCAAGCGGTTCTCCAGCGGGCTCTCCATTCTCGGCGCGTACACGCTGTCGAAGTCGATCGACTCGAGTTCCACCGATAACCTTGGCGCCACCGTCGCTAATCCATTCAATCTGCGCGACGAACGTGGCCGGTCCGACTGGGACCGCAGGCACGCTTTCGTCGCCTCGTGGCTCTGGTCTCCGCCCATTAAGTTCGCCAGCCCAGTCGCCAATACCCTGCTAGGCGGCTGGACGCTGACTGGAATCCACACCTTGCAGAGCGGAGGGCCGTTGACGTTCCTGATGGGGGACGACGTGGCGCTCGACGGCACTTTCGGCGACCAGCACGCACAATTAAAGCCAAACGTCACTGTCGACAACATCGTGCTGAGTCACTCTGACCGTGCCGGCATGGTACAGCGGTTCTTCAATACCGATGCCTTTGTCCCGACCAACGATGTGCCGCGGGGCATCTATGGCAACGCCGGCCGGGGTCTGATCAGCGGCCCAGGGATGAGTAGCAGTGACCTGAGCGTGTTGAAGGACTTCCTCTTTAGAGAGCCCTGGCGATTGCAGTTCCGCTCCGAGTTCTTCAACGCCTTCAACCAGGTGAACTTCACAAGCGTCACCACCACGGTCAACTCGTCTGCGTTCGGCCGCATTCGGCGCGCGTCAGACGGCCGCGTCATACAGTTCGGCCTGAAGCTGATCTGGTAAAGCTCTCCTCATGCGCCGGAAAGGTCCTCCCAGACCTTTCCGGCGCATTTCTGTTTCTCCTGACTTCGGAGGTCTCCTCGATGAAAACCGCGGGTGTGCTGTGCCCGGGCGCACTACTACTGTGCTATCCCCTCTTCGCCGCGGGCCAGTGGTTTGAGCGCCCAGTCCCGGAGTGGGAAACGAAATTCCAAGTCTGGCTCGCTGATCCGCACAAGCATGTCTATCCGGCGAGCTTCGGCCGGGATCTCGACAACCGTCGTATAGAAGTGCGGGCGTGCCGGAACGAGTACGTGGTCATTCAGCTTGCTGCGCGTAGCCCTGAGCCTGTTTCGGCACTCTCTGTCCATCCTTCCGAATTGCGGTCGCCCGCCGGAGACCGGCTCGGGGCGGAGCTGATCCGCGTCCGCTATCCGGGTCTGATGCCTGTCGACGAAAACGCTCAGTACACCCCCGATCCGCTCTGGGAGGCCGCGACTGTTGCCCTGCTCCCATACCAGAGCCAGGGCATCTGGATCGATCTCAGAGCGCCGGCCACCGCAAAACCCGGGCGCTACGAGGGCACCATTGAGGTCCGCGGCGGACCCACCCCCGAGACATTTCGTCTTGCGCTCGACGTTCTTCCGGTCGCGCTGCCTGATCCGACCCGCTTCCGGTGTTATCTCAATATTCTGGTGGATCCGTCCTCGGTGGCCCGCTTCAACAATCTGCCGCTCTGGGGTGAAGAACATTGGCGGCAACTCGATCGATACGTCGCCAATCTGGCCGCTCACGGTCAGAAATCGATCACCGCGTTCATTGTGGACGATCCCTGGGCCGGAGACACCGGTTTCGCCGTGCGCAACCTGATCGAGTGGAAACACTCCGGTGAATGGAAAGCCGGCGCCGCCGGCGGATGGACGTTTGACTTCACACCGTTCGACCGTTTCGTTGCCATGTGCCTCCGCAACGGCATCGACGACCACATCGAGTGCTGGTCGCCCCTTGTCCAGCCCGGCTCGGACCACTCCGTCGTCATCTACACCGACACCCGCACCGGGGAGCGAAGGAAACTCCGGCTGCCCGCCGGCTCCGCCGAATACGAAGCCGTTTGGGGTGAGTTCGCCCGGAACTTCCAGGAACATCTGCGCGCCAAAGGTTGGCTCGGCAAAGCTTACCTCGCCTTCGATGAGATCAAGACCGAGGTCCTCGATCGGACTCTTCCGTTCTTCCAGAAAACGACGCCGGATCTCAAGCTCATGATCAGCGGTGGCGATGAGAAGGGAAAACACATGGCCTACTCGCGGGAGATGGCCTTCTACTACGGCTATTTCAGCCCCGGCGCACCCGCAGAGTTGCCCGACATCCCAGCCCGGCGCAAAGCAGGCAAACGTACGCTGCTGTACACCGCGGTGAGCCCACTCTATCCCAACACCTTCATTTTTTCCGATCCGCTCGAGTCCCGCTACCTGGGCTGGATCGTTTGGAAATGGGATTTCGACGGGTACATCCGCTGGGCCTGGAACTTTTGGCCGGAACATCTCTGGGACCAGCCTCTCTACAAGTGGCCCTCCGGCGACATGTTTTTCGTCTATCCCGGCAAAGAAGGACCGGTGGACAGTATCCGCTGGGAGATGCTCCGTGAAGGGCTCGAAGACTACGAGTGCCTCTGGATTGCCAAGCAAGGCCTCGAGAAACTCCGTCAGTCCGGCCGCAATCCGGAGGTTGTCACTCGCGGCGACAAAGCGATCTCACGGGCCGTTGACCTCGCGACCCAGCAGTTCGACCGCGACCGGGCGCCTAAGGACGTCGTCCCTTCACGAATCCACGAGGCCAGAAAGATCGTCGACGACCTGCTTCTGGAGCTTTCCCGCCTCGGTGTCGCCGGTGGCTGAAGCAAGGCTAGCTTTCAGCATTCAGCCATCAGCTTTAAGCTGACCGCTGATTGCTGAGCGCTAAAGTTATATTTGAGTGGATGGCCGCCCTACCCGCACTGCTCGCGCTGGTTGCGTCGCTACTACAGGCGTCTGCACCTTCTCGCGAGGAACGGCAGTGGCTCCTGGAGGCACAGCAGCGTTTCCAGAACCGCCAGTGGGATGAGGCCCGGAATGCGGCGCTGAAGGCTCTTGAAGCAAATCCGAAGTCGGGAGACGCGGAAACCGTCCTCGGACTCGTCGAAACGATGCGGTCCCGCTTTCAAGAGGCCGAACGGCACTTCCGGAACGCCGCCGCGCTCCAGCCTGCCAACCCGCGAGTCCACGCCTACCTGGGCTCCACCTACCTCCAGCAGCAGCGCCTCCCCGAAGCCGGCAAAGCGTTCGAGCGGGTCCTCCAACTTGATCCCGGTAATAGCGCCGCGCACTACAATCTCGGCTTGATCGGCTTGGCTGGAGGGAACGCCGCGGCCGCTCTCGCCCATTTCGATCACGTCCGGAACGCGGACGCGAAGGACATTCCCGCCCTGATCGGCGCTCTCGAATGCCAGCTCCTGTTGAAGCGGGCGGCGGAAGCCAGGCAGTCGGCGGATCGGTTGCAGAAACTACTCGACGCCCGCGACCCGCGCCTCTTCCAGACGGCCACCCTGCTTGCGGTCCACGGCGAATACCCCTCCGCGATCCCGATCCTTGAACGGATACGGGAGGTCCTGCCGGATTCTGCGGACGTCCACTACAACCTGGCGCTGGCTTACCACCGTTCCGGACAACACGATAAGGCCGCTGACAGCTTGAAACCCCTTCTCGCGACCCGTGGCCGGGCTGAAACCTACAGTCTCCTCGCCTCCATTGAAGAGAGCCGAAACCACCCTCAGGAAGCCCTGCGGGCCTTCCGGCGAGCGGCCGAGTTGGAGCCGGGAAGCGAAGAATTCCGCTTCGATCACGCCACCGCTCTTCTGCGCTACGAGTATCCGGAAGCCGCGGGCGTGGAGTTCGAGCGAGCCTTGCGCGACTTCCCGAACTCCTGGAAGATACGACTCGGGCTCGGCGGCCACTACTACCTCCAGGGCAAGTACGAAGACGCCTCCCGCATCCTTCTCGACGCTGTGCGGATCGAACCCAACGCGCCGCTCGCATATCATCTGCTCGGCCTGAGCTACGAGTCGGCGGGCTCGCGGCAACCCGAAATCCTCCGGGTGCTCGAACGCTACGTCGACGGAAAGCCCGCGGACGCCTGGGCCTACTATCATTACGGGACCATTCTGTACACCCAGTCTCAGGCCCAGCGGCAGGATCCCCCAGAACGGGCGAAAATGAGCCTCCGCCGGGCTCTGGAGTTGAACCCCGATTTCCCCGAGGCGTTGCTTCAACTCGGAACGATGGCAGAGTCCGATGAAGAGAGCGTCCCCTTCTACGAACGGGCCATCAAGCTGAAACCTGACCTCGCGCTCGCCCACTACCGGCTCGGGCTTGCCTATCAGCGAATGGGGGAGGGGGAGAAGGCGAAAACAGAGCTCGCCCTGTTCCGAAAGCTGCGGGCGGAGAACGAGGAGGCTGAAAAGAGAAGAGTTCTCGAAACGCTAACCCGGCAGAGCAAGTAACTTCTAGTCCTTCACGACTTTCAGCATCTGCACCAGTTCCCCCTCCTTCTCCTCCTGCTGTCGCGTCTTCGATTCACGAAACCGCCGCAGCATTTTTCCGGAGTCCTCGGACCGGCCCAGATCCCGGTAAAGCAGACCGAGTTGGTATAGCGCCGTCGTGTTCTCGGGGTCCAGCGCGAGCGCCTTTTCCAGTTCCGCGGCGGCCTCCTTCAGCCGGCCGCCCTCAAAATAGGCCTGGCCCAGCGAAGCGTGGGGCCGCGGATCGTCAGGCTTGAGCCGCGCAGCTCTCTCGAAGGAGGCTATGATCTTTTCCCGATGCGCGGGATTACCTGACCGGCGCAAGGCCGTTGCATAGAGATACTCGGCCCGAAAGTCGTCCGGAGAAATCTCAGCGGCGCGCCGGAACTGCCCGGCCGCCTCGTCATAGTTGCCTCTCTCAAGCTGTGAGACGCCGAGAGCGAGGTGCGGCATGCTCGACATCGGGTCTGCTTTTCCCGCCTCGAGCAGGCTCTGCCTGGCCTCTTCCGCCTTCCCCAGAAGCGCCGCATACACACCCTTCAACAGCAGAAGCCGCGGTGAACCCGGCACGTGCTCTAAACCTTGCGTGACGATCCGCAGCGCGAATTCATCGTTCTTGTGAGCCGAGGCAAAGGCAGCCAGCCCCACGTAGCTTTCCTCCGAACGCGGCGCCACGCGGATCGACCTCGCATAGGCTTCGTAGGCTTTCTGCGGTTCCCCATTTTTGTCGTATACTTCGGCCAGCAGCAGGTAGACTTCCGGCTTCGCGTCACTTGAGCCGGCGATCTTCTCCAGGCTCTC
Organism: Bryobacteraceae bacterium; assembly: GCA_035455185.1. GTDB lineage: Bacteria > Acidobacteriota > Terriglobia > Bryobacterales > Bryobacteraceae > JAEHDI01. The sequence goes on along the minus strand of DATIFQ010000298.1, from coordinate 1,215 downwards.
AATCGCTTCCGCATACTTACCGTATGTCACGAGCACCGAAGCGACCCGAATCACAAGCTGCGGATCGGGCCGCTCGGCCAGTTTCAGAAGTTCGAGCAGCTTGGCCGGCACGTCGGTATCCTTCGTTGCCAGGTACGTCTCCAGCACAGCGGGCAGGACCTCCGGATTACGGAACGCCAGGTCGCCGGCGCTACCGAAGTGAGATCGGGCGCTAACGAAGTTCTTGCGCTCGAACTGTGCCAGCCCAAGGTAAAGGTGCGGCACCGGGTCCTTCGGTGCGGACTTCACTACCCTCTGGAACTCTCGCTCCGACTCCTGTTTTTTGCCTAAAAACCAGAGTACAGTCCCCAGGTTCTTTCGCGCCGGCAGGAACGTCGGGTTCAGTTTCAGCACGCGCTGGTAGTAGTCGCGGGCATTGTCAAACTGCCCGAGCTGGGTATAGGCGAGTGCAATCTGGTTACAAACGCGCCAGTCGCCTGGTGCGGCTCGGTGCTGCCGCAGTAAGGTCTCGATGTCCGCCGTGTTCCCCTGGGCCTGGGCGTACAGATTGACCGTGACGATGCAGAGAGCCAGCAGGAGGCGCATCTCACTCCTCCAGCCGCGCCTCAGCCAGTCCCCTCACTGGAACATTGTGCTGTTTCGCATACGCCTCCATGACTCCACGGAGGCTCTTCTGCCATTCCTTCAAGCCGATGCTCTCTTCGGGAGCGGTCAGGTAGCGCAAGTCCGGCCGCCGCTGCGCCCAGTAGTCCTTTGTATCGTCGTTGACGTCGACGAAGTCTCGTCCGCCTACGCTCTGGCCGCGCGGATATCGGCTCATCTCCCAGACTTGCTGCAACTCGTGCAGGGTCCGCTCACGTTCCCTTTCGATCCGGTCGATCCGGTTGTAGGCGGCCACTAACTGGCCCACTGCCCTCCGGTGCTGGCTCTTCTGCGCGGCGGCGTACGCACGCACAAGGTCTTGCTCGGCCCCAGCCATTTCAGTCAGGAGCCGCCAGTGATGCCCAACCAACTCCGCGATCGAAAGGAATACCTCCAGGTTGTAGCGGTTCCTGTCGGCCAGGCCGAACTGAGCGTGAAGTTCCAGCTTCAACGCCTCGTTCTCGGGCATCTGCGCGCGGGCCTCCGTGAGAAAGGCAGCATACTTGCCGCCGATGTGCGGTGTCACTTGAAGGTCCGGCATTCGCGGAATCGCCGGTGGTGAAAGCGTCATAT
>DATIFQ010000297.1:0-7203 GCA_035455185.1 Bryobacteraceae bacterium | reverse complement strand
AGTTGTCGTAAAAAGTTCAGCGAGACCTTCCATGGCGGCTTCTTTGACGTCTGCCGGGTACCAGGGATCGTCTACTTGCGACTTGTCGGCCTCGGTGGGTGACTTCAGCTTGCCAAGCATGATTCCGCCGTCGCGCTCGATCTGGTGAACCGAGGCGACGGGCAGCTTTTTCGGGTCACCTTTGCCGACGGGGTTGTAGCCGAGCATGTCGGAGTCGTAGTAGTGATAAGCGCCGTCGTAGAAGACCTCGGTGACGGTGTGGCCGGTAAGGAACCAGACGCGGGAGTCGGGAAAACCGCCGGCTTCAAAGGCCGCTTCAAGCAGCGGCGCGATCTGGTAGCAAAGCCCAAAGCCGTAGCTGTTCATCAGCTTCACCGGGTCGAGCACCTCGCCCACGGGCTCTTCGTATGCCCACCCGGCGATGTGGTACCAGAAGCCGGGCTTCACGAAGCGGCCGTCGGTGAGGAAGAAGCGCCAGATGGCCTCCGCTTTCTCGCGATCGGTCTGCGCTCCGGCCTGTGCGTAGATGCCGGCGACAAGGGATTTGAGGTCGCTCGCATCCACCTGGCCCTTTCGAAGTACTTTCGGTGAGAACACTTGGGCGCTTAGGGAGGAAAGCAGGAGGAATGAGAGAATCAGAACACGCACGAAACGCATGCCCTCATTGTTTCACGCCGGTTCGCTCCAACTCCAGCAGCTTTCGCTTGATCTCCAGCCCACCGCCGTAGCCGCAGAGCGTGCCGTCGGAGGCGATTACGCGGTGACAGGGCACGATAATCGCGACCGGATTCGCGCCGTTTGCCCGGCCGACTGCACGGACTCCTTTCGGGGAGCCGACCGCGCGAGCGAGGTCGGCATAGTTCCGCGTCTCGCCGTAGGGGATCGCAAGCAGAGCATTCCACACACGCAACTGGAACGGGGTGCCGTGGAGGTCAAGCGGCACGCTGAACTCTTGGCGTTCTCCGAGGAAATACTCAGTAAGCTGGCGGATGGCCTCTTGCAAGACGGGGTGATCGTCGTTGCGATCCAGTCCGACCTCGCCGAAGGAAAGCTCAGAGAGGCCGCGATCAGTCGCGGCTAGCCCAAGGTGGATACCAGGTTCCGGGGAGAAGGTCGCGTATGCTTTCATAGTTCACCTTTGGTAGCAGGGGCCTTCGCGGGCGCCGACTGCAACGCGGTGTGCATGCCCGCATCCCACGGCGCGGCCGACGACGACGTTCCATCGCATCACGGCCAGTCAACTCGACTTGTCTGTCCGGTCACCAGCCCTTCTCTATCGTCCGAATCGTATATGGAGCTAAGTGGAGCGTCTTGCCGTTGTCCAACCGTACGGTCGCCTCATCGTCGCTGAAGTTCAGTAACAGCAGCAGCCCGTTTTCGAGGACGCTCCAGTAGACGTCAGCCGGCTTTTCCAAGCGCACCGCGCGGCGGACCTCCGGCCGGAGGTTGCCGAGCCGGCGCAATTCATCGCGCACGAAGCGGGCATAAGGCTGGCCGGGCTCCGGGTCTCCGGGGAAGAGGATTACGCGTCCCTTGCCGGTTTCTCCACGCTGCCAGCGATTCCAGACGAACCGGTCGCCCTCGACAGTTTGGAGGGGGCCGCGGGGTCTCTCCGGGTAAATCAATACGCCGCCCTCATCGACCCACTTGGCGATGTGATCCAGCACCGGCTTTTCGGTGACGTGACCCCACAGAAACAGCAGCACTTTGTAGCGGTCCAGCGCCCCTTCGGTAACCATCGGCTCGCTGACGTAATCGAAATCGGCCGTCGACCGCATCGCCTCGACCCGGGAAAGGAACGCGGAGGCCCAGAGGTGACGCACGACCTCGTCGTCGAGTTTGATGGCTGTGTCGGGGTACAATGCCGCTACGTCGATAGCCGGTTTCGCCCGCCGGTCGAGCAGAGAAGCGTGTTCCAGCCAGCGTCCGATGGCCTGGTCGTTCGAGTAGAGGTTTGGGTGGTAATAAAACAGGTGTTCGCCGTTGTTGGTGACGCAGTTGAACAGGCGCGCCATCACGCCACGAGCGCTGCCGAACCCCCCTGGCTCATAGCCAAGCGCGGCGCCGTAGAACCGAGCCGCGGAGGAGGCCATCCGGGTAATCGCGAAATTCTGCGGGAAGTTGTCGCTCTCGTTCGTCAAACGAACGCCGCCTTTCAATTCGGCCATGGTTCGAGCGTGATGCGTGTAGTCGGTGCCGATTTCGATCGGTCCCCAGCCGCCCGACGACTGGTGGATTACAGTCCCGGGCATGGCCTCACGCGCCCACTTGGCCCAGAGTTCACACCAACTGCTCATCGAGCCCATGTACCAGTCGGCGAAATCAATCCGTTTTCGCAGGGTGGCCGCCGTTTCGGGAAGGAATGGCTTGACCTGCTCGAAGGATTCGTAGGAGTCTCCCCAGGCACGGTTCAGATCGCGGATGCCGGCGTACTTCAAGCGAAGCCACTTCTGGAACGCCGGCGCGGCGCAAGCGTCGCCTGCCCAGTAGCCGATGTGAGTGTGGATCGGTCGGCCCTTGTAGCCCCAGTCACCGCGGGCGGGGTACTGGGCTTCTCCGTAATTCCCGCTTGGGCCGAGGCGGACTCCGAGGAGCGCCTTCTTTGGGCCGTAGTGTCGGCCGAATTCCTGGAGAAACCGGCGCACATACCTCTCTTGATGGCCGCAAAAGATCGTTTGGATGTCAACGCGCTTGCCATGTTCCAGGCAGACGAAACCGCGGTTGTCCAGTGATTCATAAAACCACTCCGGTAAGGTGTACGCCGAGCCGACGATCAGGAGCGGAAACCACTGCATTCCGTGCTTTTCAACCTCGTCCACCACGGCGTCGTAGAAGCTCCAGTCAAACACCCCCGGCGCGCGCTCGATGAAGTTCCACTTCACGTAGCTTTCAATTCCGTTGAATCCTAGCGCCTTTGCCAGCGGTAGCAGATTGCGCATCGTCGCCAGTGTTTCGGGGAGGCCGTCCGGCGTGGCCGCGTCCGCGCCCGCAGTAGTGACCCGTTGGGAGTGACGCGCAAACGACAGCGCAGGCGGCGCATCCGGAATGGGGTCTTTAGTTGGCTCCAAGTCCGTGATGGACGCCGAGCGGAGGAATTCGATGCCTTCAACCCGGATCGTGTCCTCGAAAGCGGCCTTCTCGAAGTGAAAGACTGCCCGCCGAAACTTCCCCGTGTTGAGGCGAGCCACGCCCCGCTGCCGGCTCTGGGCCGCCCCCGGGGCGGTGGTGACCAGGGCGTAGCCTCTGTCGAGATATTCCAGAACCAACCACGCGCTGTCGGAAAGGGAAACGGTAGTCCGAATCCTGTAACCGGCTCTGCGGAAATAGTCCCGGGATGGTTCGACGGCGGCAACGGTCGAGCCTCCCTCCTGCCGCAGGGTCCATCTGGAGCCCTCTGCCTGTTCGATCGTAATTCCTTGGCCTGCTCGTCCAGCCTCCCACCGTGCAATCTCCGCCGGAAAGACTCCGGTGGTCCCAAGTAGCGCCACTGCAAGCATCAACCTCATGCTCATCCGTCCTCGGTGTCCCCAACCAGTTGTTATAATGAGACTTCAGTATGCCGCCAAGCAAATCTGGGGAAAGTAACGCGGTGCGAAGAATTCTGCTCTTAACGCCTCGGGGCTTCTGTGCAGGGGTCGTGAGGGCCATTGATGTCGTCAAAATCGCCCTCGGCCTTTACGGAGCACCAATTTACGTGCGGAAGGAGATCGTTCACAACCGCCACGTAGTAGAAGAACTTCGGGCGGCGGGGGCCATCTTTGTCGAGGAGCTCGACGATGTGCCTGAGGGAGAGCGGGTCATTTTCAGCGCGCACGGGGTCTCTCCGGCAGTCCGAAGCCAAGCTGTCGAGCGAAAGCTCCAGGTGATCGACGCCACATGCCCTTTGGTGACCAAGGTCCACTTGGAGGCGGTCCGGTTTGCTCGGCAAGGTCACACGGTGGTGCTGATAGGCCACAAGGACCACGACGAGGTGATCGGTACGCTTGGCGAGGCGCCGGAGGCGACGATTCTAGTGGAAACCGTTGAGGATGTGGACAGGTTGCACGTGCCGGATCCCGCCAAGGTCACCTACCTCACTCAGACCACACTCAGCCTCGAAGAGACCCGGGACGTAATCGAGCGGTTGCGGGAACGGTTCCCCGACATTCAGGGACCGCCGGCCCAGGACATCTGTTATGCCACCGAGAACCGGCAACTGGCGGTGAAGGCCGTGGCTCCCATGTGCCAGCTCCTGCTGGTGGTGGGATCCCGGAACAGCTCAAATTCGAAGCGGCTCGTGGAGGTGTGCCAGAAGAGCGGAGTGTTGGCCCACTTGCTCGACGACGCGGCCGAACTGAGAGCCGAATGGTTTCGCGGCGTGGAGACAGTCGCTGTTACCGCCGGCGCGTCGGCCCCCGAACATCTGGTACGGGAATTGGTCTCGGCGCTTCAGGCGCGAGGTTTCGCGGAGGTGGAGGAGGTCGAGATCAAGGACGAAGACGTCCGATTTTCTCTTCCGGCCGAGCTTGCCCAGCAGGCTGGGCGACTCGTCTCCATCGGCGCACTATGAGTCCTGGCGTTCAACTGGGTGATCGGTTGGTTAGCTGCGCGGCGGACGCAGCTGCCCGTACCTCCCGCTATCTGCTCGGCTTGCGCAATCCTGAAGGTTACTGGTTGGGGGAACTGACTGCTGATACGACCCTGGAGTCGGACTTCATCCTCCTCCAGTTGTGGCTGCATCCCCCGGTGGATGGAACGTGGAATCCGCCGACCCGGCGCCTGGTCGACAAAGCAGTCCGGTCAATCCTCAGCCGGCAATTGCCGGATGGCGGGTTTAATATCTACCCAGCGGGACCGGCCGAAATCAGCGCGACTGTTAAAGCATACTTTTCGCTTAAATTGGCAGGCGTGCCCGCGGACGGACCGGCGCTGTCGGCCGCGCGCGAACGCATCCTGTCGCTGGGTGGACTTCAGGCAGCGAACAGTTACGTCAAAATCAACCTGAGCCTGTTCGGCTTGTATCCCCGGGAGAACTGCCCGTCGATCCCTCCTGAGATGATTTTGCTACCGGGCAAGTTCCTCTACCGGATGTCCTCGTGGACGCGGGCGATAGTGGTGCCGCTGTCCATCGTGCACGCGCACAATCCGACGCGCCCGGTACCTGCCGGGTTCACGATCGAGGAACTGTTTCTTCCGGGCGCGAGCATGGGATTTTGCGGGGGTGGATCGTGTGTGAGCTGGAGAAGCCTGTTCCTGGCCGCCGACCGTGCGCTCAAATGGTGGGAAAGATACGGCTCGAAGCGGCTGCGCCGCAGAGCCATTCGGGCGTGCGAGCGCTGGATGGTGGAGCGTACACGCCATTCCGACGGCCTGGCCGCGATCTACCCGCCCATGATGTACGCAATTATGGCGATGGACCTGCTCGGCTACGGGCCGGACCATCCGGACCGGGCCGAGGCACAGCGCCAATTCGACCGGCTGATGGTGAACGACGGCGAGCGGTTCTTCTTTCAGCCTTGCTTCTCCCCGGTGTGGGACACCGCCATCGCAGCGTTCGCGCTTGGGGAAGCGGGCGCCGTGCCGGCGTCAAAGCTCGCATCCACCGGTGACTGGCTGCTGTCGAAGGAGGTCAGGCGCAAAGGCGACTGGTCGGTGAAGCGGCCGGATATCGAGCCGAGCGGCTGGTACTTCGAATTCGCCAACGAATTCTACCCGGACATCGACGACTCGGCCATGGTATTACTTGCGCTCCACCATGCCCGCGGCGCCGATCCGCGGAATTGCAGGGCCTCGGCCGAACGCGCGGTGCGGTGGCTGCTGGCGATGCAGGGAAGCGATGGCGGATGGGCGGCGTTTGATGTGGATAATGACTGGACGCCACTAAGCGAGGTGCCTTTTGCCGATCATAACGCCATGCTGGACCCGGCATGCCCGGACATAACCGGCCGTGTGATTGAGGCGCTGTGCGCGTGGGGCGTGGATCCGGGGTCACCGGCGATCCGGCGTGGCGTCGACTACCTGATTCGTACGCAGGAACAGGACGGAAGCTGGTACGGGCGCTGGGGCGTGAACTACATTTACGGAACGTGCTTCGCGCTGCGCGGCTTGCGCGCGGCGGGCGAAAGCAACCGGGAAGCTCATATCCTGCGCGCGGGGGAGTGGTTGCGTTCGGTTCAGAACGCCGACGGAGGCTGGGGCGAGAGTTGTGCGTCATACGACAATTGCTGCTTCACCGCCGCTCGCAGTACCGCATCGCAGACGGCATGGGCAATCCTGGGGCTGCTTGCAAGCGGTGACTCCAGCAGCCTCAGTGTGAATAACGGGATTGAGTACCTGCTTGAAAGCCAGCGCAGCGGCGGATACTGGGACGAGGAACTGGCCACCGGTACAGGGTTTCCGAAGGTGTTTTACCTCACCTATCATCTGTACCGGCAGTCGTTCCCGTTGCTGGCTCTGGCGGAATTTGTAAGGGGATGGCGTGCGCCGTCCGAGGAGGGGATATGAGGTTTCCGCTGTCGCTGACGGCCGGCATGGCCGGCTATATCTTCAGGAACAAAGTGCACCCGCGGCCTGAGTGGCAGAAGAACAATTCTGCGCAAAACGGATCGTCCAATCCCTTTCGGATCATTCACCATGCTGGGACGAATGGCGGCGCGCGCAAGCCGCACCCCATGATCCGGAAGCGGTTTCCGCTGGTGCTGATGCTTGAGCCGTTGCACGCCTGTAACCTCACTTGTACAGGATGCGGGCGCATCCGCGAGTACGAGTCGACCATCACTCGAAAACTGTCGCTGGATCAGTGCCTTGCGGCCTCGGACGAATGTGGGGCGCCGGTCGTCTCTATCTGTGGGGGAGAACCCCTGCTGTACCCGGAGATCGGTCCTCTGGCCGCCGGCTTGCTCGAGCGGAACCGTCACATCTACCTCTGCACCAATGGAATGTTCATCAAGAAGCGGCTTTCGGAGTTCAAGCCGGACGACCGATTCTTCTTTAACATCCACCTGGACGGGCTTGAGAAGACGCATGACATCTGTGTGGAGCGCGAGGGTGTCTTTCGGGAGGCGATCGAGGGTCTGAAGGCTGCTAAAGCGGTAGGCTTCAAAGTCAGCACGAACACGACCGTCTACAAAGAGACCGACATGAAGGAGATTGAGGCCCTCTTCGAGTACCTTGAGCCGTTCGGAGTGGACGGGCACATGCTTGCGCCGGGCTACGGCTACTCGG
>DATIFQ010000296.1:0-11271 GCA_035455185.1 Bryobacteraceae bacterium | reverse complement strand
ATTGAACGATACGAACCCAGAGCAATCCAGCTAAGAGTCCAGGCTCATGGGAGGGGCTTACTGGTTCTCAGCGAACTGTTCTATCCCGGTTGGCGCGCCGAAGTAAACGGCAGGGACGTCGGGATCGTCGAAGTGAATCGGGCGCTGAGAGGGATCCCGGTGCCGGCGGGCGAGAGCCGTGTAGTGGTCTCCCACGCGCCCCATTCTGTTGCTGCCGGCGCAGCCTTGACCCTCGCTTCCTTCTGCGCCCTCCCCTTCGCGCTTGTGTGTCTTCGCCGGAGCCGGCGGCTTAGCCGGGTGACTCCCTGATTTCTCGGAAATGCAACCTATGATGACTGCCAATGGAGGCGGCGAAAAGCACCACACCGATCGGGATCGACCACGCTGGCTGGTGCATCTCACCGGCCCTGCTATCTTATTCCTTCTTTGTACCGGATTCTTCTGGAAGATCGTTCTTACCAACCAGTACACGTGGCTCGAAGGCAGCCCCGACCTCGCCCATCAGGTGCTCCCGTGGTTCCAGTTTCAAGCCGGCGAGATTCACGCCGGCCGCATTCCGCTATGGGATCCTTATTTGTGGGGCGGTCAGTCGCTCATCGGGCAGGCACAGCCCGGCCTCGCCTATCCCCTGAACTGGATCCTGTTCCTGCTACCCCTGCGGAACGGTTGGATCCGGATGGTTTACCTGCACTGGTATTTCGTGCTGATCCACTTCATGGCCACGCTGTTCTGCTACTGGCTTTGCCGCGACTTGAAACGCTCGAGGGCGGCCTCGATCATCGCGGGGCTGGCGTTCGGCCTCGGCGGTTACATCGGAACCACGGACTGGCCGCAGATGCTCAACGGCGCCGTCTGGGCGCCGCTCGTGTTTCTGTTTCTCTTGCGGGCGACCCGCGGCGAACGGCCGCTGGCGAACTCGGCCCTCTCGGGGACCTTCCTCGGAGTGGCGTGGCTTAGCGGGCACCACCAGATTCCGATCTTCATCACCCTCGCGGCGGGTGCGGTGTGGCTGTTTTTCGTGCTCAAAAGCGGCCGTTTTGAGGTCAAAATGGTGCGTTTTGGCGCCATATTTGTCCTCTTTTTTCTCCTCACGAGCGGACTGCAGACCCTCCCGGCGTACGAGTACGGCAAGCTCGCCAAACGCTGGGTCGGGTCATCCGAAGCGGTTGGCTGGAAGGACCCGATACCGTACAACGTCCACGACTTTTTTTCGCTCCGCGCGACTTCCCTGCTCGGCATCGTGATCCCGGGCCACCACCGGCACACCGACCCGTCGATCGGGCTGGTGGCCCTGTCCCTGGCGCTACTGGGAGTGGCCCTCTCCTGGAAGTCCCTGCCGGTGAGGATCTTCGGAGCCATCGCGGCGGGCGGGTTGCTGTTCTCGCTCGGCCGGAACAACGTGTTTCACGGTATCCTCTATTCCATCATTCCGGCCGTGGAGAAGGCCCGGAATGTGTCCACGGCAGTGTTCATCTTTCACTTTGGAATTGCTGTCCTAGTTGCTTATGGAATCGATAGTTATCTGAGCTCGGAACACGCTCCGTGGCAGCGCCGGATGTGGATTGCCCTGTCGGTCTTCGGCGCTGTCGTCTTCACGATCCTTGCCGTGTTGGTCCTGGCGCAGAAACCGCCGGGGGACGACCGCTTCGTGGTCAACGCCTTTGTAGCCCTGCTCTTCGCGATGCTCCTATACGGATGGCGGCGCGGCGCGCTTTCACAGACGGCGGCGTGCGTTCTGACCGCAGGGCTAATGCTGATCGAACTCAATAACTTCAGCGGCTACTATTGGCCGAACCGGGACGACAAAAGCCGTCCAATGCACTTGAGGTACTTGGAGGGACTGACGAAAAACGCCGATCTCGCGCAGGTCTTACGAACCCAGCCGTGGCCCGTCAGGTTTGAAGTGCCAACCGAGGAGATCCCGTTCAATTTCGGGGACTGGTATGGCATCGACCAGTACGGCGGCTACCTGGCCAGCCTACCGGTCAACCTCGTCCGCTTCGATCAATTCAACGCCCGTATTGTGAAGATGTTCGGGGTGAACTATTCGGTCACGCGGAAACCACCCGGGCCGAATCAGCAGGAGGTTTTTACAGCCAAAAGCGGTTTGAAACTGTACTGGAACACCGATGCGTTTCCGCGGGCGTGGGCTGTGCACGAAGCCGTCCAGGCCCACAACAACATCGAGGCGATCGGCTTCATCAACGACGGGAATTTCGACCTCAGGAAGAGGGTCTTCCTGCTCAGTTCCCCGCCCCAGCTTGAGACCTGCAATGGGGACGAATCCGTCCGGATGCTGAAGCGCACGAGCGGGAGCCTTACGGTCGAAGCAGACCTGAAGTGCAGGGGCATGGTGCTCGTCGGAGACAGCTATTTCCCGGGCTGGCGGGCGACGGTGGACGGCAAGCCGGCGAAGATTTTCGAGGCGAACGGGATGATTCGCGGCGTCGTGGTCGAAGCGGGCCGGCACACGATCGAAATGAAGTACCGGCCCTGGTCGGTCTACCTCGGCGCGCTGATGACCCTCATGGGCGTCCTGGGCGCGGCGGCGCTCTGGTTCCGCGAGAGAACGCCCAGAGGCTGACCCTCCGAGAGGTCCACTTTCATCACGAAGCCGTCCGTTGCGCCGCGCGGCACGGTGGAAAGAGCGCCTTCCGTGACCGGCAGCGCGGTCGAGATCGTGAGGCCGGCGACGTGCAAACTGCCGGCGCCATCCGCCGCCAGGCCATAGCCCACCGTGCCCCCGTCCCCGAAATGCGTCGACAAGAGCAGCGACGCCGCGTCCGAGGCCGATGTGTCCACTGCCGAGAGGAAAGCACCGTTTATACCCGAGCTGCCCTCCTGAAGCGGCGGGCCAGCGGAGGGAAAGCCGCCGGAGTACGCGTATCCGGTGACGTAGATGCGGCCCGCCGCACCGACCGAGAGCGCATAGGCGATGTCGGCGCCGACGCCTCCCAAATAGGTCGAGTAGAGCATGGTTCCGGGCGCAGCGGTGAAATCGAACTTCGCGACGAAGACATCGGCGAGGCCACCGAAGCTTTGCTGGTACGCGGTGGGCGTGACCGGAAAGTCTGACGACATCGTATAGCCCGTGAGGCAAACGTTCCCGGCCGGATCGATGGCGATACCGTAGGCAGTCTCGAAGTTTCCGCCCCCGAAGTAGGTCGAGTAATCGAGGCCCGCAAGGCCGGATTTTGTCAGGTCGAGCCGCGTGATGAAGATATCGCCTTTACCGTGGTAGCCGGTCTGGTAGGCAGCACCGGTCACCGGAAAGTTGTCCGACATGGTCTGCCCGGTGAGATAGACCTTGCCTGAGGCGTCGAGCGCGATGCCGGTAGCGATGTCGGTGCTGCTGCCCCCGAAGTAGGTGGAGTAGACGAGCGAGCTGCCGGTTCCGAGGTTTGGGTCGATGACATAGAGGAACGCTTCGTACCCGCCGCGGTTCGATGCCTGGAGCGGATTCGCGGTGACGGGGAAACTGGTCGTGGAGGTAGTGTAACCCGTGACGTACATGCGTTCGTTGCTGTCAACTGCCAGGCCGTACGCATACTCGTAGTTCTCGCCACCGACATAGCTGGAGTACAAAAGGCCCGCCGTTCCGCCGACAGCGGTGTTGATCTTCACCACAAAGCTGTCCCGCCTGCCACTGTTGGTGTCCTTGTAACGATTGCCGGCGGTGGGAAAGTCTGTCGATGAGGTTGATCCCGCGAGGAAAACCATGTTTCCACGGACCACCATCGCGACGGGCTCCTCGTCACCGGCGCCGCCGAGGTAAGTCGCATAGACAAGCGAGGACAGGCCGCTTGCGCGCGGATCGAGTTTGATCACGAACGCGTCACGGCCACCTTTGGACGCAGCGGCCACGGCTGTTGCGGTGACCGGGAGGTCTGTCGACGTGGTATAGCCGGCGACCCACAGAAATCCATCGGCATCCGCTGCGACTGCGGTGACGACGTCAGTCCCGGTACCACCGATGTATGAGGCGTAGGCGAGCGAAGGCGCGAGGCCCGCCTCGTTGCGGCCGGGCCGCTCACCGAGAATCTCCAGCGGTAGCCGATCCATCAAGGAAGTTCCACCACTGCAAGCAGATACAGCCAGAAAAAGAAGGTAGACGGCCGGGAGGGCCGATCGGGATAGAGAGTTCAACGGCATAGCTAATTTTAGATTGACGCACGAGAGTGGCGGAAGGTTTACATCATCCACAGTGCGCTAAAGAGCGCCCCCCTGTCTTGCCGATAGAAGTTGTGGGCCTGGAGTCAGGTCACTGCAAAGTGCATGAGTTACGGAGGCGAAAGGAGGGCCGCTGAAATGCCGCCGATCATCATCATTGTCGACTGATTTTTGTCTTACAGCCCCGGGCGCGTACGACGTCGCGCGTCCAGGGGTCTGGTTCCGGTTCAGCTGGAAATGGAGAAGCGTTCCCCCGTTAAGATAATGGAGCGAACGCATGAAGAAGCAGCGGAAGCACTACACGCCGGAAGAGAAAGTTGCCATCCTAAGGAGGCGTCTGCAGCATTCTGGACGGCTGCAGCCGATACATCGTCAACTGGGATCTGCGAGAGTCGATGACCGAGGCGGACATCGAGATAATCTTGGAGCGTCTGGTGGAGGGCTACGCCGAGCATTACAGTAACGTCCGCCTGAACAGTGCGATCGGCTACATCACGCCGAAGGACATGCTCGCCGGGCGTCAGTAGGAGATCCACGCCGCCAGGGATCGAAAGCTGGAGGCGGCTAGGCAACAACGGCAGATTCGTCGCCAGTCGGCCGCGTGAAAAAGCCAAGACGCTAGTCTCCGGGCGGTTCCGTGTGACGGATGAAGCGGATTACCTCCGGATGACCAACCGGAAGCAGAGAGCATCAGCATGGACGGTGGAGTACAATGAAGCCAACTGGTCAGAGACTCTGCAGGCTGGCCGGTCTGGTCGAATCCATTTTCGAAACAGATCCAGAAGGAGAAAGCCCAATGCCTGACAAAATAGAAACGATTCCTGAGAAAACGAGATGGGAGATGGCAACGAAAGGATTGACCGGCGCATATATTGCCATTTCTAAAGCCTTGAAGCAGGCTGTAGGACAGAAGAAATTTGAGGAGTTCAATGGGTCGCTCTGGTATGAAGCAGGAAAGGGAGCAAAGGAATTTGCTGATACCGTCGGATTAGCCACTGAGAACGCCGAAGATGTCGAACGGGTTACACATCTCCTTGCTAAAGCGTCAATGGGGCCGGAGTTTGTGTTCGAGGTAGTTGAAGCTACCAAAGACAGATGTGTGGGAAAGACTACTCAGTGTCCTTGGCACAAGAGGTGGAAGGAGCAAGGCGTTGACTTTGATACCTGCGGCGTAGGGCATCAAAGATGGGGTGATGGAGCCGCCGAAAGTTTGAACCCAAATTTTACGTTCAGACTCACCAAGAATATGCTGCGTGGCGACTCGCATTGCGAGTGGGTCGTCGAGCGGAAGAAATAGAGGCAGAAAGGAACCTGCGAGGTGTGGGTGAACTTGCCGCCAACGTACACGGCAGGCGAGCCTGTCTCGTTCAACGAATGGTAGACGTCGATGTCGCTCTCGTGGCGAAGGGCCGCTTCGGCGAAATCCCACCACTCGCGACCGAGCGTGCGGAGGCTCTGGAGAGCATCCCGTAGCCAAGATCGCATTTTAGGTGTAATGGTTCACCACCGGCTGTCCTTCGTGCGGGTTGCCGGATTTGTCGGTTTCATTCTTGGCCCAGGTGTCGCCGAAGTTGCGCCAGCCGTATTCGTCGATGGTTTCGAGATCGTTCCTCAGGTTGTTCCCCTTGGACAGCAGCGCCCCTTGCTGAAAGCGCTCGTAGCCGGGGAAGCGGTCCGCGTCGTAGACAACAGCGTCGTCGAAGAAGCCGGGACAAGAGGGCGGGAACGGTCGCCCGAATTAGAAGCGGAGCTTGAGGGAGCCCGAGAAGAGGCGCGGGATCGAGTACTGGCCCTGAACAAAGGTGCTCTCTTTCGAAATCAGGTAAACGTTGTTGGTCAGGTTCTCGATGTTGAACTGGAGAGTCAGATGCGGCCGTTCGCGTTTTCGGACGGCATCCCAGCCGACCGACAGATTCTGAGTGAAGTGCTCGGGACAGCGCACGTCGCATCCTCCCGGTACCGGCGCATGTTCGTGATCCGCCTCATCCCCTGCGTCTTCGTGGTCGCCGCCCCCGTGGGAGCCGGGAGTTCCGCTGCCGTATTCGAAGGCCATTGAGGTCCAAAGTCCCAGCCGCCGGTTGTGGTAGTTGATACCGGAAGTCAGCGTGTGCGTCTGATCCATCGGGGCCAGAAAGCGGTTCGTTTCACTGAGGTGCTCGGCCTCCGTGATGAAGCCGGCGGTCACGGGGTTGTAGAACCAGACGCGCCCGAGAGCGTAGTTGAAGTAGCCAGAGAGTCCCAGGGCGCGGACCATGGGCGCCTCCGCCTTGACCTCCATCCCGTAGGCCTTCCCCTTATCGAAATTGGCGTAGGCGTAGAATCTGGAATCCGGGAACAGGACCGTGTGCACCGCGTTGTTGCTGATGCGGTAGTAGCCGGTGACCCCGACCCGCAACCGCTGCGCAACGGGCTGCACCACGCCCAACTCAAACTGGTTCTCGATCACCGGGCGGAGGGGAGGCAAGGGAGTCGCGATCTCGGAGATGAGACTCGTCAGCCCAGCGCTGCTGGCGAGGACGTTTTCCACGGGCGGCGGTACAAAGTAGTGGTTGTAAGACCCATAGAGCACCGTCCCGGAGCGAAACGCATACCCAAGGTTCAGCCGGGGGCTGAAGTGGGAATCCGAGATAGCCAGGCTGTGCCGGTCGAAGCGCAAACCGACGTCGGCGCTCAGGCCGCGCGTCAGCCTGATTTTGTCCTGAAGGTACACGCTAGCTTGCCCACCGGTCTTTTCCTGCCGGAACAAGACCGGTCTCGGGATGCCCGGTCCCATGTCGGGGCCGCGGAAGTGAATGTGATCCTGGCTGACGTCCGGAAGATGCGTGAAGGTGATCCAGGGCTGGCTCAAGTAGCCGAAGGCTTCCTCGGGCCGCAGGAGGACCAAGTCCACACCAGCTTTCAATGCATGGCCGCGGAAGAAGCGCGAGTAGTCGGTTTTGATCCCGTTGGTGTTGAGCGTGCGCGTAGAGTCCAGTTTCGCGCCGTAGGGATCGGCATTCGGCAACGCACGGACACGGGAATACCTCTGATAGAGGGCCATGTGAATCAGTGTGTCCGCGGAACGAATGTGGTCCCACGACAGGATGGCCGACTGCGAGCGCGTGCGCTGGAAGTTGTCAAAGTCGGGCCTCATTTGGGCATCGAGCAGTGTTTTGGGAAGCTCGAAATCGGCGCCGTCGCCCATCAGGGTCAGTCTGAGGACGTTGCGGTCATTGGCATTGAAATCAAGCTGCGCAAAGGCGCGCGTGCCCCGCCCGGCATCATGCATGGCATTCGGTTCGGGCGGGCTGAGAAACCTCGCGGACTCGAAGGCGGCGGCGTTCAGGTAATAGCCGAAGCGCTTCGTGTGGCCGCCAAACTCGAGAGAGGCGTTGTGCCGCAGTGCCGTTCCAGCGCCGAGTGTGACCGAGCCGTGATTATCCGCCGTAAAGCCGGATTTCGTGACGACGTCCAGCACGCCTCCAAAACGGTTCCCGTATTCGGCGGAGAAGCTGCCGGTCATGACGTTCACGGATTCGATGTAGTCGGCGCCCAGGCCGGGCGAGAAGACCATGTGCGGGTTCTCCCAGAATGAGACCCCATTGATGAAAGGACTGAGAGCGACTTCGTGGCCACGGATGTGAACGAAGTCGTCGTGGCCGCGGATCATTCCCGGCGCCGCCTGGAGGATCACGTCGGGCAAGTTGGTGCGCTGGGTCAGAGGCAGCAGTAACAACCGGTCCGGCGCGAGAAACGTCGAGTTCGGCGAGTGAACAGAGGGTAACGGATTCGCCTCCGAGACAACCTGAACGGTTTCCTCGACGGGGCGCAGAGCCATCTCGAGGGTTCGATCCTGGACCTCATGAGGTCGGAGAGTCAGCCGGTACCGTTGCTCCCGGAAACCATCATGGGTGACTGTCAAGGAATAGTCACCCGGAGTCAGTCGTGCAAACCGAAAACGCCCGTCGGTCCCTGTCGTCGCTCCCAATGGTTGGGGAAGCGCCGCGCCTTCGAGCACAAGCGCCGCCGCCGGAAGTAGCGAGTGGTCTGCCTCCGCCACGACGACTCCCTGGGCGACCGCCTCCGCTTGCGCGCTCACGACGGCGGGAAACTCGAGCCATGGGCCGATTGAAATCAGAAGAACCGCTGCCGCTCTCTTCATGCCGGTTTTCGCCCCATTGTTGGCCCAATGGATAGATCTGCTGATGCCGGCCGGGTATGGTCTTGGCGAGCCGTCCACAGCGGCGCGGAATGGCACGCGTGCGCGCGTTGCGCCGATCTGGAAAAAGGGACTCCCAGTTTGCCCCCCGGTTTTACTGATTATACAACGAGGGAGCGGTTTTATAGCAGGCCACGGAAAGCGATGACCTGCTCCACCCGCGCGGTGACAGCGATTTCCGGATAGAATCGGACGGCTATGATTCGACTGACTGGACTGTTACTGTGCGCTTCGGTTGCGTTCGCGCAGGCGCCGGAAGGGTTGGTGCTGGCGAACAATCATGTGCGGCTGGAGTTTGAGTCCGGCGGGATGGGCCTGAAGGCAATGGTGGACCTGAAGACGGGGCGGAACCACATCCAGGCCGTCGAGGGGAAGCGCCTACTGTGGGAGGCGACGCTCGGACGAGGCACGCTGACGCGCGCGGCGAACAACAACTACAAGCCGTGCACGTTCGCTCGCATCGAGACGCTGCCCGGCGGCGTGAAGCGGGCGGTGATGGAGTGGAACGACCTGCGTTGGTGGCTCGAAGACAAAGCGCTGACTGTACGCGTGACGGTGGACCTGCCGCCGGACTCTGGTATCGCCCAATGGCGGATCTTCGTCGAGAACCACAGCGACTACTGGGGACTGACGCGTGTCGCGTTCCCGCTGGTGAACGGCTTCCCCGCCCCGGGTGAGTACGACGTCGCGCGTCCGACGTTCGGCGAAGGCGGCCAGCTTCTGCGGAAGTGGAACGAGCGGGTGCAGGGGCGCCATCCCTCCGGCGGCTGGCCGATGCAGTTCTGCGCGCTGAGCCGGGGGCGGGATTCCGTCTATCTCGGCACGCGCGACCCGGACGGGCAGGCGAAGAATTTCGACATCGAGCCGGGGAAGCAGACGTCGGTGATCCATCATCCGGAGAACTTGAGCGAGGCGGGATCGGATTGGCCGGACACGTATCCGGTGGAGTTCGGTGTGTACCAGGGGTCGTGGGTGGCAGCGGCGCACCGCTATCGCGAGTGGGCGCTGAAGCAGAAGTGGGCAGGCGCGGGAAAGCTGTCGCAGCGGCGCGTGCCGGCGCTCATGAAGAACGCCGCGTTCTGGGTATGCGAGAGCTGGCTCTGGAAAGATCCTCCGAAGGGCGAGGCTCCCTCGACGAACATGGCCGAGTGGGTGCAGGACCAGAGTGCGGCGAAGGGCGCGCAGGCGGATCCGAAGGAGCTGGACGCGCCGCTGGTGGCGGCTCAGGAACTAATGGGCGTGCCGACCGCGATCCACTGGTACAACTGGCACCAGACGCGGTTCGACAATTTGTATCCGCACTTTCTGCCGGCGAAGAACGGTTTCCGGGAGCGGGTGAAGGAACTGGTCGCACGGGGCGTTCTGGTGATGCCGTACATCAATGGGTCGAGCGCGGACATGAACATCGCGGACTGGGAGAAGTTCGCGCCGCACGCGATTGTCGATGAGGCGGGCGGGTTCCGGCCTCATTTGTACTCGGAGGCGGCGGGGCGGCTGCTGGGGATGTGCCCGTCGCAGCTTTTCTGGCAGGGGACGATCGCGCGGCTGGTGGAGCGGCTGGTCAACGAGGAGGGCGTGAACGGGGTGTACGTGGACCAGATCTCGGCAATGGAGCACGAGATGTGTTTCAGCCGTGCGCACGGGCATCCGCTGGGCGGTGGGCGGTACTGGGTGGACGGGAACCGGGAGCTTCTGCGGAAGGTGAAGAACGTGGCCGAGCGGGCGGGCCGCGAGGTGACGATCACGAGCGAGGGCGCCGATGAAGTGTTCCTCGACCTGGTGGACGCGAACCTGACATGGGCGCAGCCGACGGACTGGCAGATTCCGCTGATACAGGTGGTTTACAGCGGGTACACCTTGTTCTTCGGGAGTCCGTGCGATTACGAGCAGAGCGACACGTTCTTCCGGTTCGGGCAGGGGCAGGCGTTGATCGATGGCCGGCAGAACGGCTGGATGAACCTGCGGATGTTCGACGGGAAGCACCAGGAAAAGGTGCGGTACTTGAAGGAATGCGCGCGGGTGAGAGCGAGTTACGGAAAGTATCTGACGTACGGGCAGCTTCTGGAGCCGGTGGAGCCGTTGGATACGGTGACCACGTTCACCGAAGACGTATTCGGGTGGAACAAAAAGCATCGTGGGTCGGCGCCGGTGGCGGAAGGGCGCTTGTGGGAGGCGGAGGACGGCAGCCTGGCGGCCTTCTTCGCGAATTATGGCGATCAGGAGGTCACCTTTCGCTACCGCGTGGAGCCATCGAGGTTCGGCCTCAAGGGTGCGGCGGTGGAGCGAACGGAGACGCTCGATCCCGCGTCGGTGAGGGTGGTGGAGGTGGGGCGGTAGGAGCTCCGAGTCTATCGGCAGTACTGCGGATTATCGGTGGCGCGGTGTTCGTTGGCATAGGACAGCGTCGAATGGCCGGGCGCCTTGGCGATGCCCAAATGCACCAAGCGGCCCCAGACAGCAGGGCAATCCGGTGCAGAACTCGCCCATGGAGTCGGCGCGACCGCGTTGGCAAAACAGCATCGAGACGAACTGCGTCCAGGAGGTAAGCCCCTTAGCGGCGTGCTCGACGGATGCTTGTTGACGAGTGCGGCAAAACCCGGTCCGGGGAATATTGGGCGTGCCAAATTTCGGTCTGTATATGGCAAAGAAATCGAGACGTGGTAGCCGCTACCCGAGAGCGGATGACCCCCACCGCCGAGTTGTCGTTGGCTCCAGGGCGATCTCAACTATTTCGACGCCGCCATCTGTTTGATTAGCTCCCAGGCACGTGCGTCCGCCCAGTCCTCTGGTGCGATGGCCTTGTTACCACCACCGAGATCGAACGGTTTCTTGAGAGAGAGCACGGCAGGATTGGATTCGATCCCTTTTACGATTTCCCGAAGCGTCTCCTTTTCACCGCCTCG
>DATIFQ010000295.1:0-5546 GCA_035455185.1 Bryobacteraceae bacterium | reverse complement strand
CACACCCTGTTCGACGATTGAGGCGAATTGCATCTCGTGGCCTGGGCGTGCTTCGTGGGCGGTCAGGGTCCACGACGCAGCCTCGAAGGTGAAATCGTCGAAGGATTTCATTTTTCCCGATGTGTCCGGCACGTTCAGCGGTAGCACGAACTCGCCTGATTCACCGGCATTGCCGATCAGTCTCGGTGGCCGCATGTTCGGCGCGGGCACCGCCGCGCTCTCCGCTGCCGAAGCGATCCGAATGCGGGCCGGACGGCCGGGTAGCGTGACGAGGTTCTCGCGGCGGACAATCTCCTCGATCTGCGCCAGCCGCTGTTCGTAATGCGGCAGGATGGCGTCTCCGACGAGTTGCTTCTTCTTCAGCTCGCGGATCACGTCGCGATAGCCGGCGAAGCTCCACTCCCGTTCGCGTGCAACCTGACCGGCGATCTCCTGCATTTGACCCTGAATTTCGAGAAACGCGCCCCGTGCACGCTGAGCGAGGGCAGCCGGCGGCATATCGTTGCCGTACTGTTCGAGCGAGAGCGCATAGAGTTCCTCGGGCAGGCGAAAGTCCGTTCGGGCTTTCGGGAGGATCTCCCTACACACGAAGTCGTGATAGGCGGCAATCTGTGTCTTCAGCTTCGCGAGGGGTTCCTCGTAGTCATCGACGCCGAATTTCCGGAACAGCGGCTCGATGCCATCCAGCAGGAACTGGGAATCGGCGAGACTTTTCTCGATCTCTCCATTAAAGGGGGCAAGCAGACCGGGCTGGCTCAACCGCTCGCGGATGCGCTCCTCGGCAAGCTTCGCGAGCGGAGCGTAGCCCTCCTCCATGCCAGCGTACCGCCGCAACCGGACGAGCGCGGCAGGACGGCGATCTGTTGCGATCTGGTCGTCAAGCAGGCTGCGGATGCCACCGAACACAAAGCGGGTCACGTCGAAGTACGGCAGTGTGTACTTCTCGGATAGGACGCTCTCCTTGACGTCCAGTTCCGCCGCCCGGATGAGAATCTCGAGGTCCTGCCTGACTCGGGCGTCGGTTTCGGCGTCGAGCTTCTCGCGCAGCGCGCCGATCGCCTTGCGCGTGGCTTCCCGGCTCCGTTCACGGAACCCGGCTTTGAGATCGACGACCTCCCGGTCGATTCCCTCGACTCCAGTGCGCGCAGCCGCCTCCGGCGCAAAGCGCGCCTGGACGTCCAGGAGGATCTTCGCGTTCCGGTTACTCCGCTCGACCCAGGCGGGCGGAGCGGCGGCGGACGCAGTTGCGGCAATCCATGCGATCAGGAACAGACGGTACATACGATACATAAAGTGGTCCAGATTCTTGTGGCTTGTCTTCCAGCGTATGATAGGTCTCCTGGCTTGTCGAGTTTTCATGTACGGGAGATAGACGCAATGAGACGCAGAACGTTTCTCGCCTCCTTGAGCGCATTGGCCGGAACAAAGGCCGTCCAATCCGAGCGCAGCCGGCTGCGTGTGCTCGTCATCACCGGCCAAACCGATCTGCCATACCACGACTGGACGAAGACCACGCCATTTCTCAAGCGCGTGCTCGAGAGCACCGGACGTTTCGAAGTGACGGTACTCGACGCCCCGAAGACGCTCTCCGCCTCAATGCTCGCCCCCTACCAGGCAGTCATTCTGAATTACAACGGACCGCGCTGGGGTGCGGAGCCCGAGAAGGCGCTCGAGGATTTCCTGCGCGCGGGCGGTGGAATGGTCGCTTTCCATGGCGTCTCCTACGGCGCGTTCCTCGGGATGGAACAGGACGCGAAGGGACGTTTCCAGTGGTCCACGAAGCCCGACGCCGAGTGGAAAGCATACAAGGAAATGATCGGAACCACCTGGGAGCCGGCCAACATCGGCCACTCGGCGCGGCACGAATTCCGCGTCAAGTTCGCGGATCCCGATCACCCGATCACGCGCGGCCTCGGCCCCGACTACCTGATCGACGACGAGCTGTATCACAAGATGGCCCACATGCCGGGCATCCGGGTGATCATGACCGCCTACAGCGACCCGGCCAAGCGCGGCACGGGCAAGGACGAGCCGATCGCGTGGACGGTCTCCTTCGGAAAGGGACGCGTGTTTCACACAACCAACGGCCACGACCTTCGTGCGATCAACACGTGGGGCTTCCTGACGACGTTCGCCCGTGCCCTCGAGTGGGTGGCGACGGGCGATGTGACACTGACGGGCAGGATTGATCCGATCATGCAGTAGGTGCCGGCGTTCAACTCCTGGCCTTGAACACCTTGTACTGTTCCCGAATCTCGCGGAGCTGGAGAGAATGGCCTTCCGCGTGTTCGGCATAGATGCGAAGGAGGTCGAGCAGCGTGACCTTGCCGTGTTCGGAGTGCGTGCCGATTCGCTCCCACGTCTCGGGTGGCAGCGGCTTCAGAAGCTCGTAGTTCTCCGCGCGCGTGCGGCGGAAGGTTTCGAGAGCCTGGGAGATCTTGCGCCGGTTGTAGTCGAGGTTCCTCGACCAAGCGTCCTGGTCGTACGAGATGATCGTCGGGTTCTCTTCGGCGATGATGCGGCGGAAGCGGTCGGCCACGACAATTTCGCTGTCGGCGAGGTGGCAGAGGATCTGCCGGATGCTCCACCGGCCGGGTGCGGGCGAGTAGTCCAGCTCGGCTCCCGCAGCCCCAGTGATGGCGACGGCGATCAGTTCGGCGCCGCGCCGGAAGCGTTCCAGAAGTTCGGCCAGTTCGCTCATGCTTTCTAGACTACACGCCGGACTACCGCGCGGACCACTGTGCACCGGAGACTTCCGCGAGTCGAACGGTCCGGTGACGTCGATCTTCCTCGATCCGCGCGTGGCGCGCCGGATCAGCCCCTTTGCCTGCAAGGCGAGAAGATGGCCGGCGACGCCGTTCGGACTCCGGATGCCGAATTCCCGCTGGATCTCGGGGATCGATGGAGTGCAGCCGTTGCGGCGGCGATAATCGAGGATGAAGTCGTAGATGCTTTGTTGCCGCGGGGTCAGCATGGGCGTATAAGGAGTTTCTCATGTCAGGCTTTCCACTATTTGACACGCCTGCTTCTTTCGATCGTGCTGGCTTGGCGGAGAAGCTGCGCCGGCTGGCATCGGAGCACGTGTGGCTTGGCACGAGCTCGTGGAAATACGAAGGCTGGCTCGGGCAGATCTACACGCGGGAACGATACCTGACCCGCGGACGTTTCTCGAAGCGAGCTTTCGAAGCCGAGTGCCTGAAGGAGTACGCCGAGACGTTCCCGATCGTCTGCGGCGACTTTTCGTTCTACCAGTTCCCTTCGGAGGAGTACTGGCGGAAGCTCTTTCTCTCGGCGCCGGCGGAGCTGCGCTATGCCCTCAAGGTCCCGGAGGAGGTCACGGTGAAGGTGTTCCCGGATCACGCTCGGTACGGGGCGCGCGCGGGTCTTGAGAATCCCACGTTTCTTGACACCCACCTTCTCGAAGACGCCTTCCTCCGTCCGCTGGAGCCGTACCGGAGCCAGCTTTCGGCGTTGATCTTCGAGTTCGGTACGTTTTCCCAGAAAAACTACGAGACCGCGCAACGGTTCGTTGAGGACCTGGACCAGTTTCTGGCAGCGCTGCCGGCGGGGTTCCGGTATTCAGTCGAGATCCGAAACCCGGAGTATCTGGGACCGGAGTATCTCGGCTGCCTTCGCGCGCACAACGTCGCACATGTACTGAACGCCTGGGACCGTATGCCGGGCGTCGGAGCGCAACTCGCGGTTCCGGGCATTTTCACGAGCGACTTCACGGTATGCCGGGCGCTGCTGCGGCGCGGGCGGGCGTACGCGAAGGCGGTGGAGCTCTTTACGCCGTACGACCGGGTGCAGGAGCCGCTGCCGCAAACGCGCGAGGCGCTGCGAGAGCTGATCCGCCGGGCCCGCGAGCACCGTATCGAGGCGTTCATCTTCGTGAACAACCGGCTCGAAGGCAACGCCCCGGAAACGATCCGTGCGATCGTGGAGGATTGAGACGTTTCGCGCCGCGCCGCCACCGGATCCAACAAGCGATCTTCGACCAGCGGAGTTTCTTTCCGAAGGTCCTCCGGACCGGGGCCGGTCCTGCCGGGGACCGTTGACTGAACAAAGCCAATCCCGGAATCAGACACTTCGGGGCCATCGGAAAACCTCGGGTCCCGGGGGAAGGAAAGTGGGTGGCCGCCGTTTGCCTCCCGTGTCAATGTTAAGGAGCGGGATCGCAATCCTGGGGTGATGCGGTGGCGTGACCCGGATATAAGTCATTCCGAAAGAGTGAGTTAATGAATTTGAGATGGATTGTGACCGGAGTTGTGAGGGTGGAGGGAGTTCGGACTTCCTCAGCGCCCACGGTCGAGCGCATACTCGTCGCCGACCGGTGTTCAGAATAGTGGGGTTACCTGGCCGAGAGTCTGGCGACGACGTCATCGAGCCACTTATCTCCTTCCGCAGCAAAGCCACTTTGCTCCAGCTCCACCACGCCTTCCGTGTTCACGATCCACGACGTCGGATAGCCTTGAATGCCCAACTCATCCTGTGCAAACGCCCGCGCAGGTACGACGGGGAAGGCAAAGGCCTCCCGGCTCATGAACGGTCCGATCACGCTCTGATCTTCGTCCACGTTCAGCGTCACTACTTGCACGTCGGAGCGATCCTTCAAGCGCAAATACAACTTCTGTACGTGCGGCAGCTCGGCACGGCACGGCCCGCACCAGGTCGCCCAAAAGTTCATGAACGTGCGCCTACCCTCGAAGTCTTTGATTGTCCACTGCTTGCCCTTCAGGTCCGTCAGCTTGAACGCCGGCAGTGCGCGTTTCACTCTCGTCCAGCCAAATCCGATGCGCTGCCAGTAGTCGGCTTCGCGCTGTGCGTACGAACGTATCGCAGCGCCATCCTCCGGTGCAGCCTTGTGGGCGGCGAGCCAATCGCTCATCGTTGCGAGCACCGTCTTCGCCTTCGCCAACTCGCGCGCCGCGAGATAGGCGTCAACCATATGAGGCCGACTGAGCCAAAACATCTGCGGGTCCTCGGGCTCACGCTTTTTGAGTACCGCCTCCATTTCTTTCAAAGCCGCCTCAGCCCCCGAAACATCGTCCCTGGCGACAGCCCGCCGTACCCGAATGAGTTGCATTTTCCAAAACGCTTGTTTCTGGTTATACCGCGCGTTGTTCAAGATGAACGACGGGACAAATCGCTCGATCATCGCTTCAGCCACTTCGATTCTCGGGGGCACGCCGTAGTTGGACGCGTTCTTTATCTCCGCGTTCAGCAGGCCTTCTCCTGCGGAGACGAGCTCCGATGCCGATTCGTCGGGTAGCTCGCGCAGCGCTCGGAATCGAAGACTCCAGGGCGCGCTGTACAACGGCCACTGTTTCACCCAGTCCCCAGTGGCTTCGTACAACGAGCGATAGTAGTTGCTCACTCTTTCGCGCGAGTCTTCGTGGTCTGGTCTCGGACGGTCCGACATCCATCGCTGGATCACCATGTCGGCGGTACGGAACCCATGCGGCGCGCGCGCTACCATCTGCTCGCGCACCCAACGTGCGCCTTCGGCGTCTTCGGTGATCTCGTAGCCTTGCTTCAGGACTGCC
>DATIFQ010000294.1:0-2202 GCA_035455185.1 Bryobacteraceae bacterium | reverse complement strand
AACGTCGCCAACCTGCTGCTCGCCCGCGCAGTATCCCGCCAGAAGGAGTTCAGTATCCGGCTGGCGCTAGGGGCCCAGCGTTCCCGCCTCACGAGGCAGCTCCTGATCGAAACGCTGCTGCTCGCCGCGGGCGGCATGGTGGTTGGGGTGACGCTGGTTTTGTGGATGGGGCAGTTGCTCTCGTTCATGATTCCCGTCGCTGACGTTCCGTTGGATTTCGGCGGTGGATTAAGCCTGCCGACCCTCGGTTTCACGCTGCTGATTGCTGTCGTCGCGACTTTGCTGTCCGGCACGGTGCCGGCTCTGCTCACCGCCCGCTCCGACCTGAATGAAACCCTCAAAGAGGGCGGCCGAAGCGGGGGCGCCGGTTCCGGCTCGCACCGCCTGCGCGGCCTGCTCGTGGTCGGCGAAATGGCGCTGGTTATGGTGGCTCTGATCGGCGCAGGGCTCTTCTACCGGAGTTTCAAGAACGCCAGCGGCATCGAGCCGGGTTTTGACCGGACCAATATTTCCGTGTCTCAGTTCTATCTCTCCTACGCGGGCTACTCCGCGCGGGAGCAGCGGGATTTCTGCCGGAACCTCCGCGAGCGGTTAGAGTCGACGCCGGGCTTAGTCGGCGTAACATACTCAGACGTGATCCCGATGTCCACCGCTTCCGGGGCCGGTTCCACGCCCTGGCACCAACTCGACGTTGAGGGATATACTCCCGCGCGCGATGAGCAGATGATGATCCATCGCGCCACGGTTCCGCCCGGCTACTTCAACCTGCTCGGCATCCGGATGCTCGAAGGCCGCGACTTCACCGAGCGCGATGCGGAGGGGGCGCCCATGGTGATCATCGTCAATGAAACCTTCGCCAAACGGTTCTTTCAGGGCAGAAACCCTATCGGCCGCAAGATCGATTGCGAAGGCAACCAGGCAACGGTGGTTGGGCTGGTCAAAGACAGCAAATATCACACGCCGATCGAGGGCCCGACTCCCTTCTTCTACATTCCATTCCGCCAATGGTTCGCGCCCGGTCTCAATTTCTCGGTCTTCATCAAGTCCGCCGGCGACCCGCTACTGATGACCCCTGTCCTGCGCCGGGAGGCCTTGGCGCTCAATCAGGACGCAATTTTCACTACAAGGTTGTTGTCCGACGCCACAACCGGCTCACTATTCGCGCAGCGCACGGCGGCCAGCCTGTTGGGTGTGATCGGCGGGATCTCGCTGCTGCTGGCGGCCGTCGGCCTGTACAGCGTCATGAGCTACGCCGTGAGTCAGCGCACGCAGGAGATGGGAATCCGGATGGCGCTGGGCGCCCAGCCATCCGACGTGCTCGGGCTGGTGCTGAGGGAAGGCCTTCGATTGACCGTCCCGGGACTGCTTGCCGGAAGCGTCATCGCCCTGGCGGCGGCGCGCATCGTCGGCGGAATGCTGGTGAACGTCAGCGCTTCCGATCCGCTCACATTCGCGTCCGCGGCGACCTTCCTCGTGCTGGTGGCCGCGCTTGCCAGCTACCTGCCGGCCTTGCGTGCCATGCGCGTGGACCCCGTGGTCTCGCTGAGGAACGAGTAGCAGGCACGGCAAGACATCGCACTCCGGCAGGTAGTCGAGGTCGTGAACCTGTGACTCGTTGCCGCTGCCCTGTCAAGTGGCGATTTGACCCTTTTTCATTGAAACAAACCCACGGCTGGATTCACCAACAACCAGAGACCGCCGGGGAGGTGTTCCCCGGAAGTGGCTCCTCAGCACCGCCCGCGAGGTGCTGCGCTGGGCCGCCCCCCGCATTTCACCAGCGGCCCTCGGCCCGACCTGTCGGTGAAGACAAGGCTGGAAAGCGACAAGAAGGAGGATCACATGGCTGATGGTTTTCAAGTCACCGGAACCAACGCCGGTGCACTGTTCACGCTGAAACTTCATCGTGGCGACGGAATGACCCTGGTCGCCATGAACTGGAAGAAGGGCAAGCCGCCCGCGAATTTCGTCGGGTTTGCGATCGAGTATCAGGAGCCAGAAGGCGATCGATTCTATGCGCTGAAGAACCGGCTATGCTTCCCGGACGGTGGCCGGCAGGCGGACCCCAACCGCTTCTCCACGCTGCGATCGCCGATCCAGAAGTTCCGTTGGGTGCATTTCCCGCGCAACGCCGAGCTCTCCGGAGCGTTCACTTACCGGGTCACGCCCGTCTTCATGAACGAGCAAGACGAGCTAAGCTACGGG
>DATIFQ010000293.1:0-17075 GCA_035455185.1 Bryobacteraceae bacterium | reverse complement strand
GAAACACCTTTACCAGCGAGTCCACGAACCAGTAGTCCAGCGCCGGGCGCGTCGAACAGCCGCACAGGATCAGAGCGAGTCCAAGAACGACCGGGAGTGCACCAAAAGTGGCTCTCTTGATCACCTTACTTCCCCCTTTAGAACGCTTCCACGAGTTGCCGCTTTACGTTCCTGAAAGCGGATACGTCGCGGATGTAATCATTGATGTTGGGGATGGCGGTCTTCGCCAGCCCTTTCGCCTTCGCCTGATCTTTGTCCGCCAGCGCCACCAGCAGCTCGTAATCCTCGATGCCCTCGCGCATCGCTTCGAGGCGAATCGAGCTGAGCACGGAGAGCTTCTCGGCGTTCGGATACACGATGGCGTTGTCGCCCGCCGGCAGCAGCGTGCGGTTGCGGTTGATGACGGTCTGGACATTCATGAACGGACGGGGTCCCCAGGCGTTGCCGCCCCAATGGAGGAAGCCGGTGAGGTCATAGCGGAAGTTGAACCAGTGCAGAAGCTGGGTCTTGACGAGCGGCAGGTCGGTGAAGCGGTTGAGGTAGCGGCCCTGGGGACTGACACACGTGTAGTACCACATCTTGCCGCCTTTCTCGACGTGGGCGCGCATTTTGTCGAGCTGGTGGTCGAAGCTGCTGAGAACCGGGACCCAGATGTCGCAGACGTCCTCGAAAAAGCTGATGTCCTGTTCCAATCCGACGGCGTCGATGGTCGGGACGCCAGGGAGGTGTTTCCTTACGATTTTCGCGTAGCGGTTGTAGATGGCCGCCTCGCGGTCGTGGGGTTCGTCGAGCACATGCTGGAGGTAGTGGTCCGTCAGGCCCTTTTCTTTGAGGTGGGCGTACAGCGCAGGCAGATAGGTGTTCAGGAATTGTTCGGCGCGCGGATCGTCGGGGTCGAGTCCTTTTTGCACGATCTCGCCTCCCTCGACGACGTAAGCCTGCACGACGACCGGCGAGTAGTAGCCGCCGCCGCGTCCAAGAAGGTGCCTGCCCTCGATGGTTCCGATCACGCCGGCTTTCTGGAACGTTTCGACCCACTTGTCGAGCAGCGAGAAATCGAAGCGCATGGTCCCGCCCGCCATCGATGGCTTCGTCAGCGGCATGATCGGCGTGATGATGACGTTTTGCTTGTGGTCCGCCATCACGCGCCCGAAGTTGTAGAGGATCTCCCAGTATTTGTCGCTGTAGTCTTCGACTTCGTAGTGGTTGTGCAGGCGCTCTCCGGTGAACGTGAACCAGTTGGTGACTTTCAGCTTCTGTTCGGCCGGAACGGTTGCCGCAGTGACGTGGACCGCGAAATCCACCGACTTGAGGCGGTTCTGTCCGGCGAAGAACGTCACCTCGCCGTCATACTCGCCGGGCGGCGCGTCCGCGGGCGCATAGACGGTGATCCACACGGGTTGCGTGGCCGCCGCTTTCAGATCGAACGGCCATTTCTCCATCAACGGATCCGGGAACAGGCTGGGAGCCGGGCGGACGACTTCGTCGTAGGGTGTTCTGGGCGGATTGGAGCCGACGGGGACGTACTCGACCCACCGCGCTTCGGCAGTGAGTTTCTGGCCTGAATTCTCGGGGGCCTTGAGTTCGGCCCGGAGTTGCGGAATCGCCTTGTCCGCCCGCAGGGCGATCTGGACGCTGACGTGGCCGTTTCGGGCCACCAGCCAGGTTTTGCCGGACCGTTCGTTCGTGCCCGGCTTATCATCCGGGAACACTTTCGTTAGAGAGTCGACGTACCACGTACGTAGCGAGGAGCCGGCACCGCAGCCCGCAGCGCCGAGGGCGACAACAGTAAGGATCGCGATAAGAACTCTGGATGTGTGCATCGTTCGTGACCACGTTTGGTTTACCAACGGATGTAGTCTATACCACCGCGGTCACAGATCGTAGGACTAGCGGGTGACGGCGCTCTTCGCGTCCGCGGGTTGCAGGGCGGACACGGCGAGCAGGACGAGGGCCAGCCAGAGGAGGTCGGCGATGAGCAGGTGCGTCAGTTGCAGCCAGATGGGGGCGAGCAGGGCGACGTTCGCGGCGCCAGCGATGAGTTGGAGGAAGACGAGGAGGGCGGTCCAGCGGGCGGCGGTTTTCGCGGCGGGGCCGATATCGGAACGAATGGCGCGCAGGGCCATCCAGAGCAGAAATGCCGCACCGGCGATGGCGGCGGCGGGATGAAGGAGCCGTAGCCGGAGCAGGGCGTGGGAGTCACCCGAGAGCTCGTCGCGCAGACCAGCCGCCAGCGAGGTGGCGGGGAACAATGTGTCTCCGAGGGCGGCAATGGCTCCGGTGACGCTGACGGCGAGAGCGATGGCGAGGGCGGTCAGGGAAATGGGGTCAGACAGCCAATTTCGCGAAGGCTGCGCAGTTGCGAACCAGGCGGTGAGGGCGAGCATCGCCAGCAGGATCTGGGTGTTAACGAGGTGGGCGGAGAGGTAGATCGCGCGGCCGGACGATGCGTCCTGTGCGACGTAACGGAGGAGCACTAATCCGGCTCCCAAGGCAGCCTCGATCAATAGGAACACCACGGACAAGACCGCGAATCGCCGTACTCGGCTGCCACGGGGGAAAAGACGGAAGGCCCAGACGTAGAGCGCCGCGACCGCAAGCAGCGACAATCCGCTGGTGAGCCGGTGGGTAAACTCGATGAGCGTTTCCACTTGCTGCGCACGCGGGATGACCTCGCCGTTGCAGAGCGGCCAGTGGCTGCCGCAGCCGGCGCCCGACCCGCTGGCCCGGACATAAGCGCCCCATAACACGACCAGCAGCGTGTATCCGAGAACCCCCCACGCGAAACGACGGAAGAGGACCACCGCGCGCCCCATTTGCACTTTCCTATTGTGCCGCAGACCGAAGTCCTGAGCGACAAACCCACGTCAGGGTGGGTGATATTCGACAGGGCAAAGCGATCAGACAGAAATTCCCTCCCACCGGTAAGCAACTGGGGTCGGAGCCGGTGGTCATCCCTGCAAACAGAGAGCAGTTTTCTGAAAGCCAAGGAGGCAAATAGATGAAGTTTTCCTCTTTTCGATTTGCGCCTGTCTGGCTCGTCGTCATCCTCTGCGTGGCGGTCGGTGTGGCCAGCGCTCAGGAATACAGGGCCAGGGTGCAAGGTTTTGTCACCGACCCCAGCCAGGCGGCGGTGGTCGGGGCGAAGGTGACGCTCCGGAACATGAATACCGGCATTGAGACATCGAGAGAGACCGACGCAATGGGCCGGTATCTCTTCGATTTCGTGCAGCCAGGCACGTACGCGATTTCAGTGGAGATGTCCGGCTTCAACCGGTACCTTCAGGAGAACATCGCCGTTCTGACGCGCGGCGACGTTACGGTGAACGCGCAACTGGTCATCGGCGGAGTGGCGGAGACGGTAACGGTCACCGCGAACGTGGCCACGGTGCAGTTCAACACCAGCACCATGACGACGACCGTGCAAGGCAACATGTTGAAGGACATTCCGATTCTGGCGTGGAACCCCTTCACGCTGGCGCTGCTGAACCCGGCGGTAATCAACCGGTACTGGGACGTGGCGCACCGCAACCCGTTCTACATGTGGTCGTCGAACGGCCTCGATGTGGGTGGCCGGACGGGCGGCAAGAATGACATGCTGCTGGACGGCGTACCGCTCGGTGTTTCGGCCCGCGGTTCCTACATGCCGTCGATGGACGCCGTGCAGGAAGTGGCGGTGCAGCAAAACGCGCTGGACGCCGAGTTCGGCTTCAGCGCGGGCGGGACGCTGAACGTGTCGATGAAATCCGGCACGAACGAGTTCCACGGCACCGGGTATTATTTCGGACGCAACCCGACACTGAACGCAATGACCAACCGGGTCACCGGCGGCTTCAGCGTGGTGAAAAACCACATCTGGGGCGGCACGGTGGGCGGCCCGATCGTGAAGAACAAGCTGTTCTTCTACCAGACGTACGAGCAATGGAAGTCGACGCAGCCGTCGAGCAAGGAGCTGACGATGCCGACCGACCTCCAGCGGACGGGCGATTTCTCGCAGACCTTCCAGAAGGACGGCAGCCTGCGGATGATCTACGATCCGTTCTCGACGGTGTTCGACCCGGCCACAGGCACAGCCACCCGGACGCCGTTCACGAACAATAAGATTCCGTCCGACCGGATCAATCCGACGTCGGCGAAGATCACGAGCGACCTATGGAAGCCCAATGGCCCCGGAATCGATGCCAGCGGGATGAACAACTACCTGATCTCCTACGCCTGGTGGCTGAAGTACTGGAACATTTCCAACCGCGTCGATTACAACATCAACGACAAGTGGCGCATGTACGCGCGATTCTCGAAGTACGAGACGCGGCTGGACAACCCGAACTGGGGCGGCACGATTGCCGTTCCTTCAGACAACGGCGGCCTGATGGACTCGCTGAACCCAGCCATCGACTTCTTGTGGATGGTCAGCCCGAGCACAACAGTGAATATGCGCTATGGCGCGACCTATCTCGAGGACGACTACAACTCGGCCTGGTCGCAGGTACCGGAGAGCGTATGGGCCGGGTTATATCCCAACGGCTGGTACAAGCCGATGCTGGAAGGCCTGCCCGGTATTTATTACCCACGGTACAACTTTAGCGGCAACGGCTCGGCCTATACGGGGTTCGGAAGTTGGTGGCTGGTCCGTGGGCGGTCGCACAACTCGAACCTGAACGTCACGCACGACCGCGGCATCCACCACATGAAGGCGGGCTGGTCGCTGCGTTATCAATACGACCAGAATGGAAACCCGGGTCCGGGCTCTTTTACCTTCAACTCGATCGACACCGGGAAGTCGTTTCTTGGCTATAGCGCGGCGACAAGCGGCGACATGTACGCATCGATGCTGCTCGGCGTGGCGAACACCGGGAACGCGCAGATTACCCCGATGGTGGACTCCCACCAGCAGATGTGGGGTTTCTTCTTCCAGGACGACATCAAGCTGACGCGCCGCGTCACCCTCAACCTCGGATTGCGCTACGAGCTGGAGACGGCGCCTTCGGAGTACAGCCGGCTCTACTCGCGATACCTCGACCTGACCAACCCGATTCCGGAACTCTCCGGCGGCGTGACGATGCCAGCGGAGGTAACTGCGATCGCCAGCATTCCGTACAAGTGGAACGGGGCGTGGGTATTCACGGACAACGACCACCCAGGAGTGTTCAACTCTCAGAAGAACGTCTTCCTGCCCCGAATCGGCGCGGCGATCCGGATCAATGACAACACAGCGCTCCGGGTCGGCTTCGCCCGCTATGCGGTGCCGTGGGTGACCATCTATCCGGAAACCAACTCCTGGCCGAAGGATGGATTCGCGCGGAGCACGCCGATCATTTCACCCATCGAAGGCAAGCCGCAGACGATCATCAGCGATCCTTTCCCGGTTTCGAACCCGCTGCAAACGCCGATCGGTAAGTCGTTGGGACGCTATACAAACCTGGGGGCCAACGCAACGTTCTTCCCGCAAGACATGATCCATCCGATCAACGACCGGTTCAACGTGTCGCTGCAACGGCAGGCTCCGTTCCGGATCCTGACGGACACGACGTTCTTCATGAACCTCGGTCGGAACGTGCAAGACGCCAGCATGTGGGGCGGAGACTACAACTACAACCTGAACATGGTGGACCCGAACTACGGCTACACGTACAAGGGCACCACTACGAAAGCGGTAGCGAACCCGTTCTACATGCTCCTACCGGCCGACAAGATGCCGGGATCGCTCCGCACGCAGAAGACGGTCAGCGTGAACAGCCTGCTGGCACCGTATCCACAATATGGCACGCTGACGGAGCGCTTCCTGAGGGACAAGGACAACCACTATTATTCCTTGCAGTTCAAGGCGGAGCGGTCGATGGCTCAGGGACTGACCTTCAGCTTCGGTTACAACTACAGCCACGAAACTCGTGACGAGTTCTTCGACTCGATTGCGACGTACAACAAGAACTTCACCATGATCGACACGCGCGACCCGCGGCACTATGTCCGTCTCGCGGGCACCTATGAGCTTCCGTTCGGCAAGGGCCGGCAGTACCTGAGCGGCGCGAACCGGATCCTGGACGCTCTGGTGGGCGGGTGGGCCACGAGCCACATCTTCATGTGGAACGGCGGTCCGCAACTGACCTTCGGCGCGATGAATTGCACTGGCGATCCGAAGATCGACAACCCGACCCGCGGCCAGTGGTTCGATACGTCGAAGTGCTCGGTTCTGCCGGCCTACACGCCGCGCACGAATCCGTGGTACTACGACGGGCTACGAGGTCCCGGCTTCTGGCAGTGGGACGCCACGGCGGTGAAGTACTTCCAAATCACCGAGCGGGTGAAG
Source organism: Bryobacteraceae bacterium (assembly GCA_035455185.1). GTDB lineage: Bacteria > Acidobacteriota > Terriglobia > Bryobacterales > Bryobacteraceae > JAEHDI01. The sequence goes on along the minus strand of DATIFQ010000293.1, from coordinate 10,768 downwards.
TTCGAACTCCGCATGGAGTTCTACAACTTCCCGAACTCGTTCATGCCCAGCCAGCCGAACATGAGCGTGACCAGCTCGGCGTTCGGCAAGAGCACATCTATAGCGGGCGGAAACTACGGCCGCGAAGTGCAGTACACGGGCCGTATTCATTTTTAGGTAGGCCTGACGTAGGGGCACCCTGCTCGTGTGCCCCTACGAGCCTATCAAAAACTGAAGTGGAGACCGCGCCGACGCAGCGCGGTCTCCGGACCTGCCAATTAACTCCTCCGGACGTGGCGAGAACTCCGGCGAGACTTGCGACGCCCGTTGCGACCGAAGGGATCGCCACTGATGGATTCGGTGTGCAGCGCACAGACCCAGCGTCCGTCGCGGCGTACCCAAGCGGAAGCGTCGGCTGCCTCGAGAGTCAGGCTCTTACCATCCACTGTTAGCTCTTCGCGCACCTTGTAGGCGACGATCGCGACATCGTCGCGTAGCAGCCGCACGTGCGCATCGTCACTCACCTCAAAGTCGTTCAGTGTGTACGGCGTCGCCTTTAACATGCTTGCGAGCGTTTCCCTGTCGATCCGAGCCACGCCCTGCGCGCCGGTTACGAGGCACTGGTCGTCAGTGAGGTGCATCGCAGCGTCCACGTCCTTGTCCTTAACCGCCTGCCAGTATTGCTTCTCCAGATCGAGCAGATCCTGCTCCACTGGCTTCGTAGCTGGTTGCGTAGCCATTTCGCATCTCCTTAAAATTCTCGAGCACCTGGACGGGGGCCCGCCCGGAATTTCGATGAACTTGGGGGGTCAACGAGAGCAATGAGATGCTCAGACGGGATTCCTGCCCTGGATAACCCGAATCAGAACTGCGACAACTGCCAGGATCAGCAATATGTGCAGGAAGCCCCCTAGCGTGTAAGAGGTCACCATTCCCAGCAACCACATCGCGAGAAGAATCCAGAAGATCAACCACAACATGTTTCCTCCTCTGGCGGTTAATCCCAGTCTTTCCCTTCACCCCAGGTCCGCCTGTGAGTGATCTATGCAAACGCCGGTCCAAACATCAGTACTGATTGCAAAGGACTTGAGATCAATCTTCTGTGTAAGTATTGCCGGTGACCTGGCTCAGCGGCAGGCTGGAAACCGGTCTCCAACGCCGAGGGAGGCCAAACTGGGCACCGCGGTCAGTCTTTCGAGCGCTCGCGCGCCGGGCTTTTTGTGGCCGCCTTTACGCCACCCACGATGCCTGGCCCGAACGGTCCACCTGGGGTCAGCTTGTAGTTCTCCGGTACCTGGAACAGAGAGGGGTCGGGCTCGCCGAGTGCGATCTGGGTCAGTTGCACCGTAGAGTCACCGAAGCGCGGGTCCGAGCGCTTATGCAGTATTGGAATCTTCAGAACCGTGGACGTCCAGGTTTCCGTCACACTCAGGATCGTCTGCCGGTTGCCGATTGCGCCCGCCGGAATCGTCTGCGTAGCGCGCCTTCCGGTCGCCTCGAAGCCATTGACCTTCCTGATCCCGAGATCTTCTTCCTGGACTTGACCTGCCTGCCGCTTGCGCGTCGAACGACCCTGTGTCTTGGGCAGCAGAAAAGCAGACTTCCTGCCTGTCAGGTTCGACGGATCCAGGATGTAGGCAGCGCCCGCTACGGGGTCGAAGATCTCGATCAGGACCGGCGCCCGGTCATTGGTGGGGTTGGGCTGGGGCACCTCAATCCGCATACGTCCCTGCCCGTCACGGTAAAACTTGGTATCTTCCAGGCGCTGGATCTGGTTCCCATTCGGCAGACTCTGCCTCACTTCCCTGACCTGCACGCCCGAGAATGGCGCGCCGGGGATCAGCATGTCCGGCTTCGGCCCGACCACAATGGACCCACCGGCACCCCCTCCTGGCACGCCGCCCACCACGCCAAATGGCCCGCGCACCGGACCGCCCGGGGGTGTGGCCTGTGCCGATAGAATCGCCGCCGCCGTGAGTGTCGCAAAAATAGCTAGTCCGGTCTTGTTCATGGACTTCATCCTCCCTCTCAATCCTCAGATCTCCGTATTGGAGACCATCCGAACAGCTCGCGGAAATCCATCGTCGCCGAACAGGATATCCACGTCGAAGTCGTCCTCGTAACCCCAAGGGAGGCTCATGCCCATCTGGGCGAGGGCCGCCCCGGTAACCTCCGTGCGCATCACCCGTATGCACTCTCCGGCGGCTAGCGGCATGGCGTATGGGATCGGCGCAAACCCATTCTCGTCCATCGACCCATCCAGCACGTGGTTCCAGATACCAGGCTGAGCCACCTCTATACCGGTGCGCTGAGCACTCTCCGGAGCGCCCCGCCAGACCAGTGTCACAGCAAGCGCCAACAAGGCGGCAGCAGCCGCGCGAGTCGCCCAAGCCAGCCAACCGCCCGACCGTCGATGTAGCCTGACGAACTCGGCCATCAACCGCTGCCTCCGCCACTCGGGCGACCGCTCCTCCGCCAGCATTGCCCGCAGTCTGCGAATCGGTTCCTGCAGCACTTCTTCGTCTTCCAACCAGTCCTTGCGATCCACGTTGCTTACCTCGCTATTGAAACGGCCGATAGCCTGAGCGGCTTCAGCCTCGCTGCCAGCAACTGCCGCGCCCGGTGCAACCGCGAACGTATTGTTCCCACCGGGCAGCCCAAGGTAGTCGCCGCTTCCTCGTAACTCCGCTCCTCCAGGTCGCACAGAAACACCGCATCGCGGAAAGGGCTCGGCAGTTCCTGGAGGGCCGAGTGCAACGCCAGGCTCATCTCCTCGTCGATCAGAGCGCGCAAAATGTCGTCTTCCGCGGCAGGCTCCTCAATCCCTTCCACAGCCTGGCTCCTTCGCGCCGCCCGGATTAGATTCCGCACTGTTCCGTACAGGTACGCCTCGAGCGAACCGCGGTCCGGATTGAATCGCGACTCGGGCCGGATAATTTGTAGAAAGGCTTCGTGCGTGACCTCCTCAGCCACGGCGCGGCTGCCAGAAAGCTGAAATGCGTAGCGGTACAGCGGGGGCTCGCACCGCTCGTAGAGCGTCTCCATGGCGCCCTGATCACCCTTTCGCGTCCGGCAGTACAGTTGTTCGTTGCTCGGCTCCATTACGGTGGTCCTGGTGTTCATCCTGCATTGGTTTTCAGCGGCAAGAAGTTCCCGCCCATCGCTCTCTTTTCGGAGCTGGGACCGGTTCACCGGGTTTCCGGCCGGCGTCTGGCCTCCGCCGCCTGCCCTACAGAGGCATCGCGTTCTTCTTGATGTAGTCCTCCAGGACTGGTGGCTCGGGGCCGATGTAGTGATACGGTTCCGCGTACTCCAGCCCATATTTTTTCCCCCACTCGGCGTCGCGTGCCAAGACGAAGTGCTTCGTGTACTGCCGGTTCGCGGTGTCGTCGGAGTCACCGAGGATTGGGAGGCGCAGGTTTTGTGACGCGAGGCGCGCGCGGAGGCGGGCGCCGTTTTCTCCGGCGGGTCCCTGGGCCTTGTTGGCGAGGTTCACCTCGACCTTCCGGTCAATTACGCCACTGATGTCGATCACGCGGTTCACCAGTTGCGGGCCGCGGGCGTAGTAGTAACGCTCGCGCACACCGTGGGGCTGGAGACCCGCGGCGAAGTGCTCGGGATAGTCCTTGTTCATGCCCGCCATCCAACAGGCGGCCTCGACGGCCTGGGCGGTGACGTAATGGTCGGGGTTCTCCTCGTAGTGGCCAGAAGGATCGTAGGAGATGATTGTGTCGACCTTGAGCAAGCGGAACAGAAAAATGAAGCGGGCTCGGATCTCGAGCGGCGACTCCTGGTCCATCTGATGGTTGCTGTAGTTGAGGTCGAAGACCTGCTTGAGGCCGAGGAGGCGGGAGACTTCGCGGTTGTCGCGTTCGTTGGCGAGGACGGTGTCGCCGACGGTGCCGGGACCGGCCATATCGTCGTTGGTGACGCGGATGAGGTAGCCGGTGTAGCCTTCGTCGATCAACTTCAGGACGAGGCCGGCCGAGAAGATCGGAACGTCGTCGGAGTGTGGCTGGATAGCAGCCAACACCTTGCCGGCATGGGGCTTGCCGGAGACGGGCCGCTCGATGAAGACTTCGCCGGGGGTGGGCTGCACCACCGCGGCGGCCATCGTGTTTGCGAGGAATGTGCGTCGTTTCATGGGATTTTGATGAACCACCGAAGGGAGCGGGCGACCTCGGTCCAGCCCTCCGAAGCGTAGAGCGCATTGCCGGCGGCATTCGTGGCGAGGCACTCCAGGTGCGCGTGGACAGCTCCTTCGGACTTCATGTGCGCCAGCATGCCGCGGAGCATCTCGCGGCCATACCCTTTCCGGTGATGATTAGAATGCACCGCGAGGAGGTCGATGTAGCCCAGAAGGGCGTCGCGGTCGATCGTGCCTGTGGCAAGAGCCACCACTTCGCCCTCTGTCTCACCTACGAGGACGATCTGCTCGTCGAAGACTTTCCGGAAGCGCCGCTGCCAGCGCTGCCGCCAGTCGAGGCCGTTTAGCGGACCGAAGGTTACGTCGGCGGTCCGCAGCCAGGTGATCGGGCCGAAGGCGTCGATCGTGAAACTCTCCAGTGCGTTGTACTCCTCGGGACGGGCGAGACGGAATGTCAGCGGCATGGTTTTCCAGCGCCGATTGTATGCGCGGGGCGCGGTGTGGTTCAAGCGGGCCGGATTCACTGCGGAGACTATCCGCCTTCAATCGCCTTCAATAAATCCAGCTCAGGCCGGCCATCGGGGTGAACATGTGGTAGATTCCGCGTGCGGTGCCGAGGGGCGCAGGCGCGATCACTTTCTTTGGAAACGGCGTGATGTAGTCACGGAAGTCGAGCCGCAGGACGACGTGCTTGCCGAGCATCATGCGGACACCACCGCCCCCGGTGACCAGGGGTTTGAAGTCGCTCTCCGTCGTCAGCCGGACAATGTTCTCCAGTGGTTGGACAGGGCTTGCGGGACCCGATACGACGAACAACTTGGCGCCGACACCTGCAATGGCGTAGGGGCGAATCCGTGCACCGCGTTCGCGGACATGGAAGAGGAAATCGTAGTGGAAAGCGTGGGACTGTCCCTGGACGTTGGTCTTCACTCCGGCGGCCGCGACAAACGGGTCGCCGTCCTGGTACGTGTAACGGAACTCACCTCCGACGCGATTGTAAAGGTCCTCGCCGATCACGGCGCCGACGGTGAACCGGTTGCGGAACCCAGCCGCCACTTTACCAGCGGGGGCATAGACGCTGGCGTTGCGATAGATGCCGTAGCCCACGGCGACGCCGACCTCCCACTGTGCGGGAGCGGAAGCGGCGAAAGACACGAGCAGGGCCATGATCCGCAGGCTCACACTGCCAAGTAGACAACGGCCAGGGACGGGCGGCAAGCGGGTCCGGCGGGGCGCAAGATAATCCGGTCCGATTCTGTATCATGGAAGGCGATATGGAACGTCGATCCTCCCGCCGCAGCTTCCTCGGGGCCGGGCTTGCGCTGCCCGCCGCCAGGCTGGCCTCCGCGCAATCGAAGGACGCCGTCAAGCTCGAGCACCGTACTCTCGGAAAGACCGGGCTGAAGGTCACCAGCCTCGGCTTCGGGTGCATGCTGGTCCCCGATCCGATCGTCATCGAGCGCGCCTACGACCTCGGGATCAACTACTTTGACACCGCCCGCATGTACCAGAACGGCAACAACGAGCGCATGGTCGGAGCGGCCCTCAAGGGGAAGCGAGACAAAGTCGTCCTCACGAGCAAAACCCGCACTTTCACCAAACAGGACGCGCTCAGCGATCTGGAGACGAGCCTCAAGGAGATCGGGACCGACTATCTCGACATCTGGTTCCTGCACATCAAAAACGAACCGGCGGACGTTACCGAGGAATTGCTCGAGGCGCAGCGCATCGCGAAACAGGCGGGTAAGATCCGCTTCGCGGGCGTGAGCTTCCACTTCAATATGCCTACGATGCTCGCGCACGTGGCGAAACTGGGCCAGACTGACGTCGCGCTCGCGTCGTACAACTTCACCATGGAGCCGGCGGTCGGGGAGGCCATCCGGGCGGCGCGGAAGACGGGCATGGGCGTTGTCGCCATGAAGGTGATGGCAGGCGGCTACGCTCGAATTCTGAAAGGCGATCGCCTGTACGGACAGAAGCCGAGTGAACTGCTCAGCAGATTGAAGCAGCCGGGAGCGATGCTGTCCGCGCTCAAGTGGGTGTTGCGGAACGAGTCGGTGGACACGGCGATTATCGGCATCACCGACCTCGACGAACTTGACGAGGACATCCGGGCGATGTCCGAGCGGTTCGGTAAGGACGACGAGAAGGTGCTGGCGGCGTACCTCGACCGCATCCGGCCGCTTTACTGCCGGATGTGCGGCGAGTGCGGCGGCGTCTGCGACCGCGGAGTTCGTGTGGCAGACTCGCTGCGGTTCCTCACCTACGCCGACGGCTACGGTCAGTTCGCCATGGCGCGGAACGAGTTTCTCCAACTCCCGAAGGGTTCGCGACCGGATGTCTGTGGAAGCTGTGACGCATGTACAGTGCAATGCCCGAACGGCGTCGATGTCCGCGCGCGGCTAAGCAGGGCACAGGAGTTGTTCGCGTAGGCGCCCGGGGGAGGACGCATGAAGCTTGCCGTCTGCGTCGCGCTTGTGCTGATTCCGGCCGCGGTGTTTGGAGCCGGCGACCTCAACTACGACGGCATGGCGGCCCGGATCGCCGTCGCGCTAAAACTACGCCCGGGTGAGCGGGTATTGCTGCGCTACGACCCCGGCTATTTCGCGGAAATCCTGCCGCCCCTCCGAAAGCAGATTCGCGCGGCGAAGGCGGAATTTCTTCGTCCACTGCTTGCCAAGGATCCGGTTCCCGTGGGGAAGCTCTCCGCGGCCGACGTGTTCATCCGGCTTCCTCTGGGGTCCTCGGCGCGTGCGCTCACCGCAGCCGAAGAGACCGCCCTGGTGAAGTGGGTGGACGGCGGCGGCAGGCGCCGCGAGCTTCACTTCCACTGGTCCGACGGCAGCCGGCTACGGGACGGGCTGCCGGGCGAACACCCGGCGGAGTACGACGCGCTTTACCAGGACGCGCTCGACATTGATTACGAAGCGCTCCGCGCCGTGCAAGACCGGGCGATTCGCACGTTGCGGCTCGGCACTGTTCGGGTCTCGACGCCCGCTGGAACCGACCTTATGTTCCGCATCGCCAAACGTCCCTTCAACAAGCAGGACGGCGACGCGTCGGGCGAGCGCGCGCAGGCGGCCCGCGTACGCGTGGACCGGCACATCGAACTGCCGGCGGGCGTAATCCGCGTGGCTCCCGTAGAGGCCACCGTGTGCGGCCAGTTCGTGATTCCAGAAGCGCGGTTCGGAGACAAGATCGCGCGGAAGGTCGTCATTCAGATCGACAACGGCCGTGTGCGGAGCATCAAGGCGGCTGAAGGGCAGGAAGCCCTGAATGCCGAACTAGCGAAGGGTGGTGAGGCGGCGATGCGCTTCCGGGAATTCGCTCTCGGATTGAATCCGAAGCTGATCGCTTCGCCGGACAAAGCGGTCGTTCCGTACTACGGATACGGAGCCGGCGTGGTCCGCTTCAGCCTCGGCGACAACGAGGAATTAGGCGGCGATGTCCGAGGGAGCTTCGTACGGTGGTTCTTTCTAACTGACGCAACGGTCCATGTGGATTACCGGTACCTGGTGAAAGGCGGCAAACTGGTAATGGAGGGGCTGTAGCGCCGCTCCCTGCGGTCGCGGCTCGGAAGCTTCATGCGAACACTGACCAACCGAGTGGGGTTTGCGGCGTGCGTGCTTGGGCTGCTCATCGCCTCGGCGGCGGCGCAAACGGCGGAGCCACAGCGGCTCCGGGTTACCACGCGGCTTGTCGAAGTGAACGTGCTGGCCGAGTCGAAAAACGGCGATCCGGCAGTGGGACTCACGCGCGAAGATTTCCTGCTTTTCGATGAAGGGCGGCCGCAGGAGATCGAGTTCTTCAGCGCGGAAAAGCTGAAGCCGCCGGCACCTCCGAAGCCTCTGCCTCCGAACATCTTCACGAACCGGCTCGAGTATCTCGCCGGGCCGGTAAACAGCGCCACGGTGATCCTGTTCGACGGTCTGAATACGCCCCTCACGGACCAGGCGTACGCCCGGCAGCAAATCATCAAGTTCTTGAAGGAGATCACGCCGGAGGATCGTGTCGCGCTGTACGTGATGGGCCGTGGGCCGCGTGTGCTCCAGGATTTCACCAGCGATTCGGCGGCGCTGCTCAAGGGTCTTGCGGATTACAAGGCAGCTCCAGTGGCGTCTCTGGAAGCGCCGCTATACGATCCGGGTGTCAGTGGCGCGGACCACTTCGACACCTGGCTCGGGGAGCTGAGCTTCAACCTGTACAGCCACTTCGCCCGGGACCGCGCATACCGCACGGTACGGGCGCTGATCGCCATCGCGCAGCACCTGGAGCGGTTGCCGGGCCGCAAGAATCTGATCTGGGTGTCGGGCAGCTTCCCTATCTGGATCGGCGACAATTCGGTGCCCTTGCCGCGGAAAGCCGCAGGACGGGACCCGGTGTGGCCGGAGATCGAGCGTGCCGCCCGGGCCTTCAACCGCTCGAACCTCGCTATCTATCCGGTGGATGCCCGCGGCCTGATGGCGCCCCAGGAATACCGCGCGGACCGCGCCGAAGCAGTCCGCGATTCTCTCGCAGCGGATCAGGCCATCTTCAGTACTATGCGGACGCTGGCGGAGCGGACCGGCGGCCGGGCGTTCTATCAGAACAACGATCTGCGCGCCGCCATGCGAAAGGCGGCCGATGACGCGCGGCTCACCTACACGCTCGCCTATCGGCCCTCGCACGGACGCTGGGACGGCAAGTTCCGCGAGATCAAGATCCAGGTGAAGAGGGAGGGGACCGAGCTACGGTACCGCCGCGGATACTTCGCGCAGCCGGACGAGCCGGGCGAGTCGTGGTACCGCAAGGGAATTCTGGATGCAGCGATGTGGAGTCCGATGGAGGCGACGCGGCTCGGACTCACAGTGCGTGTGAGCTCGGCGGGGGCGAACTCCCTAAGCCTTGCGGTGCAGGTCGACCCGAACGAACTGGCTTGCCGGCCGGACGGAAATGTCTGGGAGTGCGGCATGGACATCTGGCTGGTGCAACTGGACGGCAGGGAGCTTCACATCAACACGGTCGCCCGCACCAGCACGATGCGCCTCGAACAGCCCACGTACCTGAAGGCGATGGAGGCCCGCGGGCTTGTCTTCATGGAGAAACTGGACGCCTCGCCGAAGGCGAAGCTTGTCCGGTTGCTTCTGCGCGACGTCTCCTCCGGCGCGCTCGGTTCGGTGACCATCCCGATCCAACGCTTCCTGGCTACGGCAGGGAAAGACGCTGGTTCGAGCACCGGACGTTAGGACTGTCTAACGACAGCCAGGAACTACTCCGGCTGTTCCTCGGCAGGGGCTGCGGTAGTCAGGAAGAGGACGAACAGCAAACGTAACGGCGTCTCGATGGGGTTTCTCGCCCAGCGATCTCGGAAACCAGTGAACTGCTACACGGGGCTTGTGAGAGAGACACAGTCGCACGCGAGGAGATGGCCGCCGCATTTCGGACACTCCTCCACTTCACAGTGCAGATGGTGGAGGCTTCCGTGGGTGACGCCGCAATCCCTACACCGGCCGCCAATCAAGTGTAAGCGTCCCCGTTCGCTTCCGAATCTAACGCGGAAGTACTCCGCTCCTGCGATGTTCAGGGAGTAACCCGTACAGGATTCCACCGCGGTGCCCCGCTTGCATCTCGGGCAATCGGCACTCGTGATGAGGTTCGACACCGCCAGCCTCCGCCGCCCAGGTGCGCCACGCACCCTCCGACCCCCAGGGCGACCTTCAAAAAAGTCGAGGCGGCGCCCTCCGAGCCGCCACCTCGGAACGATCCTCGTTCATCTCACTTCTCAGGGCGAGCGCTGCGACGTTAGAACCCAGAGCCGCCTAAGACGAGAACGCTCGCCCTGAAAGCCCCAAACCAAAAGAAAGCATTGTCAACCACGGTTGCCCGCTCCGGATAACTAGACCGCTACCCTGATTGTGGCGTATAGCTCCCTGATGTGGAACTCGTAAAATTCCCAGGTTTGCCCGTCACCTGCAGACAAAAAAAGGGACAAATGATTTGAAATTATCTGGGGAATACCGCAGGCCCGTTATGCGGCCTTACGCTCTTCGCCAAAAGTTGGGATAGGTACAGCCTGGGATTCCAGCGTGGATTCCCGCTGCGTCTGACATGGAACGCAGTGAGTTGCCCAAGGAATGACGTCTAGCCGTTTTGCCGCCATCAGCTCCCCGCACTCCGCGCAATAGCCATAGGAGCCTTCGGATATCGCACGAAGCGAATCCTCTACACTCAACAACGTTCTGAAGAGACGGTGCGCGTGCTCCCCAGCTTCGTCGCGATAGATCGTATTCTGGACCTGATCGACGGGGTCATGCACGTCATCGCTGATAGCCAGTTCGGCCGCCTGGTTGCGAATCTCGCCGGACAGCTCCCTGCGCTTTGCTTCAAGCGCTGTCTTGCGGCTCGTCCGCTGAGCTTCCGTCATGTGTAATGGCCCCTTGTTCCCGCCGATAGTTCCGTGAAAGACACGATTGCCCCTCTTGCAGCGGGGAGAGCGGGCGTAAGGAGCAAAGAGGATCCAGCTGCCCGCTTGCCCAGACGAGTCCGGAATTCGTGTCTCTCGATCTCCAGCGCGACCTTTGTGCCCTGGCAGCGCACGATCCGCCCATGGGCAATCAGCTTCAATCCGCACTTACCGTTCAGTTGGATCGGCCAACTGATGGC
>DATIFQ010000292.1:0-24764 GCA_035455185.1 Bryobacteraceae bacterium | reverse complement strand
GTATCTCAGCGGAACGATTTTCCTCAAGAGCCGCGTCACCTTGTACCTCGACGCCGGCGCCGTGCTGCTCGGCAGCCGCAAGCTGGAGCACTATCCGATAACCGTGCCCGCGTTCCGGTCCTACACCGACAATTACACCGACAAGAGCCTCATTTACGGGGAGAACGTCGAAGACATCGCCATCGAGGGCCGCGGTGTCATCGACGGGCAGGGCGCCGCATTCCAGGGTCCATACAAGGTGCGGCCGTACATGATCCGGATCATCCAGTGCCGGAACGTGTCCGTCACCGGCGTCACGATGAAGGACTCGCCGATGTGGGTGCAGCACTACCTCGCCTGCGATGGCGTGGCCATCCGCGGCATCACAGTCCACAGCCGCGTGAATCACAACAACGACGGGATCGACATCGATTGCTGCGAGCGTGTGCGGATCTCGGACTGCGACATCAGCTCGGGCGACGACGCGATCGTGCTGAAGAGCACCGCGGACCGACCGTGCAAGGACGTCGCCGTCACCAACTGTGTGCTGAGCACCGCCTGTAACGCCTTCAAGCTCGGCACCGAGACCAACGGCGGCTTCGAAAACATTGTCTTCTCCAACTCGACGATCTACGACACACGGCTCGGCGGTATTGCGATCGAGTGCGTGGACGGTGGCGTGCTCGACAAGGTGAACGTCTCGAACATCACCATGCGGAACGTAGGCGGCCCCATCTTTATCCGTCTCGGGAACCGCGCCCGTCCGTTCGTCGAGGGCGGACAGCGGCCCGGCATCGGGCGCCTCCGGAACGTGCAGATCAGCGACGTGCAGATCACCGGCGGAGGTTCGGTCGGCTGCGCGATTTCCGGAATTCCGGAACACCCGATCGAGAACGTCACTCTGAGCAACGTGCAGATCTCGTTTGCCGGTGGAGGCGAAAAAGAAGACCCCGGCAAGGAGGTGCCCGAAGTTCCCGAAAAGTACCCGGAATTCGCGATGTTCGGGAAACTGCCGGCCTACGGGTTCTACTGCCGCCACGCGAGCAACGTCGCGTTCCGGAACGTGGAGGCCGGCTTCGAGAAACCGGACGGCCGGGCGGCGATGATCTGTGACGATATTGAAGGTCTGGAGCTTGCGGGAACGGACCTGGCGGTTTTGCCGGACGCTCCATGCGCGGTCCGGCTACAAAACGTCCGGGATGCCTTTGTACACGGCTGTCGCGCCCGCGCCGGCACGAGCGCGTGGCTGTCGGTGGCGGGGACTCAGTCGGCGCGGATCAAACTCGCCGCCAACGATCTAAGCCGTGCGAAGAAAGCAGTGGAACTCGCTGCCGGCGCACCTCCAGCCGCCGTAAGCGGCGCGGAGGACTGAGAGTCAGCGGCCGAAGATCCCCTTTATTTTGTCCCACAGGCGGCCGAAGAAAGACCGTTGATCCTGCTCCTGGAAAGGCGGCTCGGCGCCGGCGATGCGCTCCGGAGCGTCGCTCCCGGGGTTCCAGGGCTCAGTTGCAATCAGGCGGACGCGATATCCCTGAAACGCATAGGTCCGTTTGGAGCGCACCCCGTCTTTATCCTCGATGATCAGAGAGAAACTCGGTGCGCCGCCCTGCTCGGGATGGAGTTCCACCGGGTAGTAGCCGCGAAGATTCCTCTCGATATACGCCGTTTCGTAGCGGTGGCGTCTTAGGCTCCAAACGAAGACACGGAAGCCGTCGAACTCGTACGGCTCCAGGCCACGGGCGATCGTTGTCCAGAGCCAGTTGTGCTTGACGGCGTCTCCGTCATGGACTTCTCCGAGCGAGAAATAGGAGGTGATGCGGTGCCCTTCCGCATACTGTGCCACCTCGTCCGGGATCGCCATGAAGAGCAACCGGAAGAGTACCCAGCCGGCTTTGCCGTCCGCAGTGCGGACCAGGCTCCAGTCCTCCATCGGAGCCGATGGAGGCAACGATTGTACCGGGCGGTCCGGACGGAAGGGCACGCGCGGCTCGAGACGGTGAGCGACGACGTCCACCCGCTCTCCGGTCTTCAACTGCCGGAAGCTGGGTGACTGGCGATTGGGATGGGTGTGGACATTGAGCGCTTCCTGAATGGAAGCTTGGCCTTGAGAGGGCAGCGCCGCGGCCCGATCGGCCACGCTACGCAGCTCGGCCATCTGTTCAGTGGTGAAGAGCTGGCGGCCGTCCACCCAGCCGATGGCGCCACTCTCCGTCCGCACCTGGACGAACGCCCGGCGCCGGCCGACGATATCGAGACGCTCGCCGTGCTTGACCGTGGCCACGGTTGGCCGGTGTAGTCCGAGATCTTTGCGGATATTGAGGGTCGCCGGGCCGACGTACGCTTCGCCGATGGCCGGCGGACCGCTCCGTCGCGAGCCGCAGCCGGCGAGCAGACTGAAAAGCGGAAGAAGGATGCAAAGGACACGGCTCCGGTTCATCGGTGATCGGCGAAGACTTCCACAGGGTGCTGAAAACCCGCCTGGGTTGGCGCCCGACACAGCCTAAAGGCTGTGCCACCACTCAGAATCAACTGCTTATGGCCTGCGGTGGCACAGGCTTCAGCCTGTGGCGCGGGTTTTTCAGCACCGTGTACCAGTTTATCAACGGTGCGGCGGAGAGGATCGGAGGAGGCGCACCGGCCCGTCCGGGTCGAGGGAAAACGTTCCCGCGCCCTCGGGTACATGCCAGACTTCTCCCGCGCGAAACGGCTGTCCGGCGATTGTGCCTGCGCCCTCCAGAAACACAAGCAGGTGAAAGCGATCACGATCCGGAGTATAGGCGGTAGCGCGGCCGATCTCGATCTGTTCGGTGATGAAGTAGTCGCACGCGGCGAGCGTGGCGCCAGCGGGGGCGGACGGACCGGGGTGAGGCCCTAGAGTCGCAACATCCAACGCCTTGTCGACGTGCAGTTCCCTGGGCCGCCCGTAGTCGTACAGCCGGTAGGTGATGTCGGAATTCTGCTGGATTTCGCAGAGCGTGATTCCCGGACCGATTGCATGCACGGTTCCCGGCGGGATGAAAACGACCTGTCCGGGACTCACGGGGAACCACTGAAGCAGTTGCCCCACCACGCCGGACGCGGCAGCCTCTTTCAGCGCCTCGCGCGTGACAGGCTCGCGCAGGCCGAGCGCCAGCTTTGCCCCAGGCTCCGCGCGGAGGATGTACCACATCTCGGTCTTTCCCGGAATTCCATCGTGCGCGAGCGCGTAGGCGTCATGCGGATGCACCTGCACCGACAGGAGCGCCGAAGTGAAGATGATTTTCACGAGAATCGGCTGGGGAACGTCGTCTGGCCGGAGAAACCAGACTTCGCCGATCTTTCCAGAAGCTTGAGGAAACCACGGAGCGAGATCCGTCACACCCCAGACTTTTTCCCGGAATGACGGAATGAGGCGAAACGGTCCGAGGTCCATCAGCCGAGGTTCGTGATGAAGTTGTGCAGCCGATCCAGCCCGCGCTCCAGTTCGTGCATCGACGTCGCGTAAGAGATTCGCACGTGCTCGGCAGTCCCGAAGGCCTCTCCGGGCACAACCGCGACGCGCGCCTCGTCGAGAACCTGCTCGGCGAAACTCAGCGTATCTTGAATGCCGTTCCTGCCGATGGCCGCGCCGATGTTCGGATACGCATAGAATGCGCCCTTCGGTTCGGCGCACGTGACGCCCGGAATCTGTCGCAGACGCCGGATCACAAAATCGCGGCGGTGGCGGTACTCGGCCAGCATCGCGTCCACCGAGTCCTGGGGACCACGCAGGGCCTCGACGGCGGCTTTCTGCGCGATCGAGTTTGGGTTCGACGTGGACTGGCTCTGGAGTTTGGCGATGGCGGCCACCACCGGCGGCGGCGCTAGAGCAAAACCGATCCGCCAGCCGGTCATGGCGTAAGTCTTCGAAAGCGAGCTGGCAACGATCACCGAGTGCCGCGCGCCCGGAATAGATGCGACCGAGAATGGAGCGCTGTCGTACAGGAAATGGCAGTAGCATTCATCGGTGATCAGCCACACTCCGCGTTTGGATGTGAGCCGGTAGATGTGCTCAAACTCTTCGCGTCCGATCACCGCGCCCGCGGGATTCGAGGGCGAGTTGATGAGGACCGCTTTCGTCTTTGGCGTCAGATGCTCCTCGATCATCGCCGCGGTGACTTCGAAGCCGCTCGCCTCATCGGCCGGGACGAACACACACTTTCCCTCGGCGTAGTGAACGACATCCTTGTACGTGACCCAGTACGGCGCCGGGATGATGACTTCGTCTCCCGGATTGAGCAGCACCTGCATCAGGTTGAAGATCACGTGCTTGCCGCCGACCGAGACGACGCACTCCGACGGCGTGTAGGAGGTCCCGAAGTCGAGAGCGTGGCGCTCGCAGACGGCCTCTTTGAGCTCCATGGTCCCGCCGGAGGCCGTGTACTTCGTGAAGTTGGCTTCGAGCGCGCGGACGGCCGCCTGCTTGATGTTGTCGGGCGTCGGGAAGTCCGGCTCCCCTGCACCGAAGTCCACCACGTCGATCCCGTGCGCCCGCAGCTTCTCGGCGTCCGTCGCCACCTTCATGGTGGCGGAGACGCTGATGCGTGACATTCGCTCCGCAAGTTCAGTTGTTACCAGCATGCCCCTATTCGCAAGCCCCTCTAGTTATTTTTCGATTGCCCGGCTTTGCAGCCTTCGTTCGACGACCGGCGGAACCAGTCCGGAGATGTTCCCCCTCAGACCGAACACCTGCTTGACCAGCCGCGAACTGATAAACGAATACGCCTCACTCGACATCAGGAACACCGTTTCGATGCCCGGGGAAAGCCGGGTGTTCATCAGCGCCATCTGCAACTCGTACTCGTAGTCCGAAATCGCGCGGATGCCTCTCAAAATCACCGATGCATTCTTCCTCGCGGCGTAATCCACCAGCAACCCGTTGAACGAATCCACTTCCACGTTCGGGTACAGGCTGATCGTCTCGCGCAGCATCTCCGTGCGTTCCTCCACGCTGAAAAGCGGCTCCTTGTCGGTGTTCTGAAGTACCGCCACGATCAGCCTGTCGAACAGCCTTGCCCCTCTGGCGATCAGGTCCAGGTGGCCGTTCGTGATCGGGTCAAACGACCCGGGGTAGATTGCCACAACAGCCCGCTGCTTGTCAGCCACTGATTTGATCGCCCTTTATTGTGGAGGTGAATTTTTATTGTAACAGTGGCGCGGGCAGGGGTGCCGGGCTGCGCGGAGCGGCGAGCTATGATGCCTCGTGGAGGCCGGCTGAGAGCGTGTGTGTTAGTGCGTCGGGCGCGCCTCTCTCAGTTCGTAGTGTTGCGAACGGCTGTCGAACCGCGACAGCAGAGCCCGCGCGGCGGTGGGGACAACGGCCACCTCGTAATCGGCTCCGGCGAACATGCGGACCGAGGCGATCGAATCGAAGCGCATGATGGTGATGAACTCCACTTCTTCGGCGCTGTCCCGACGCAGTAACTCGATGCCGCGGTAGCCTTCGATCCGCCGAGCGCCGATTCCAACAAAGATTTCGTCCTTCAACAGCGCCTCGTACGCGTCCGCGTCGCCCGGCGCTGTCCAGCCATGCCAAATTCTGACTATCATTGGCTCAGTCTAGCGGAAGCGGGGGCGTTGCCGGAGCCTTGACCAGTCGTTCTTATTGTTATCTGAAACTTCCGGGCGCGCGGCCCTGCTAGCATCGGAATGTCATGGCTTCCGTGTCACTCAGGTCGATTCTCGATTCGGGCGACGACTCGATTTTCGACGTCCCAAGCAAGGCGCCAGGGCCGCGTGGCAGTCTGCCGCTCACCCCGGAGATGCTGCTCGCTCGTCCGTCCGGCGACGTGTTCGGGTGGACGCAAAACGCCGGCATGGGCTGGGATCCGGCTTCGCTCGGCGCGAAGGAGTTCCTACTGCTGAGCACACACGGCGGAGTGCGCGCACCGGACGGCACGCCGGTCGCCCTCGGCTACCATACCGGCCACTGGGAAGTGAACCTGCTGGTCGAAGCGGCGGCGAAGGAACTGAAGTCGCACGGCGCCACCCCCTTCGCCGGCTGTTGCTCCGATCCGTGTGACGGCCGCACTCAGGGCACGCCCGGGATGTTCGACAGCCTCCCTTACCGGAATGACGCCGCCACCGTGTTCCGGAGGCTGATCCGGTCGCTGCCGACCCGCCGGGGAGTGGCCGGCGTGGCAACCTGCGACAAGGGCCTGCCGGCAATGATGATGGCGCTGGCGGGGACACGGGACCTCCCCTGCGTGCTCGTGCCGGGCGGAGTGATGCTGGCCACGGAGAACGGAGAGGATACGGCGCTAGTGCAGTCGGTCGGCGCACGCTACGCGCACGGCATGATCAGCCTGGAGGAAGCCTCGCTGGCCGGATGCAACGCCTGCGGGTCACCAGGCGGAGGCTGCCAATTCCTGGGTACGGCGGCGACGTCACAGGTGGTGGCGGAAGCGCTGGGCATGTCGCTCCCGCACTCGGCGCTGGCGCCTTCGGGCCAGCCGATCTGGCTCGACATGGCCCGCCGTTCGGCCCGATCGCTTCTGGCGCTTGAGGAGCGGGGGCGGCGCATGCGGGACATCCTGACGGAGGCCTCGGTACGCAACGCGCTGGTGACGCACGCCGCGTTCGGAGGCTCCACGAACCTCGTTTTGCACCTCACCGCCGTCGCGCATGCGGCAGGCTTGCGGCGGCCGTCCCGCCAGGATTGGGCGGAGATCAACCGCCGCGTGCCGAGACTGGTCGATGTCCTGCCGAACGGCCCCAAGAACTACCCGACCGTTCAGGTGTTCCTGGCCGGCGGCGTGCCCGAGGTGATGCTGCACCTGCGGCGCGCGGGCCTGCTGGATTTGAACGCAATGACCGTTGCCGGAGATACGCTCGGCACGATGCTGGACTGGTGGGAGAATTCCGAGCGGCGGTTCCGCCTGCGCGCGCTGCTCAAAGACCGCGACGGCGTGGACCCAGACGATGTAATCATGAATCCCGGCACGGCCCGCCGGCGCGGCCTGACCTCTACCGCAGTTTTCCCGGCGGGCAACCTCGCTCCGGAGGGTTCGGTCATCAAGAGCACCGCCATTGACCCGAGCGTGGTCGACAAGGACGGTGTGTACCGGAAGACCGGCCCCGCGCGTGTATTCACCAGCGAACCCGACGCGGTGGCGGCGATCAAGAACAACGGACCGGACCGTATCAAGGAGGGCGATGTCCTCGTGCTGACCGGCCGCGGCCCGATGGGATCCGGGATGGAGGAGACGTACCAGATCACATCGGCGCTGAAGTATCTGGAGTTCGGCAAGCACGTCGCCGTGCTGACGGACGCCCGCTTCAGCGGCGTCTCCACGGGCGCCTGCATCGGCCACATATCGCCCGAGGGGCTCGCCGGAGGACCGATTGGAAAGTTGCGGGACGGGGACCTGATAGAGATCGTCATCGACCGCAACCGGCTCGAAGGATCGGTGAACCTCGTCGGAGCGGACGGCAGGCGATTCGACGCCGAGGAAGGCGCCCGGGTGCTCGCGGAGCGGCCGCCGCACCCCGGCCTTTCACCGGATCCGAACCTGCCGGCCGATTCGCGTTTGTGGGCGGTGCTTCAGGACGTGAGTGGCGGCGCCTGGGGCGGATGTGTATATGATGTGGAGACGATCCTGAAAGTGCTGGAAGCAGGCAAACGCGCGCTTCGGGCATGATCGGGCTTCCGTGACGTACGACTGCCGGCGACTCGCCAAAAGATCCCGCCAACGCTCTCGCCCGTCAACGAAAAAAAGGAGTCATTTCATGAACTACAGCCGTTTCGGCTCTTGCACTCGCCTGTTTTCCTGCCTTGTCGTGACGACCGCAGCCGTGCTACCTCTCGCCGCGCAGACCATCCAATTCAATAGCGTCGCTCCGAATGTGATTGAAACGCGACTCCAGAAGGCGCCGGCCGACAACCAGGCCCGATTCGACACCTTGAAGAAGCTGTTCGAAGAGGCCGGCTGCAAAGAACTCAGCGAGCAGGCGGTGAAGGGCGCGGCACAACCGAACGTGCTTTGCACGCTGCCGGGCTCGAGTCCTGCGAGCATCGTGGTTGGCGCGCACTTCGACAAGGGCAAGAAGGGTGACGGCATCATAGACAACTGGGCCGGCGCCGCCCTGCTGCCGAGCCTCTACCAGAGTTTGAGCGCGCATCCGCGGAAGGTCACTTTCGTGTTCGTCGGGTTTTCAGAAAAGGAGAAAGGACTCGCCGGCTCCAAGGCGTACGTGAAGGAGATGACGGCGGAGCAGCGAGCCGGCGCGAAGGCGATGGTGAACGTCGACTGCGTGGGACTGGCGGCGACCAAGTTGATTATCGACAAGTCCGACAAGAACCTGGTGAACTGGTTCGCCCGGGTGGCGGCGTCGGTAAAGGTCCCAATCATGGGCACAAACGCGGCGCAAGGCGCGACGAAGGACTCAGACCCGTTCGCGGACAAGAAAATCCCGACGATCGACGTCCACTCGGTTGGCCAGGAGCAGTTGTCGGTCCCGCACAGCGAGAAAGACACGTTGGCCGCCGTCAGCATGGACGACTACAAGAACACCTTCAAAGCGCTCTCGGCGTACCTGGCGTTCCTCGACGCAACGAGCGAAGCCGGCGCGGGCGGACAGTAAGAAACGGCAGCCGCTCCCAGGCGGTTTTGATTCAGACCTGCTTCGGGGGCGGCTTCACTTTCTCGCCCTCTCCATGGCCGTGGCCCTGGTGGCCGAGGGCCTCGAGCAGGATCTCGAGCTTTTCGGCGAGCTCGGAATCCAACTTTTCCAGGGCCTTGAATTCCTCCACCGCTAACTGGCCCTCGCCCATCAGGGCGTAGGATACTCCCAGGCTGTAGTGCACCGCGGCGAATTCCGGCTTCAGGCGGATTGCCTCGCGGTACGAATCGATCTTCTCCTTCCGGCGTCCCAGCTTTCCTTGTACGAAGCCCGCGTGAAACCAAGCCTCGGCGAACCGCCGGTCTTTTTCGAGCACCGACTCGAATCGCTCCAGCGCCGCATCGAGATCGTCGAGGAACAGCCGGTTGAGACCGTCACGGTAAGCAGCTTCTACCGGGGGCGCGCTTCGTGCGAGCTGGTTCCATTCCGCCAGTGTCTTGGGGGAGCCGGATTTCATGTAGTGAACTGTTTCGGCGGAGCCCGCCAGGGTCATCTCGCTCGGCTCGGACGTGCTCCAGAGAACCACTCCGATAAACGCGCCCCTCGAATTGACAACGAGGCGGCCAAAGTCCTCGGGCTGCACACTGCCGGAAATCCGGAAGACAGGACCGAAACCGGGCACGTTGCGGACCGCGGAGATGCGGGCTTCGGTCCCTGCAACCGTCACGGTCTCGCCCGGAACGGGTTCCGCCTCCACCACGGCGATGAACGGCGAGTCTTTGACTGGGGGATCCACGGCCACGCGCGCCAACCCGGCGTGGACGGAGTCCGCGACAACCGATTTCACCTGATATCGCCGCCCTTCCACCGTGCGGATCTCCGCGGTGACTGCTCCGAGCAGCGCACGGCGCGAAACAATCGCTTCTCCGCCGGCGGTGACAAAGAAGCCGGAGCCTGTTGCCGCCTCCCCACCCCGCGCGTCCAGACCGACGACCTTGACCCCGGCCGGCTCAGGCGCTCCGAACGCAACCGCCGCGAGAAACAGCGCCAATCCAAGACATCGACAACAATTACCCAGCGGGAAGTGGGGCATTGTGTACGATATTAATATAAACACCTCACATGCAATTGAAAGACGTGGATCTGAAGAAGACGGTTAACCTGCCGCGCACGGATTTCGCCATGAAGGCGAACCTGCCCCTCGCCGAGCCCAAGATGCTGGCCCGGTGGGAGGAGATGAATATCTACGAACGGGTCCGTCAGGCGCGGGCGGGCCGCCCGATGTACGTTCTCCACGACGGACCCCCATACGCCAACGGCAACATCCATCTCGGGACCGCCTTCAATAAGATTCTGAAGGACTTCATCGTCAAGTCACACAGTTCGGCCGGTTTTGATGCTCCCTACATTCCTGGCTGGGACTGCCACGGACTGCCCATCGAGATCAAAGTCGATGCCGAACTCGGCTCCCGGAAAGCCAAGATGACCCCCTCCGAGATCCGCACGGCGTGCCGGAAGTACGCTGCGAGGTTCGTCGAACTGCACCGGCGCGAGTTCAAACGGCTGGGCGTCTTCGGACGCTGGGCCGATCCGTATCTGACCATGAGCGCTTCGTACGAGGCCGTCATCGCCGGGGCTTTTGTCGAGTTCCTCGATAAGGGCTATGTGTACAAGGGCCTGAAACCGGTCCACTGGTGCATGCGCTGCCGGACCGCGCTGGCGGAGGCGGAAGTCGAGTACGAGAACCACTCCAGCCCGTCGATTTGGGTGCGCTTCCGGTTGGCCTCGGACCCGGCGAAGATCGATCCGGCGCTCGCCGGGCGAAAGGTCTACGCAGTTATCTGGACCACCACGCCGTGGACGATCCCGGCGAACATGGCCATCGCATACCATCCGAAATTCGAGTACGTCGCGGTGGAGGTGCGCGGCGAGGTCTACCTTATCGCCAGGGACCTGCTGAAGGCGACTAGCGAGAAGTGCGGTTGGGTCGATCCGAAGATCGTGGCGTCGTTCACAGGCGCGAAGCTGGAAGGTGCGATCTTTCGGCACCCGTTCGTCGAGCGGGATTCGCCCGGAATCCTCGCGGATCACGTCACGCTCGAGCAGGGCACGGGAGCTGTGCACACGGCCACCGGCCACGGTCTCGAGGACTACGTGGTGGGGCAGCGGTACGGCATCGCCACCTACTGCCCGGTGGACGCCGGCGGCCGCTTCTTCCACGCCGACGGCGCACCGGGAAGACTGCCGGAGGAATTGATCGGCCAGACGGTCTGGGACGCGAATCCGATTGTCATCGGCATCTTGCGAGAACGGAACGCATTGCTGGCCGAAGGCACGGTCGAGCACAGCTATCCGCATTGCTGGCGCTGCCACAAGCCGACCATATTCCGCGCAACCGAGCAGTGGTTCATCGGCATGGACAGAAACGACCTTCGCGCCCGTGCGATCGAGAAGGTCAGGGAGATCCGTTGGCTCCCGGAGTGGGGGGAGGAACGGATTTCGGGGATGATCGGCACACGTCCGGACTGGTGTATCTCGCGCCAGCGGGTGTGGGGAGTTCCGATCCTCGCGTTCTACTGCGAGAGCTGCGGAGAGCCGCTCACCGAACGGAAGTACCTGGACCGCGTGGTCGGGCTGTTCGCCGAAAAAACGGCCGACGTGTGGTACGAGCTGAGCGAAGCCGAGCTGCTGGGCTCCGGAGCGCGGTGCGCGAAATGCGGCGGCGAGAAATTCCGGAAGGGCAGCGATATTCTCGACGTCTGGTTCGATTCGGGTTCCAGCCATCTGGCGGTCCTGACCGGCGCCAACAAACTGCCATGGCCTTCGGATCTGTATATCGAAGGACCGGACCAGTACCGGGGCTGGTTCCATAGCTCGCTCCTGATCGGACTGGGCGTGAAGAACGGCTCGCCCTACCGGCAGTGCGCCACTCACGGTTGGACCCTCGACGGCGAGGGCAAAGCGATGTCGAAGTCGGTCGGCAACATCATCGAGCCGGACGAGATCGTCAAGAAGTACGGCGCCGAAGTCCTGCGCCTGTGGGTGGCCTCGGTTGATTTCACCGAGGATGTAAGGATCTCGGAGACAATCCTCACCCGTCTGTCGGAAGCCTACCGGAAGCTGCGCAACACATTCCGGTATGCGCTCGGCAATCTGTGCGACTTTGATCCGGCCACTGATGCCGTGCCCGCCGGCGAGATGCTCGAACTGGATCAATGGATCCTCATGCGGGCGGAGAGGCTCGTAGAGCGCTGCACGGCGTGGTACGAACAGCTCGCGTTTCATAAAGTGTACAGGGCGGTTTACGACTTCGCCACCATCGACCTCAGCTCGATCTACTTCGACGTGCTGAAAGACCGGCTGTACACATCCGCGACCCGTTCCCGCGCGAGGCGAAGCGCCCAGACCGCGCTTTACCGGCTCACGCACGCGTTGCTGCGGCTCCTGGCGCCCCTGCTGACCTTCACCACCGAGGAGGCCTGGGGCCACCTTCGCAGGCCGGAGGGCGAACCGGATAGCGTGCACCTGACGGTGTTCCCCGAACCGCGGGAGCTCACTGACGGAATTTCCGTCGGGCAGCGTGAACGGGCGGCCAATTGGGAGCGACTGATGGAGGTGCGGGACAACGTCCTGAAGAGCCTGGAAGCGGCGCGGCAGGAGAAATTCATCGGCGCGCCGCTGGAAGCTCGCGTTCACTTGAAGGCGGACGCCAGTCTCTTCCCGCTGCTCCGTGAGTACGCCGCGGAACTGCCGGCCTTGTTCATCGTTTCCGAGGTCCGCCTGGAAGACCGGAGCGACGCGATCCTGTCGGTGCACGTGGAGCGGGCGTCCGGCACGAAGTGCGAGCGCTGCTGGAAGTACACGGCGGACGTGGGCGCCAACCCGGAACTGCCGACGGTCTGCGCGGCCTGCGCGTCGGCAGTGACGGAGATTGCGGGCTACTGATGCGAACCCGATTCGTCCCGTATGGCATCGCGGCCAGTGTATTTTTGCTCGATCGCGTCACAAAGGCCGTGATCAGCAATCAGGTGTCTCCGTGGGACACCTATGTGGTGATTCCGGGGTTTTTCAACATCGTTCACACCGAGAATCGCGGTATGGCGTTCGGGTTTCTGGCGAACGCCGACAACGAATGGCAGAGCTTCTTTCTCGCCGGTCTGACAATTTTGATCCTGGCGCTGCTGGCCACGATGCTGTGGCAGCCCGCCGGAAAGGGTTTGGCGGGAGGCGGCAGGGCCAGGCTGGCGATGTCGCTAGTAATGGGCGGGGCGCTCGGAAACCTCTATGACCGCATTCTGAGCGGCGCGGTTACCGACTTTCTGGATTTCTACATCGCGGACCATCACTGGCCCGCCTTCAACGTCGCCGACAGTGCGATTTCGATCGGCGCGGGTCTTCTGATTCTTGACATGCTGATCACGAGACAAACACAGGAGCGGGATTGAGATGTACCCGCAACTAGTCCGCATCGGTGACTTTTTCCTGCCGACTTACGGCCTGCTGGTGGCGCTGGCATTTCTGACGGCCCTGTGGCTGGCGGCGAGGCTCGCGCGCCATGCCGGTATCGATGCCGAGCGGGTGGTCAACCTCGGTGTCTACTGCGCGCTGGCCGGAATTGTCGGAGCAAAGCTGCTGATGTTCGTCTTTGACTTCGATTACTACGTGCGCAATCCAGGCGAAATCTTTTCCCTGTCCACCCTGCAATCGGGAGGAGTCTTCCAGGGAGGCCTGATCCTGGCACTGGTCACGGCGGTCGTCTACATGCGGCGGAACAAGCTGCCGGGGTTCGCGACCGCCGACGCATTCGCTCCTGGCATCGCGGCCGGTCACGCCATCGGCCGGATCGGATGTTTTTCCGCGGGATGCTGCTGGGGAACCGAGTGCCATCGCCCGTGGGCGGTCACCTTCACCAATCCGGCGGCAAACGAGATGTTCGGCACGCCGCTACGGGTGCCGCTGCACCCAACTCAACTGTATGAAGCGGCCGGCGAGGCTGTGATCTTTGGTGTGCTCTACCGCTACTATTTCCGCCAGCACCGTCCAGGGGCTGTCATCGGGCTGTACCTCGTCCTGTACTCGACGCTTCGTTTCGTTGTTGAGTTCTACCGAGCGCACGACCAGTCGAATCCGCTGGAGGGGCCGTTCTCCGCGACGCAATGGATCGCGCTCGGCCTGTTCGCAGCCGGCGTCTGGTTGCTCCGGCGGCGCGCGCCCGCCGTAGCGCAGCCGCAGAAAGAAAAAGTTCGCGCGTAGCGGCTATGGCAACTGGACCTGTAGGGCCGGATCCGGAGCCGCTCCCTTCGCCGTCCTGATCTGCCGGATCACTTTCTTCTCCCCCACCGACACGACGTAGACAGTGTCATCGTCCTGCGCGGAGGCGAACGCGAGTTTCCCGTCGGATGACAGCCCGAGCGATACGGGCTGGCCGCCCAGCGGAACCTGCCCGGTGACGCGCCTTGTGGCGGCGTCGGCAAACTCAACCTTGCGGTCGTGCATCAGGGCATACACGAGCGTCCGGCCGTCCGGCGTGAGAGCGATGCGGACCGGACCTTTCCCGGTTCGGATCTCACCCACCGCCTCGTTCTTCGCCGTGTCGATGATGGTAATGCCATGTGATTCACGGTTCACCACGTAAAGGAAACGGCCGTCGTGAGACAGGACGCTTCCCTCCGGCCGCTCGCCCGCCGGAATCAGCTTCACCCTGCCGGTGGCGCGCTCGATCGCGGCGACGTTCGCGGAACTGCTGTTACACACGTAAGCCCAACGCGCGCCGGGACCCCAGGCGACCATGTGAGAGGTCTTGCCCTTCGTGTCGTAGGTCTTCACGATCCGCCGGGTCTTTACATCGACGAGGACCAACTGATCGGGCAGTTCGGTCGAGACGGCCAGCACGCCGGTTTCGTGGTCAAGGTCGAGACCGTGCGGGCGGTGGAATTTTCCGAGCGAAATCTCGCCGATCTTTTCCCGCGTGACGAGATCGACGATCGACACGGTGTTGCCGCCGGTACCGGCCTCTTCAATCCGCATGGTTCCGTTGTCCGAGACGTACGCCAGGCGTCCGTCGGCCGACAGAACCATCTCGTGCGGATGTGCGCCGACGGGAACAGTGGCGAACACCTTGCCTTCCGGGGTATAGAAGCCCATCGAGCTGGCGCCCTTGTGGAGAACGATCATCACCGGCCCGGCGGCGGGGGCGCTTAGGCAGAGAGCGAGAAGAAAACCAAAAAGCCGGAGCATGGTACACAGCCTCCTCGGGTTCTGGCTTACAACGTCGCATTACAGTCTATCCGCCAGACGTGACAATGGAAAGGCCGCCGGCTGGCGTCCGCGATAATGGAGAGATGGGAACAACCGGCGGCTCGCCCACAGACAACCCCCTGCTGGAGATCCAGTTTCAGATTCCCTTCGACCGCGTCCGCGCCGAGCACGTCGGACCGGCGATTCACAGCCTGCTCGAGGGGGCGGCTGTGGGCAGGGATGCACTAGCGAACCAGGACGGAGAACCGACCTTCGCAGGCGTCATGATGGCGCTGGATGCACTGACCGAACGCCTCGACTACTCCATGGGTCTCGTCCGGCATCTGGAGTCCGTCGCCACGTATCCCGAACTTCGCGCAGCGCACAACGCCGTCGAGCCGGCGGTAAGCGCCTTCTATTCCGGCATCCCGCTGCATGGAGGCCTGTGGAACCGTCTGCGGCGGTACTCCGGGACCGCCGATGCGGCTGCGCTGGCCGGCGTGCGGAAACGGTTTCTAACAAAGACAATCGACAGTTTCCGGCGGCACGGCGCCGAACTCGATCCGGCGGGAAAGACGAGGCTCAAGGAGATCGACGTCGAGTTGAGCAAGCTGACGACGAAGTTCTCGGAGAACGTGCTCGACTCGACCAACGCCTTCGAGCTGGTGCTGACGGACGAGAAACAACTGGCCGGGCTGCCGCCGTCCGCGGTTTCCGCCGCCCGCCAGAGCGCCGCATCGAAGGGCGTAACCGGCTGGCGCTTCACGCTCCAGGCTCCAAGTTACACGGCGCTGATGACCTACCTGGACGACGCCGAAGTCCGCAGGCACGTGTGGTGGGCATACGGACTTCGGGCCACGGAAGCCCAGTACGACAACCGGGCGCTCATCGGCCGTGTGCTCGAACTCAGGCGCGAAAAGGCCAAGCTGCTCGGTTACCGGAACTTTGCCGATCTCGTGCTGGAAGATCGGATGGCGCACAGCGGCGACCGCGCCTTCGAGTTCCTGCGCGACCTGAAGCGCAAGACGGAGCGGCACTTCGGCCGGGAAAATCAGGAGTTGCAGGCCTTTCGTCGGGATCTGGAGGGTTCCGGCGCACCGGAACTACAGCCCTGGGACATCGGTTACTACGCGGAGAAGCAGAGGGCCGCCCTCTATGCCTTCGACGAGGAGGCGCTGCGTCCGTACTTCCCGCTGGAGCGCGTCGTCGGAGGCATGTTCGAAATCGTCCGCCGGCTGTACGGGATCCACGTGACCGAGCGGTCGGGTGCGCCCGTGTGGGACCCGCAGACACGCTACTACGCCATTCACGACGAGGACGGCACGTTGCTCGGCTGTTTCTATGCCGACTGGTACCCGCGGGAAAACAAGCGTGGTGGCGCCTGGATGGACTCGTTTATTACGGGAGGGCCAAGCGCGGACGGTTTCCGGCCTCACGCCGGGCTGATCTGCGGTAACGTCACTCCGCCGCTCGACAGCCGGCCGGCGCTGCTCACGCACCGCGAGGTCGAAACGATCTTCCACGAGTTCGGTCATCTGCTGCATCACTGTCTTAGCAACGTGGAGATCCGTACACTCGCCGGCACGAGCGTGGCATGGGATTTTGTCGAACTGCCGTCGCAGATCATGGAGAACTGGTGCTGGGAGCGGGAGGCGCTGGACCTGTTCGCGGGCCACTGGGAAACCGGCGAGCCGTTCCCCGAGGATCTGTTCCGCAAAATGAAGCGCGCGAGGACGTTTCGCGCGGCAAACGCACAGATGCGGCAACTCGGCTTCGGCTTCGTCGACCTGGCACTCCACATGGACTACACGCCGGACGACGGCGACGTCGTCGCCTACACCCGGCGGATCCTCCAGGAATTTGTTCCCGCGACGCTGCCGGACGATCATGCGATGATCGCGTCGTTCACGCACTTGTTTTCAAGTCCGGTGGCGTACGCCGCGGGGTACTACTCCTACAAGTGGGCGGAAGTGCTCGACGCCGATGCGTTCAGCCGCTTCCGGGAGCGTGGGATTTTCGACCGAAACGCCGGCTTGGAGTTTCGCGACAAGATCCTGGCGCGGGGAGACGGCGAGGACCCGGCGGAACTCTACCGACGCTTCATGGGCCGCGATCCCGATCCGAACGCGCTCCTCGAACGGCTGGGCCTCAACGGGAAATAGCGGTATGCCGCGCGACAACACTCACGGCGTCTCGACGGGGTAGCTGGCAGTGATTGCCCGTCCGGTGAACGCTTTGCCGATCCAGGGCGAGAACAGGCGGTACGGATATCCGCTGATGCTGACGACCAGGCGGTCTTCGCTGGTGCCGTTACCGGTGCGGGTGACGGAAACCATCGCGGGCGTCAGCCCGAAGATTCCAGCGCCGCCGCCGTCCGGATTGCCGAAAACAGCCATGTTCTTGATGGCAGCGACATTAGTTGGGTCCAGAACGCCGTAGCGCGCGGCGCTCCGCACGCGCGCCACAAACGTCTGGTGGACGAACAGAATCTGGCCGAGGTCGAATATCCCGATGAGGGTAGCGAGGAACACAAGAAGGACGAGAACCGCCTCGACGGCGCTCTGTCCCCTGCGGCACGTGCGTCGTGGTCTCATGTCTCACGCTCCGGGCGGTGCGAAGCGGCCCATGTACGGAAAGCTGACCTTCGGTTTTCCGTTCAGGGTGAACGATGTGACCACGGCGTCGAGCCGGTAGTTGACGATCGACAACGTGACCTTGCGCGGCACGTTGCGCTCCATCACTACGGCGATGGAGACCTTCTCCGGCGTCAGTCCGGGGGCGATCGCCGCGCCCGTGCCAACGGGGTTTCCGTATACCACGACGTTCTTCACGGCGGCGGTGAAGCCGTCCGACGGCGTGGCGGTGGCCGAATCGTAAGCGCGCAGGGAAGCATAGCGCGCGCCGCCGCGAACGGCGTTTTCGAGCTGGTTGTAAAGGAAGTAGACGTAGCCGAACTGAAAAACGCCCGCAAACACCGAGAAGAGAAATCCGAAGGACAGGGCGAACTCCACCATCGCGTTCCCGCGGCGGGCGTCGCGCCACCGCGCCCGGTTGCCGGGCTGCCTCATCGCACCAGCCTCACAACGTAACCCCCGGGGCCGCCAGCGCCCGGATGCCAGCTTCCCTGGACGTACGGTCCGACGTATTCGGCGCAGAACGACTTGTTGCCGCCCTGGGGGTATTCCGACGGCAAAAGCAGGAAAAACGCGGCGAATCCGATGATGCGGTACTCGGGATGCCATGTGTTGATCGGGACTCCGACCAGCCTCCGCCCGTTTCCGGTGTCGTTAGCCTTGTATTCCGCGAATGTGGCGGCGACGTTATCGGTGTCCTGGTTCACGCGGGCGATCAGGCTGTCGCGCTGCGTCTGCTTGTTCCCGCCGGTCATGCTTACGATGTCGCCTACGGCCAGGGGCCTGGTCTGATAGTCCTGCTCGATTGCAGAGCGGATGATGGCCGAGCTCGTCTCCTCAATGTAGCCGCGCTCGGAGGCGTTGCCGGCCTCGGCCAGATTCACCCAGGTCTCCGCGTTGTCTCCATCGCAACTGTTCGGGCCGACTTTGGGATTCGCTCCCCAGCGCAGCGTGTAGCGCTGGCCGACCGTGAATCCGAAGTTCGGATCTGCGGCATCGTGTGGGAAGGGCGAGAAAGGAAGAGTACCCTCGCTGAAGCTGGTTCTGAGTTCCTGTCCGGCGACCGCAGTCGCGTTAATGGTGGACGAACGGGATGCCGACACCGCGGGGATGAAGTACAACGGCAGGGTCGCCGTGGCGCGGACACGGACGAAGCGGACGCCCGTAGCGGGATTGGGGCTTCCCTCCCATGGCCCGGAGGCCGTTGTCGAGAAGTCTGTCTGGGTTCCGCTGAAGGGCTCGGTGCCCATATTCCAACGGTTGGTGGCCGCCGCGGCGGCGGCCTGCGCCCGTGTGATGCCCGCGGACGTGCCATCCAACTCGAGCGCGCCGGCCAGGGACGCGGCGTCTGTGTAGGCCTGGATCTCGTTCCGCACGATGTACATGCGGCCGACGTCAACCGCCAGGCCGAGCATGCCGATCATCGTCACCAGGCAGGCCCCCGCCGCAAGCAGCGTGAAGCCCCGTTCCCGAGGGCGATGGAAGCGACGGTTCATCGTTTTTGCCTCTACTTCGAAGTCTATTGCCTGCGCCGACTTCAGCCGCCTTGAAAAGTGACCGAGACGGATGCGAAAAAGCTCTGTCGCGGGGATAAGGGGAAACACGTAGAGGGTTTTGGTTTCTCGAATCCCGCCCTCTGTTATCCTAAAATCTCTCCTTCCCATGGCGAGCATTTTTCCGTTTCGTGCGTACCGTTACAGCAAATCGGCGGGGCGGCTGGACGACCTGGTTACGCAGCCTTACGACAAGATCAGCCCTCAGATGCAGGCGCGGTATCTTTCGCTGAGCCCGCACAATCTGGTCCGCATCATTCTCGGTGAGCGATTCCCGGCCGACACCGGGACCGACAACGTGTACACGCGGGCCGGCAAGTCTCTCGAAGAGTGGATCGCATCCGGAATCCTGGCGCGCGAGCCTGAACCGGCGCTATTTGCGTACTTCCAGCGCTTCCGCGTGCCCGACACTGGCGAGACGCTACTGCGGAAGGGTTTCATCGGACTGGGAGCGGTGGAGGACTACGCGGCGGGAGTGGTTCACAGGCACGAGCACACCCTCGCCGGACCGAAGAAGGACCGGCTCGAATTGTTGCGGCACACGCGCGCGCATTTCGGCCAGATCTTCATGCTATATCCCGACCCGAGGAGGGAAATCGATTCGCTACTCGACGAGGCTGCACAAGCGCCGGCGGCGGCCGTGGTAACGGACGAATACGGCGTCGAGCACACGGTCTGGACGATCACCGACCCGGCACGCGTAGAGGCGATCCGGGCGGCGATGGCGCCCCGAAAACTGGTGATCGCTGACGGCCACCACCGCTACGAGACGGCGCTTGCCTTTCGGGACGAGCACCCGGAGCTCAAAGACGCCCGCAGGGTGATGATGACCTTCGTCAATATGCACTCGCCTGGGCTGAAGATCCTGGCGACACATCGCCTCGTTCACGGTGTCGATGCGGCAGGCTTTCTGGCAAGCGCCAGCGCGACGTTCCGGGTGGAAGAGTGCGGGGATCTCGACGCGCTGCGAAGCGTCTGGAGCCGTCCGGACCCGGCCAGGGTACGCATCGGCGTCGCGATGGAAGGCGATCACCGGATTCATCTGCTCGTACACGAGCGGACGGATGACGAGCTCGACGTGGAATTCCTGCACCGGAAGGTGCTGGGCGATATCCTCGGAATCGGCGAAGAAGCGGTGCGCGGCGAGAAAAACCTCCGCTACGCTCGCGGCGCCGATACCGCGGTCGAGGAGGTGCGCCACGGCCAGGCCCGGATCGCATTCCTGCTTGAGCCGACGTCGGTCGAGGGCGTTGCGCGGATCGCGTTCTCGGGCGGCGTCATGCCACAGAAATCCACCGACTTCTATCCGAAACTGCTTTCCGGCCTGACCATTTATAGGCTGGACAAATAGGCGCTATCGCAAACGCACGGCCTTGCCGGTCTTCACCGACGTGCGGGCGGCGTCAAGAATCTCCGTCACGTCGACGTTGATGTCGAGCGCCACAAGGCCCTCCATCGCCTTCTTGTTCCGCAGGCAGTGGATCATGTAAGCGATCGGTTCGGACCGCTCGGGCGGCAGCGGATTGAGGATGACGTCCTGCGCCGCTTCCCTCCCCTTGCGCAGTTCCACTTTACCGCTGGTCACGTAGAGGCTGCCTCCGCGGCCGAACACTTCCAAATCCTGGAAACCCCGCGGCAGATCCCAGCTCCCCTCGAAGATTCCGACGCCGTTTCTGTAATTCAAAACCATCGTGGAGCTGTCCTCGACCTTGGGAAACTCCTCGGGCCGAAGCTGGTTGACCTGTGTGTACACCGATTCGGGCCGCCCCAGGTACCACAGTGACCACAGCGCGTTATAGCAGCCGAAATCGACGAGCGCGCCCGCTCCGTTCTTGACCGGATCCGTGAGCCAGGAGAAGAAGAACTTGTTGAGACCGGTGGGACCTCCCGGACCGCCATGTCCCACGATGCCGCGCAGTCGCCAGACTTTGCCGACGGCGCCCGCGTCCGCCTGCGCCTTGGCGGCGTAGTTTGAGGGCCACCAGGCCATCTGGTAGTTCGTCATCACCTGGATGCCGTGCTGCTGTGCGAGACGGCGAATGGCAAGCGCGTCCTTGTACGTCGATGCCAGCGGCTTCTCAAACATCACGTGGATCTTTCGCGGCGCGCACGCCTGGACGATTTCGAGGTGCCGGTTGTTCTCGATGAACGCCCAGACGATATCGGGCTTCGCTTCATCCAGCATTTTCCGGTAGTCATCATAGAAGGCGACGTTCGTGGCGCCCCGCTTCTTCGCCTCGGCGATCAGCTCGGGTTCCGTCTCAGCGATACCAACGAGCCGCGCCGGCTCATTCTTCACCATCTTGCCGAGATGACCCCAGACATGAGAATGAATCAATCCGACGACAGCGATTTTGTACTCCTGCGCGAACGCCGGCAGGGCGAGAAAGAGAACGAAAAGAGTTGCGATTCGGGTCATGGGTTTCTTCTGTCCGCCCCCCAGCATAGCGCTATAGTTCAAAAGATGGTGCGAAAAACGTTCGGATGGACCGGGGTGGAGGTCCCGGTGATCGGTCAGGGGACATGGATGATCGAGGGCACGCGCGAGGCGGAGCAGCGCGCGATCGAGGCACTGCGGCTAGGGCTCGACCTGGGCATGACGCATATCGACACCGCCGAGATGTATGGCAGCGGGCGTGCCGAGGAACTGGTGGCTGAGGCCATCGCCGGGCGCCGGAACGAGGTCTTCCTGGTGAGCAAGGTACTTCCCTCGAACGCCTCTTACCAGGGTACCCTGCGGGCTTGCGAGAAGAGCCTCCGCCGGCTGAAGACGGAATGGCTCGATCTGTATCTGCTTCATTGGCCTGGAAACCATCCGATTCACGAAACGATGCGCGCCATGGAAGACCTGGCAGAAGCGGGGAAGATCCGCTACCTCGGCGTGAGCAACTTCGATCTCGATGAGTTGCAGGCAGCCCGGCAAGCTTTGAAGCGGGAGCGCATCGCCTGCGACCAGGTGCTCTACCATCTCGGGGATCGTGGCATCGAACGCCGCCTGATCCCTTACTGCCGTGAGCACGGGATCGCAGTCGTCGGCTACAGTCCGTTCGGGCACGGCGGGTTTCCGGCCGAGCGCAGCGCCGGGGGCCGCGTGCTGGCAAAAATCGGCTCCCGTTATGGCCGCACGGGGCGGCAGGTGGCGCTGAACTTTCTCACCCGCGAGCCCGGCGTCTTCACGATTCCAAAAGCCGCCAATCCCGAACACGCGCGCGAGAACGCCGCTGGAGCCGGCTGGGAGCTCAGCGAAGAAGAGGCCGCCGCGATCGAGAGAGCGTTCCCGAAACCCGACCGGGACACGCAGCTCGGAGTGATATAGAGTTCCGCTGTCATAGCGGGCTTGGAGGTTGCCATGATTTAACATCCCTCCGGCTGCGAGCTTGTGGAAAAAGTGATACAGTAAAAACCAACCGGCTGGCAAGAATTTTACAAACGAGAGAAACGGACATGAGGGTGTTTGCGGCGTATTTCCTGGGCGTCTCTAGCCTTCTTGTATGTGCACGAGCGGAGGACCTGACCCAACAGGCGCTTGCGCTCGAGAAAAGCGGCGAGGCGGCGGAAGCCCGCCTCCTTCTCCAACGGGCGGCGCAGAGGTCGCCCGCCGACGCACAGGCCCAGTTGGCCTATGCGGAATATCTCGACCGGTACGCGGATCCAGAGACCCGAATGGCGTACGAGAGGGCCCTCAGCCTTCTCCAGCCATCGGACGACGGTGGACATCGCGCAGCACTAAGCCGCCGTCTGGCGGTGCTGTCGTTGGCAGCCGGGGATCGTGATGCCACCCGCCGCTATGCCGAGCAGTATCGGACAGCCGGGGGCCGTGGCTGGGAGATTCCACAATGGACTGATTCCGCCCCCTCGGACGTCGAGCAACACTGGACCGAGATTCCCGGGCCTCTTCGCTCATTCTCCAGGATGGCCGCCGTCTCGCAGGATGTAACGGAAGAGGACATCCTGCCGGCAGTGGCGCGCAATGTCGTGACGAACGGCTACCAGGCCTCGAGCGGCAATGAGGCGCTCGAACAGACCGAGTACCTCAAACTGGTGGTCCGTTATCTCTCCCAGGCGCGCGAGCTCGAGAAACTCGCCGGTCCCGACAAGGTGATCCGCATCCCGACCTGCGAGTCGACGGAGACCGGAGAACTCCTGCGCATCCTCGGCTACCGAATGCGCGGAGGCTGCGGGAGTGAAGTCGTACTGGAGACGGTGAACGCGTCGCGCGCGTTCCTGACCATCGATTCAGGTTTCCCGATTGCCGAACTGGAACAGGACCTTCGCACCAACCGGCCGTTCTCGTACGATTTCAAGCCGACCCGGGCGGCCGTCATTTACGGAGCTGACTACTGGTTCTCCGGAAAAGAGAAGCAGGGCGAGTTCATCGACATGCTTCTTGCCGACCCTCAACTTTGCCGGCTTTATCTGGGAATGTCGAAACTCGATCCGGTGACCGCCGAGGAACTGCGCAAGGCGCTGCCGGTGCAGCGGCTGAAGGTTTTCGCGCACGTCCTGGACTTTTTCGGGGCGATGTTCGAGATTCGGGGCGGCAAGGCGGTCGTTCCGGGCGGCGCCCGCACCGCGAAGGCGTGGGAGGAATTGACGGGCGTGCCCCGGGACCAGGGACCGGCGTTCTTCGAACGTCTGCTGGCGAAGGACGACGGCTGGATGGCGAGCTACTTCGACGCCCTGGCGCGGATTCAAGGGCCGGTGAAGGAGTACCTGACGGAACCCGAACGGTTGAAGCGGTTCTATCTGGCGATCCGTGGCCGCGTCACCAGTCCGGGGCCGGCCAGACCGGTATTCCGCTCGAACACCGAACTGATCCTGCTCACCAACCGGCTCCGCATCGAGCCAGATGGCAGACCGCACATCCCGGGCGGGATTGACGTCTGGAGGAACCTGTTCATCAAGCACCCGCACGGAAAATACGACGGCAAGCTGACGCGGCTCGCGGCAACGTGGAAAGAGCCGGATGACGTGATCGAAGCGCTGTTCGCGCTGTGCCGCAAGTCCGTCGAGAACGAGCCGCTGAAGATTTTCATGTCCATCAGCGACATCAACCGGCACCGAACCCGCGTTCTGGAAACGCCGACGGTGGAGCGGCTGATCCTCGAATACCCTGAGCTCGGCGCGCAGTATAGCGTTTTCACGGAAGCGCCCTCTCTGAGCGACCGAACCATCGTTCAGTATCTGGACACCATCGAGACCGTCAACCGCATCCGCGACACGATGTTGCGGGCAAATTCCGCGGGTACGATGCAGGCGCTGGTGGCGCTCTGGCAGATTTTCGTCCGGCAGGGTTCGATCCCAGCTTCGGCTGCCGATGAGACTCTGGCGGGAGTCCTGACTGCGTTTGGAAAACTGCGGGAGCCGGAGGAACTCTTCGATGCCGGCAGAACCGGGGTGTCCGTTCTTCTCAAAGCGAGCGGAGTGCCGGAAAGCGAGGCTCCGCAGGACCGCATGATCGACCTTCTGGCTGGAACGCGGAATCCATCGGATCCCGGCGCCCACAATCGCGTGGTGGAGGAGATGCTTCGCATTTCTGAAGCGCAACGGCTGGTCCCGCTGACTACGCTGTTCGACTTGGCCGCGCACATGGAGGGACTTGCCAGAGGCGAACGGCTCAACACGGCTCTCGTGAATCGTTTTGCGTCGCGCACCGCCGAGATCGAATCGCCGCGGGCTTCGCTCACCGCCACGGAAAAGAATGCCTTCGCGTTCGGCTACTGGACAGAGCGGCACATCGAGAACCAGCGCAAGCTGAACTTGCGTGCCACGCTGGAGCGGG
>DATIFQ010000291.1:0-15896 GCA_035455185.1 Bryobacteraceae bacterium | reverse complement strand
AATCAAGTGAACAGCCCTTTGGGCTGGCCCTGAGGCCATGTGCCGATAGTACTCGTCGCGTTACTGGGATTCTTCGTTGTCACCGCCACCGGTCAGGATTCGGCCGCCCCGAGTTATCTGAGCGCTATCCCGTCGTCTCATCCTGACAGCAACCTTCAGTACTACATCAAACAGACCTTCGGTCCCGCGGCATACGTGGGTTCCGCCGTCACAGCGGGGTGGAACCAATGGCGCAACAGCCCGCCGGAATGGGAACAGGGTGGCGACGGCTTCGAGCGGCGGCTCGCATCCGCATACGCGCGCAGAGTCGCCAGAAACTCGATAGACCTCGGCGTGGCGAGTTTGCGGGGCGAGGTGCTTGCTTACGACCACTGCGAGTGCAGCGGCTTCTGGCCCCGCACAGAGCACGCAGTGAAACGCACTTTTGTGCGGCGGACCGAGAATGGCGGCCAGACGTTTGCAGTCGGCCGTTTCGCCGGCGCCTACGGCTCTGGGTTCCTCGCCAACACCTGGTACCCCGACTCGCGGAACGACTTTCGGCACGGCCTTGCGCGCGGCAGTACGACTCTCGGCATAGAGCTTGGCAAGAACGTGTTTCGCGAATTCTGGCCGGACATCAAGCACAAGCTCTTTCGCCGATAGCAGGCGTCCGCTCCCTGCGGTTGCGGCTCGGTTTGAGTTCGCGGTTCCTTATGACCACGCCCCGAGACGCCGCGTGCAGTCCGCGCAGAGCCGGGCTTCCTTGAGGTCCAGGCGCTCCACGGCGTGGGTTGACGCCATCGCGCAACTCCAGTCGGGACAGTGCCTGAGCCCGAAGGTATGCCCAAGTTCATGGATCACTTCCTTCACCGCGCGTTCCTCCACAAGTTCTTCGCTCGCCGGCATGCCGTAGAACTCCTCCCTCAACCTGTGGAGGGAAACCAGCCCGCAGCGCCCGTCCAGTTGCGCCTCGCCGAACACGAACGTCAGCACCGGCACGAATAGATCGTACTCGGTGATGCCGAGCAGCCGGATCTCCTCGTCTCCGGCCGCCAGCGGCACGAGTTGCTGCAGGATGGCGGTTGAGAAGTATTGCAGGCGGACAGGATCGAGCGCGAGTCCGGCGTCGAGCCGCTCGCCGCGTACGTGACAGGAGACCTCGAATAAGCGCGCGAGCGCCGCGCATATCCGGTCGAGCATCTCCAGCGTGACCCCATCCCCAACCGGCTGCAGATGAATCGCTGCGATTCTGCGCGGCAGGGAGATCACTTGAGGCCGTATCGCTTGAGCTTGTTGTAGAGCGTGGTCCGGTCGATGTCGAGGATCCGCGCGGTACGGGAGAGATTGCCCGCGGTCTCGCGAAGGACCCGTTCGATGTGGACCCTCTCGACGTCTTCCAGTGTCCGGCCCTCTTGCGGGGACTGCGAATGCACTTGGAACGGGAAGTCGGAAGGCTGGATCAGCCCCTCTCGCCCGATCACCAGCGCCCGCTCGATCGCGTTCTCCAACTCACGGACGTTTCCCGGCCAGTTGTGACTCAGTAGAAGGTCGAGCGCTTCCGGCGACAATCGCGGCTCAGGCCGGTTCATAGCGGTGGCGTATTTCTTTATGAAGTGGTCCGCGAGCAGCGGGATGTCCTCCCGCCGGTCTCGGAGCGGTGGAAGTTCGATCGAGAAAACCTTCAGCCGGTAGAAAAGATCCGGCCGGAACGTGCCGGCTTTCACCAGCTCTTCGAGACTCTTGTTCGTTGCGGCGATACAGCGGAAATCCACCTTGATCGACTGGTTTCCGCCGACACGAACAATCTCCTTTTCCTGCAGCACACGCAGCAGATCGGTCTGCGTCTTGAGGCTGATGTCGCTGATCTCGTCGAGGAAGACCGTACCACCATCGGCAACCTCGAACTTACCCTTCTTCCGGTACTGGGCGCCGGTAAAGGCGCCTCGCTCGTGACCGAACAGCTCGCTCTCGAGCAGCGTCTCGGTAAGCGCGCCGCAATGGATGACCACCATCGGCATGTAGCGGCGCGACCCGGCCGCGTGAATCGCTCGCGCCACCAGCTCCTTGCCGGTCCCGCTCTCGCCAGAGATCAGCACCGTTGTGTCGGTGGGCGCAACCATCTCGACCAGTTCCAGCACGTGCTTCATCGGCGGACTGTTGCCGATAAGGTGCGTCTCAGGGTAGATCTCCTGGAGGTTCTCACGGAGCCGGACGATCTCCCGCCGGTCCCGCCGGTGCCCGATCGCGTTCGAGACCAGGTGGACCAGCTCATCCGGGTCGATCGGCTTGGTCACGTAATCGTACGCGCCGCGCTTCAGTGCCTGAACGGCGGTCTCCACCGAAGCGTAGCCGGTCATGATGATGATGACCAGTTCCGGGTCAATCTCGCGCAGGCGGGCCTGCAGCTCCATCCCGTCCATCCCGGGCATCTTGATGTCGAGCAGGACAAGATCCCATTCATTCTTCTGGAACATCTCCAGCGCCTCGCGGGCGCTCGCCGCAACGCCGGTTTCGTAACCCTCTCCCGCAAACCACTTGTCGAGGGAGTCACGAACCACCAGCTCGTCATCGACGACCAGGATGCGGCCGAGAGAACTGGACTTCGTCTCCGGTACACTCAATTCCGGTTCCCCTTTCCATCCGGACCGGCTGCGATAGGCTCCCCAACCGGCAGCAGGATGGTGAATTCCGTGCCCTCTCCGGGCTTCGAGATTACGGTTATGAATCCGCCGTGCCTCTCGACAATACCTTTCGCGATGGCCAGGCCGAGCCCGGTGCGGTGCTGGTCTTCCTTAGTGGTGAAGAACGGCTCGAAAATCTTCGGCAGAGTCTCTGAGTCGATGCCTCCCCCGGTGTCGGCTACTCGAATACAGGCGTTTTCCCCGCTTTTGACCGACTCCGTCGTCACTCGAATGGTCCCTCCTCCCGGCATCACATCCGATGCGTTGATCAACAACGCCAGCACCACTTGCTGGATCTGGTCCGCGTCACAGAAGCAGGCCGGCAGGTCGCCTTGAAGGCGTTTCTCAAGCTCGATCTCCTGAAGCGCCAGTTGGTGCCGGACGAGAGTGATGGCCCTGTCGACGAGCACGTTCAGGTCATGCGCTTCCCGGTGCGGCGGCACTTGCCGCGCGAAATTGAGGAGGTTCTTCATGATTTCGCCGCACCGCCGGCTCTCCCTCTCGATAGTGCGCAACTGATCGAGAACCTGCGCTTTGCTCTCCGGGCTGAGATCACTCTTCTCGAGAGCCCGGAGCGACAGGCGGGCGTAGGTCAGAATCCCGAACAGCGGGTTGTTTACTTCGTGGGCGACCGTGGCCGCCAGCTTTCCAAGCGATGCCATCTTTTCGCTTGTCAGCAGACTCTCGTGGACGCGCTGCAACTCAGCGGACTTTTTCTCCACCCGCTCCTCGAGCGTACGAGCCCAGGTGGTGATCTCCAAATGGGCCCTCTCCAGATCCTCCGTCATCTTGTTGAATGATTCGGCCAACTCTCCCAGTTCGTCTCCTGACCGCACGGGCAACCGGTGACCAAGATTCCCGCCGGCCACCGTTTGGGTGCCGGCGATCAATTCCCCGACGGGCCTGTGTACAAACAACAGAATGAAGCCAACGCTGACCAGCGAACCCAACAGCACCGACAGGCCTGTGATGGCCAGCAGATGGCGCCGGTACTCCGCCAGTTGCGCGTCGACGCTCTCCAGGGATATTTGCACGTCGGTGACGCCAAGGATCCGCCGCTGGGGCGGATGGGCATGGCAGGCGGCGTTCGAACAGGCCGGTTGATTCTCGATCGGCCGGATTATGCCGAGCACGCGCTTTGCGTTCTCCTCCGGAAAAATGCGCGCACGATCCGGCCGGTCCAGCTTAGTCAGCGGCGCTGCCTGGGCGTGGCAGGCGTAACAGGCCTCTGCCTGTTTGTCGAGCACCGTTCCCACTTCGGTCTCGGAAGTGGAGAAGCTGATGCGCCCATCCTCATTGAAGATGCGCACCCGGCGTATGCCCGGCTCGCTGCCGATGGCATGGATCATCTGGTAAAGCGCCGCACGGTCATTGTGCAGCATCTGGTAGCTGGTGCTGCGCTGGATCACGTCGGTAAGGCGGTCCGCGCTGGTCACTACCAGATCCTCGGAATGCCGCCGATGCTCGCGGAAACCCAGGTAGCTGAACAAAGCGACAAACGCCGTGAAACTCGCCACCACGCAGACGGCGAGCTTCACGGCGAGGCCGATTCGAGAATGGCCGTTCTGGCCCGTTCTTCCCTCCTACTTCTCAATCCCCCCGCACCGGAGATGGCAGCGCCTCTGGCGCGACAGCTACAACTTCGCTGTGCTGCTCCTCCTCTCCGAAGATCGGCAGGTACTTCGTGGCGAATCGAAAAATAGCGAACCCTGCTGCCACGATGGCCAGGGTGATCGCAATTTCCGTCCATTTTGGCAAGTATTGCACCCCGGAACCCGCCTCCATGCCGGTAACGCTGACGTTCAGGCGGTGCGTGATGAAACCGAAAATCACCATCACCGAGCAGGCGTAAAGCGCTCCCGCCCTGCGGCGGACGTGCGCCCGGAAAAGCAGCAGCATCGGAAGCAGCATCAGCGCGATCTCGAGCCCGAACAGGTAACTCTCCATCCGCTGTTCCAGAATTAACCGTAGCGCGCCCCGTCGCGCCAGATCCAGGAACCTCAACGCCAGGTATGCCAGCAGCAGAACCGCCAGCACCCGCGAAAGCCCAGCCAGCAAGCGCAGTTCGAGGTACCTTCCACAGGCCTTCGCGGAATGCCACGACTCGAAAATGGTCATCGCCAGGCCGACGCAAATCGCGGAGACAAAGAAGAGAATCGGCAGCAGCGGAGTGTACCAGAGCGGGTGGAGTTTGTGCGGAACGATCAGATAGAGGCTGCCGAGTGACGACTGGTGCAGAGTCGACAATATGACGCCCGCGATCACCAGCGGGATCATGGCGGATCGAACCCACTTCAATCCGGCGTGCCAGCCGATACGTTCCAGCACCATCGGAGCGAACTCAAACGCCAGCACGGTCGTGTAGAGTGTCACGCACCAGCCGACCTCGAACATCACCGAATGCGGATTCCACATCACCAGCGGATGCCAAACGCGATAGGGCCGGCCGAGGTCGAACAAGAGGGCGAGGATCACCAGAGTGTAGCCGAGGAAGGCGGTAAGAATCGCCGGCCGTACGATTGGCTTGTACTTCTCGATGTTGAAAATGTGAACCGTGGCCGCAAGTGTAAAGCCGCCCGCCGCCAGGCCCACCCCGCACAAGACGTCGAATCCGATCCAGATTCCCCACGGGA
Organism: Bryobacteraceae bacterium; assembly: GCA_035455185.1. Classification (GTDB taxonomy): domain Bacteria; phylum Acidobacteriota; class Terriglobia; order Bryobacterales; family Bryobacteraceae; genus JAEHDI01. Next base: position 10,603 of record DATIFQ010000291.1, on the reverse strand, counting down.
ACCGGTCGTTCAAGTTTGTGGCCGCGCCGAGGCCGTGAAAAAACCGCACGTAGGTCGCGTAAGCGCCGACAAGCATCAGGAGAGCGAACACCAATTGCCAGAATGTCAGCCGAGGCAACCGGAGAAGCCTGGTCATTTCGTCTTCTCCCTTCCCTTTTGGGGACCGCCCTCGGCCGCGGCGACTTCCTCGCGGCGGTGAGTGATCCAATAGACACCCGAGAGCAAGACAGCGCCGACCCCCACGATGTCAGGCACAAACGACAACGCTGCGTGGGTGGCGAGCGATAGGGGTGCATTGGGAAGATTCGCTCGAACTCCCAACTGCTCCATCGGCACACCGGCCAGCATCAGGACCGAAGTCCCGCCCACTTCTTCCAGGCCGTAGATGCGGCCATTGTACTGGCTGGGATTCTCCGTCATCCGCCGCTGTGCTTCTTTGATCAATGCGTTCCGTTCGCCGGTGATCGTCGCGCCGGTCGGGCAGGCTTCCGAGCAACTCGTCGGCTTACCCGCCCTCACGCGGTCGTAGCACATGTCGCACTTCCTCACCTTAGGAAGCGTCTTGCTCCACTCGTAGACAGGTACGCTGTATGGACAGGCCAGCATGCAATACCGGCAGCCCATGCAACGGTCCTCCAGATAGATGACGGGCCCGAGCGGCGTCTTTTGAAACGCCCCCACGGGGCATACCGACACGCACGTCGGCTCCGCGCAGTGCATGCACATCCGGCGAGCATAGCGTTCGCCATACGTCGCGATCGTAGTCAGCTTATTCTCGGAAAGCTGCTCTTTCGACGCGACCGCGTCATTGTACGGAAGATTCCACTTCCGTGCACACGCCTCTTCGCAAGCCCTGCAACCGACGCACAGGGTACTGTCGTATAGGACGGCTCTCTGCTTCATGTTTGTTCTCCGTTTACGCAGAACACCGCTTTCAGACCCTGTCGTCTGAATTGCACCGTTTTCATGTGCAATTCAGCGGCCAATCTGAATCGGCGGGGCTGGTTACTTTGACAGGAAGAATTCCCCGGTCAGTTCCTTCCAGGACTCGCCTGGGAGGGCGGCGAACAAGTCGTCCGCCGGACGGCCGCCGTCGGCCGCCACCGCACCGGCAAACTGAGGCTGCCGGGCGTACAGCCGCTCAACGGCGTCACGTATCCACCCTCGAACCATGTTCTTGGGAATCAGGTTCCGGTTCACCGTTTCCTCGTCGGGAACGTGAACCATCATCAGCCAGCCTGCCCCGTACGGATCCTTGCGCAGGAGAGACGGGTCGTTCAGCAGGTCGTTGTTGACCTCGATGACCTCGCCCTCGGTCGGTGACAGTACCTCGGTTTTCTCGCCGTCCCGGAAGAATGAGAAGGCCTTCTGCCCCTGGCGGATCCAAACACCGGGCTTGGGAACCTCGATTTTCTCGATGCGTCCCATCAAAGCGGCGCCGAATTCGTCGATTCCCACCCGGAGCAGATGTTTTCGCTCCCGCATTGCCCAGCTATGGCCCGGGTGATACTGGAGCTTCTCCGGCACGAGGAATCCCTCAACATACGCGGGATCGAGCACAGGCGAAGCAACGACGTCCGGCGCGGCGTGCGGCTGAGCTGCCTTCTTGCGGGTCAGGATGTAGTCCACTGCGATGAAAACCAGAAACGTGAACAGCACGAGAAGTACGGTCATTGTAGTTCTCCTTTCACATATAGAAAGGCAAGTGGGAAGCCAAAGCGGGCGGATCATCCCATCCGAAGCAAATAATATAAGGCTTTTATTATGTGACTCTTATAAGCGATGGCCAAACTTCGCTTCAGGCGTGTCCGGAGGGCGGTGTGGGCTAATACAACACTACCCAGCGGCGATAACCAGAGCTTAAGAGCTATATATCAACGAACAGAGTGGTTAGCGCGCTGTTGAATATATCGACATACCGTGTCGAGGAAATACACGAAAAAACGAACTAGATCTCCGTCTCAGCCTCGCGTTCCAGGCCTTCGGAGTCGACGATCAGCACCTCTCTCTTCTCAATCTTGATGAGGCCCTCAGCCTGGAATCGGCTAAGATTTCGGGAGATCACTTCGCGGACGGTACCCAGGCGGGAAGCCAGCTCCTGGTGTGTGACCGGCAGGATGAACCGATCTTGACCGTATTCGTGCCGAAAATCGAGCAGATTGCGCGCTAAACGCTGCCGAACGGAGCCAAAACTGACACTTTCGACGACGCCGACGAGCTGCCGGAGCCGCTTACCTACGACGGCGAGTATCTTGAGGGCGAGCTCAGGGTTTTGCCGGCAGACGGAGCGGAAATCCTGTTTGCTGATGACGTACGCATCGACTTCATCGATGGCGCTGACTGTGGCGGGGTACGGGCCGCCATCAAACAAGGGGACTTCCGCAACGCTGGAAGGAGCGGTTTCAACCGCCAGCATGATCTCCCGGCCGCTCGACGAAGTCTTGAAGATTTTTACGGTTCCACGGCCGAGGACGAAGAAGCCATAACATGGATCTCCTTCCCGGAAAAGGACTTCGCCCGCCGCGTAGCGACGCTGGAGGGTTCGCGCCGCCAGAGCATCCAACTCCGGCGGCGTCAGGGCGGCGAATAAGCTGATTTTGGAAAGGACTTCAGTGGTTTGTACTCGCATTGGACCGGGTCCGTCAACTCCCGGACGAATTCAGGTACGCGATCAAGTCGGCCATCTCGTTGCCCGCAAACTGCGGCCAGGCTATATTCTTCTTTTTCATCACCTCGAGCATTGCCGGACCGTGTCTCCAGAGCTCGTGGACCATCCTCTGCGGGGAACTGACGCCGTCCCGGACAACAATCCTCGGGGCGCCGCTCGAAGCATCTTCGTGGCAGGTGGCGCAATTCTTTGTCTGGTAGACGGACTTGCCTCTCGCGGCATTTCCGGGACTGTCGAAGAGTTGGATCGACCAGAGATAACCCGCGATCCGGCGCATTTCTTCGGCGCGCAGTTCCGGTGCGGGCTGAGCCATCTTCGGGGCGTGATTCCACATCGCGACGGCGAAATCGACGATCGTGCGGTTGGCGAACCGATTTTCAAGCGACTGTTTCCCCGTGTGGCAGTTCCTGCAACCCTTAAGATCGAACAGCATCTTGCCGGTTTCGGCCGAGGCCGGGGCGAATTCTGTTTGGCGCCCCCTGGTCTCGGGCAGGTTCTGCAAGTACACGAGCATGTCGGTCAACTCCTGGCTCGTCAGCCGGGGCCAAGCCATTCGTTTCTTTCCGAGCGCCTCCTTCATCAGCGCAGCGTGGTTCCACATTTCCTGCGCCAGAAGGATCGGATCGTCCAGCGACTTCCAGGAGGCCACGGCTTTCGGTCCGGAGCCGGCCACTCCACTCAGAGAGTGGCACCCGGCACAGCCCTTGGTTTGAAATGCCTGCTTTCCTCGGCCGGCGTCGCCGGGCCGCTCGAAATAGCGGGAGGCGTAGAAGAAGGCGAACAGGTCGGCCGCCTGCTCGCTGGTCAACTGCGGGCGGGTCACAGCCTTGTCGGACATGGCGCTCCACATCTTGGGAGCGTGGTTCCACATCAGGCTCGCCATCATGGCGGGCGTGTAGTTGCGCGCCGTGCGTTTCCCCAAGTCCGGAGCGGACTTCCCGCCCACGCCGTTCACGCTGTGACATTCCACGCAGCGCTGGCTCTTGAAAACCTGTTCCCCTTGGCGGGCATCCCCGGGGATCTCGATGGCGCCGAAGGTCAGTTGAAGCGCAAAGACACTACAGGTAGCGGCAATCAGAGATCGGTGCATACCCGCTACTATAACGCGAGCTGCAAACCTCCAACGAACTGATGCGTGCGAAATCCTTCGTACTGATAGAAGCTCTCGAACAGGCGGTACCAGCGCCACTCAAAGAAGCCGCGAACCTTCCGATGGAACGGGACCGAAAAACGGCCGATGGGCTGGTAGTACTCGGTCGGACGGCTGCCCGAGGATTTGAAGAACGACCCGCCGAGGCTCAGCTTTGGCGAAGCCTTTTGAACGTCGGGCAGGTTGATCTCGAGCAGAGCCGTCCCCGTGTGCGCCCTCTCAGCGTACGTGGATAGCTCGCTCTGGAGGGTGCTCGGTACCACAGCCAGAAGATCCGACCGCAGCGTGGACCGCGAGTAGTCTCCAAGGAGACTGACACGCTTCCCGCCGGCGGGGGTCCACAACACGGTAATCGAGTTGTCGCGGCTGAGGAAATCGTTCCGGATGTTCTGCGCGGGGTTCTGGTTGTCCAGCAGAGAGAAACGCGCACCCATATTCAGCGAGTTCAGCACCTGGTAGTTAGCCCGGGCGCTCAGCTTTTTGTAGTCCTGAAGGCTGGTCCGGAAGTAGTTCCGGTCGGCGGAGCCGCCCTCGAAGTCCGCGCTCACGGTCAGTTTTTGGGCGGCACGGAAGACGAACCCAGCTAGGCCCACGTGCATCTTCAGCTCACCGTTCTCGACGGTACCGGTCTGGCTCAATTGCGGAGCGCGCACCTGAGCGTCACCCCACACGTAGCGATGACCGCCGCGAAGCGTCAGGCGGGGCAGTACGTCGGCCAGGACGTTCACTTCCTGCCGGCTGTAATTGAAGATCAGCTTTTCCAGGCCCGGCGGCACGCCCGAGCTGGTCGCGGAAACCGTTCCGGCGGCGAGCGTTTCCTGCAAAAGCGCCGAACCGGTTGTATGGAACCGATCGGTCATCACGGCTTCGGTGACCCGTATGCGCCGGTGCAATCGGAGCTCGGCGCCGAAGCTGCCCGACGTATGGGGTTGTTTCGACTCCGAGGTGAGGAGCACCATCTGAGAGTCGAACAATCGCAACGAGGACAGTGGCGGGTCGAACGAAACAAACTTGCCGGAGTTGTCCTGAGAATAACTTACATCACTGTCGGGCCGGCTGTAGAGGAACTGGCCGTAGAGGTTGACCCACGACGCAGGGTTCGTTGTAACAAGACCCTTCGTGTAGACGCTGTCGCCCTCGACGCGATAGGCCTGCTCGAGCGTGGACAGCAGCGTCTGGCGCCCGAGAAGCGGCACCGTTCGGTTCCCGTAATGCGGTCCGGGCGAGTGGAACAGCCGTTGATGGTCTTTGAAGTTCGTTCCGCCCTGCTCGAACGTTGCATGGAACCGATTCAATTCCACGCGGACTCCGCCGCGGAAGTTGTTCGTGCGGTCGCGAAGGTCATTAGCCACGGCGAACTCGTTCCCGTCGGTGACGAAACTCGTAACACCGGAGCCGGCGCCCCAATCCCGCGAGAAAGCGACGTAAGGAATGATGCGGCTTCCCGGCATGAGCTCCAGTTCCGTGTCGATCATGCGTCGCTGGATGTCGAAGGAGCGCTGGCTCAGGAAGATGCCGCGGTCGACGGCAGGGTTCGCAAAGGACGGCAGCGAATTGAAGTAGGCGATGTTCCGGTAGTCAAACGAGAGGTTGTACGACCGCTCGCGCCGCACATCGACGCTCGCCGTGTTGTACGGGTCGCCGCCCCAACTGTTCGCACGGATGACCGCGCTGTCAAACAGACGGCGGGATGGATCCGTGAGCGTGAGGTCGAGTCCAAACAGCTTGGGACCCTCGCCGAGGTTGACGACGCTGCGGTACGCCTCGGCATTTCCGCGTACGTCGCTGACCCAGCGGTTGCCGAACTCGATATTCCCGGTGAGCCACTGTTCGGTGGCGGGCGCCGGAGACGGCGCCTCCTGGGCCGGCTGTGCGGACGGTTCCTGCGCGGCAAGAGTAACGACGGCTAGAAAGATGGCAAGGATCAGTCTCATCGCAGTAAGGCCCGATTGACGTGAGATCCGTGGACCTTCACGTGGCAGATGGTGCAATTGCGGTAGCGCGGACTCCGCAGGTCGTGGAACGACGGCGGCACGCCGCCCAAGCCGTTGGAGCCAGCCAGCGTCGGCAATGGCAGATTCGCATGGCACTCGAGACATGTAAGCCGCACTTCGTGGCGGTTCAGCATCCTGGGGTTGGCCGAGCCGTGCGGCTGATGACACGCCGTGCAGCCCTCGAAGCGAACGGGAGCGTGCTCGTACGTGAACGGCCCGCGCTTGTCGCCGTGGCACTTGAAGCAGCCAGGTTCATTGGCTGACACCGTTTGCATCGACCGCGGCAGGAAACTGCCGTGCGGGTTGTGACAGTCGACACACGACATCGCGCCTTCCGGCAGGCGATGCTTGTGAGGCCGCTGGAACTCGGCCCAAACCGGCGTGTGACATTCGGCGCATTTCTTGTTCACGGTGGAAGCTTTCCGCGCCACCAGGCTCTCCGGCGCCGTCCCGTGAATCGAGTGGCAGGAGACGCAGCTTACCTGGTTCTTCCCATGGCCGCCGAACACACGGCCGACATGCGTGGGTTGGTTGAGGTGGCAGCCGAGGCAACCACGGTCGGCTTCAGAGGCTGCAAGTCCGGCGGGGTTGACGATGTCCTTCTTCTCGGTTGATTCGGCGTGGGCGCTGCCGGGACCGTGGCAGGATTCGCAGGCCTTGCCTTCCCACTTCCGCCGGGCGTCCTTTTCGACGGCGTGATGAGGATTCCTTTGAAACGCCTTGTAGATGTCCTCGTGACACGCCTGGCAGGTTTCCGAGCCGACGTAGGTAGCGGCCTGTTTCGCCGGTTTCTGCTCCTGTTTCTGCTCTCCGGCGGCCTGAACAGCAGGCATCGCCGGCGCGCAGAGCAACACAGCAAGAAACGCCCACGCGGGGCCCCCGGACATCCGGGAGCCCCGCGGGACAAAGGAGGGAGGTGAGTGTACTGCGCGTTTACTCCGCATGTACGCGATCGAGCGCGAAGTCAGCTCCGGGCTTGTGGCAAGCCGCGCAGCTCTCGCCCAGCGGGGTCGTATTGGCCAGCGCATGAGAAGCAGCGTACACAGCGGTGTGGCAACTGGTACAGGCTGCGGTCGTTGGCCCGACCGGGTTGAGCACTCCGCGCGGATCGGTCACGTTGAGCAGGTTGTCGTTGAGCGGCAACTGCTGCGAATCGTTTACATGGCACGAGTTGCAGCGGCGGCGGTCACCCGGGTACAGCACTTTGTTGAAGTTGATCGGATTGCCGCCGAAGCCGTAGATCGTGAAGTCGTACGGCAGTTCTTCGCCAGTGTGGATCCTGTGGACCATCATCCGGAAGTCCACCGACTGCGCGGGCAGCTTGTCCGCCGGACGCCGAGCCTTGTCGCTCTCGTTCGGGTTATGGCACATGACACACTGTTCGATCTGGTTGCGGTTGTCACCATGCAGCGACAGGCTGGCGTGGCACTTGTTGCAGCCGCCGTACGGGGTGTCCGGTATATTCAGTGCCACGACCTGCCGGCGCGGCTGGACGGGCGAGCCGTCCACCGAGAAGTAGATCTGCTTATTGACGCCGGCGTCACGGACTGTCACCTGTTTCGGCGTGTTGGCCAGCAGGACCATGTTGCGGTAGCCTTCGATTCCGACAGCGTAAGTTCCTTTCGCGTCCGCCGGAAGCGCCGCCTTGAACGTATACGTGTGCGTCCCGTCCTGTCCGGCGGTGGCCGATTTGGCGTCCTCGGAGACGTACCAGCCGTAATCACTGGTCGGCCCGGCCAGCACGAGCGCGAGCCGTGTCACTTCAGACGCAATAATCGGCTTGCCGGCCTTGTCCGTCAGCTTGAACGTGACGACCGGATTCTTGCCCGGCCCGGCCTCGTCAACTTTCACTAGCTCAAACACAAAGCCGGGAAGGTCGCGAGAGAAGCGCGGGATGGTGTGTCCGCGCGTGATGGAGATATCGAACTCCACTTCGCCGTCGGGTGTGTGACAGTTCGCGCACTGGTTGTTGGAAACCTGCGGCAGATTTGCGTGGTTCTCTCCAGTCGCGAAATTTACGTTATCGTGACAGGAGCCGCAAGCCGCCATATTCGGTTTAAAATATGCGTCGGCCTGTACAGCCCCGGTATTCTGCTCGTGGCAGAAGGTGCAGTTCCTGGTATCCGCGGGGAACACGACTTCGGAAAAGTCATGAACGGACTGCCGGTTCCCGATGATGATGTACGGCTTGCCAGCCTGCACGCTGGGCAGTCCTTCGCCCTGGTGGATCTTGTGGATCATCACAGCCATGTCCACGGTCTCACCGGTGTCGGGGTCCTTCGTTTGCGGCTGATGGCAGAGAATGCAGCCTTCCATCAACTGACGGCCACCCTCGCCGTGCGCCGTCAAGTGCTGGTGACACTTGTTGCAGGTGGCGGTCTTGATCACGTCGCGAGGGGCGGGCGGTTTGGAGCCGTCGGGAACGAAGTGGAACTCCGTCTCGGTGCTGTTCGTGCCGAGGTCGAACTCGGTCAGGTTCCGGTTGCCGTACATGCCGACGGTGTGAGTGGCGGACTTGTCGTAACCCGACGGGAGTTTCGTCTTAAACGTGTAGATGTACTCACCATCGCCGACCTGTTCGTATGTGCCTCCGGAGTCCGCTCCGGCCTGGATGGCCGTCTGATTCGTGATCGGGCTGGTCTGGCTCCGTGTCGTGTACGACTCATACTGCGTCTTGCCAGCCGGGATGCGAGCCAGGATGAAGCTCGTGCTTACCGCTCCCGGAGTTGTCACACCCAGCCGGTCCAGGGGCAGACCCTTGGGATCCGTCAGTTTGAACCGGACTTTGGCGGTGCCGTCGGCGGCGATTTCCGCTGAGACGATGTTGAACACCAACCCCGGCCGAACGAAGTTCACCAGGTTGGCGTCCGCATAAAAAGCCTTGTCGTGGGGGCCGAAGCCAGGTCCAGGTGCACTGACCAGGACGATCGAGCCGACGACGAAAGTCAGAACAAGGGCAAAACGGAACGCCCAGTTCTTCAGGAAAGGAATGCGCATGGTCACCTTCCTCCAAATGTCGCTACAGACTACTTCGAAAATTCCTTACAACTCAACCACAACTCTCGCATCTCGCATACGTCGAGCGAGGGACCGTGCAAACAAAGCCGGTTCTATTCAGCAGGGGACAGCCCAAACTCCGTAGCGCGCGACCGCCCGACAACTGGCAACATTCCTAATCGGTTACAGCGGCACCCATCCGACCGGCCGATGGCTGGGTTAGGTTAAGTGGGGCAAATTACCACACCCTGGGTGAAAGTACGCAAACGTGACGTTGAAAAAATCAACATTAGCTTGGCCTGCTGGAAAAAGCGATAATGGCGGAACTTCTTGCCCTAGATCCCTGAATCCCAAACAGCGGCCCATGCCAGCCCGTCAAACCGAGATAGCGATGAACGATTCCGCGGACGAAGAGCTTCTCGGGCAGATGGTCTCGGGTAGTGAGGCGGCCTTCGTGGTTCTGTACCGGCGGTGTCAAGGACCGACGTACCGATTTGCGCTGCAAATGACCGGGAGCCGGGAGATCGCCGAGGAAGTGACGCAAGAGGTTTTTGTGACGCTGATACATTCCGGAGGCCGGTATGACCCATCCCGAGGTCCTTTCCTTTCCTGGCTGCTCGGGATTGCACGCAATCACGTTCTTCGCTGCCTGGAGCGGGAGAGGAGATACGTGGGTGTGGAGGAGGGCGACTTCGAACGGGACGATCCGCCCGAAGCAGAGGACCCGCTGGCGGAACTGAGCCGGGAGGAGGCGTGCCGGAACCTCAGAGAAGCGATTCCACTGCTGCCCATTCGTTACCGGGAGGCGATTGTGCTGTGCGATCTGCAGGAAATGAGCTATGAGGACGCCGCGAGGACGCTGGATTGTGCGGTGGGCACGGTGCGGTCCCGGCTGCACCGCGGACGGGCGCTGTTAGCGGCGAAGCTGCGTGGCCGGGAGAGGTGTCTATCATGACGGACCGCGAATCGGAGAAAGTTGGATCACTGCTCCGAGAGCTGGCCTCCGGGATGGCGGCGGAGCAGGCGCCGGTGGAACTCGAGGGCAGGCTTTTGGCTGCATTCAAGCGCCATCGGGCCGCCCGGTTCCGGCGGAGGGCGGCCACGGCGGGGCTGATCGCGGCGTCCATCGCGATTCTGGTATTCTCCGCGCGGCTCGTGGGCGACCGTGACGCGGCTCCCGCGCCGCGGGCGGCGTCCGCGCCGGTCTCCGAACCGGTCAACGCGCCGGCAGTGGCGGCGCCGGAGACGGCTCCGAAGCGGCGGCCGAAACCGCGAATGGCAAGGACGGCACGCCGGCCCCGAGCAGCAGCGAGACAGCGCGATCTCGAGGTTGCCACGGGGTTCATTCCGGTCGCGGGCGAGGACATGCTTGGGTCGCTCGACCGCGGGTATCTCGTGCGGGTCGAGTTGCCCCGAACGGCGCTGCGGAGTTTTGGCCTTCCGATGAACGAGGACCGAGCCGCCGAGAGAGTCATGGCGGACGTGCTGATGGGAGAAGACGGACTGGCACGAGCGATCCGCTTTATTCAGTAGTTAGAAGTTCGAATCGAGAAGACCGAGGGAGAGTCACCGATGAGAGAACAAATGAAGCTTTGGGCGGTACTGTTCGCCGTGGCCGTGGTGGCGGCCGGACAGACGGCGCCTCAGACGGAGGAAAGAGGTGTCCGGGTCGTTCGGCACGTCACGGCAGAAAGTGGGACGGCGCCTGGCGAGCCGGTGAAGGACGTAGTGCGTTTTGTCTCGAGCGAGTTTGCGTGGAGCGATAAGCTCGTGAAAAACGCTCCGTATTCGGCG